>CAZMKZ010000042.1:0-18193 GCA_964567185.1 uncultured Thermodesulfobacteriota bacterium
AGGGTGATTAACAGTCACCTGCTCTGCCAGCTGAGCTACCCGGGAATAAAATTTCCAAATGAGTAAATTATTTAAATACTATATCCGTCCCCTGTAAGTCAAGGTTTTTTATGGTCTAAGGCGCTTCAGACCGGGCGCCGAGACGCACCTGCCCAGGGTCTACGAGAATTATCTCCGCCTTGCCCTTATAGCGGCGGACAACCCCTGTGACTGAGAGCATTCTGCCGGAAAAACGTGACGGTTCCATGCCGGCTTCCTGAAAGGCAGGCAGGGCCTTGCTGAAGATAACCGCGGTAAAGCCGCGCTTTGCTCCATGGCCGAACTCCACGAACGTTGCCCGCGCCCTCTCCCTCACGCCCCTGACAGGCCCCCTGACCGTAACCATCTTTCCTATATGCCGGCCTGCCTCTTCGGGGCTCACTATAAGGGCCTTACCGGCCCCGCCCTCATCGCTCCATAGCCCCTTGCCCGAGCTCCTCGCCTGCCAGACGAGCCTCGCCAGAAGCGTGCTTTTCTCCAGCCCGCAGGGCGGAATAAGAAGCAAACGGGCAAGCCCCATGGAAAGAAGCTCGCCATTTACAAGCCTGCCCCCTGCGTAGACCCAGGCCAGCGTCCTGCCGTATTTGTCCTTTTTCTCTCCCCTGCACTCCACTATCTCAACCTGCCCGGCCTTCAAAAGGGCCATGTTCATCTGCCTGGCCTCCTCGAAAAACTCCTCTCCTTGCTCGGGCGTGTCAATGCCGATATAACGCACATGCTCGCCCGTACCGATGACTATGGTGTCTCCGTCAATTACACGCCTTACGCGCGCAACCCGGCCGCCGGGGACCGCGTCGGCGCGGGCCTCATGGACTGAAAATGAAAAAAGATAACCTGTAAGCGTAAGTACAAGGAGAAGGGAAAAAAGACATGCTCGATGAGGGGTACGGGAAATCAAGGCACACCGTTTAATCAGGTCTTATTAAAGAAAAATACCCTGGATATGCCTTTATTGCAAGATAACCGGGGACCGGGCTGAAAGGGAAATATACCTTATGGATAAAGACGCGGCACTACCATTTTTCTCTCATGATGTGTATCTCTTCCTGAAGCATCTTTATCTCCTGGCCGACGATACCTACATCATGAGTATCGCTTGAGAGGTCTTCGTTAATCTCCACAAGCTTTGTATCCACAATATTATTGAGCTTATTATACTCCCTGCTCATCTCCTCGAAATTTCCAAGAAGTTGATTTACATTTCCCACAAAGCGCCTTACATGAAGGTCGTCGCCGTCCCTCACTGAGAGCCTCCGAGTCAGCTCGCCGGAAGAGATAAGCTTCATCTCATACTCCAGCCTCCTGAAGGGACCAACAAGCTTGTAGACGAAAACAGCGCAGAGCATGAGGATAAGAAAGATGTACCCTAAGATAAGAATAAGGCCATAATAGGCGGCTCCAAGGTCTAAAGACATCACTAACCACCTTGAGGCGGACTGCAGGAGTGCCCCGCCGAGGAGCGTAACAACGGCTATTACAGCTATGGATAGATGTAGCTGCTTGGTGGAAAACAGGCCTCGCTGATTCTTATGCGCCATCTTTGCCGTAGCACCTCCGGACATACCCAAGCCCTCTATATATATCTTATATTATAAAGAGAACGCCTCTGTCAATACTTCTTGATATTAGCACAGGGATAATCACTAAGGGTGTGACATGAATCACATTTTCGGGCCAGAAATGACTTGACTGCGCATTACCGGAAACTTACTATATTGAGACAAGAGGGTAAGAAGGGCCAAGAAGAGCTTGATCATAAAAGGAGGACGCCTGTGAAGACAAAGATAGTGCGGATTGAGAAGGGTACTGAAGGGGTGTCCCTGCCGGAAGAGTACCTCATGGAGCTCGAACTTATCCCCGGCTCTGAGGTTGAGATACGGCTCGACAAAAAAAAGAAGTGGATAATATTACGTCCCCTCCATGGAGAGGATTTTCTGGAGCACTTCAAGGATACGATGGACCATATGGCTTAGAGGGCCGGCCCCCTGAGTGAGCGGCCCCATGGCAAGGCCGGATCAAGGCCCCCTTGGTGGCGAATTTTCTCCCGGCCATGGGGCCTCTACAAAAAAATCGCCAAAATGAGCGCCCCCGGCCCCCTGTCAGGCCCCTTCGATGATGGGTACGACGCTCCGCTCCTGCCCGATTGCCATGATGTGAGCGCCATGGCAGAACTTCTTCAGCTCCCGCACCTGTCTTGAGGCTATCTCGATGCCCTTCTGCAACTGGTCAGGGGCGGCGTTAAGCTCGTCTATGTATCTGCCGGGCACATTCACGCCGGGCACGTTTTTATTTAGAAATTCGGCCATCTTCGCGGATTTAAGGAGCAGTATCCCGCCGAGTATCTTCACATCTGGGAACTCCGCCATGGCTTCATCAAAAAATCTCTTGAACCTCTCCATATCATATATGGCCTGGGTCTGAAAAAACCTTGCGCCAGCCGTTATCTTTTTGCCGAACTTTATCTCCTCGGGCTCCCATGGCTCGGCCTCCGGAGCCACGACGGCGCCGATGTAAAACCCCGTGCCGCCTCGAAGGTCCTTGCCGTTAATATTTCTATCCTCGTTCAAGCCCCTTACAGTATCAACAAGCTGAACGGAATCAAGGTCAAAGACGGCCTTGGCGCCCCTGTGGTCTCCCGCGCTCACATGGTCTCCGGAGAGGGCGAGAATATTTTTTACGCCAAGGACCCACGCGCCGAGGATATCCGACTGAATACCGATGCGGTTCCTGTCCCTGCAGGTCATCTGAAAGACAGGCTCTATGCCCTCGCTGAGCAATAATACCGAGCAGGCAAGGGAACTTAGCCTCATAACGGCCCGCTGGTTATCCGTAACATTTGCGGCCACTATCGTGTCTTTCAGCAGGCGCGCCTTATCCATGAACGCGGACGTATCCGTGCCGCGAGGCGGGCATATCTCAGCCGTCACCACAAACCTTCCGGCCTCAAGCTCTCTTTCAAGCTTGCTCACCTCTATCATATATAATGCTCCCTTTAAAACAAATTCAGCGCAAAGCCCTCGATAATGGACTGAAAGAGCGTCCGGCCGTCAGTGCCTCCAAGTATATCCTCACTAACCCTCTCGGGGTGAGGCATCATGCCGAGGACATTACCGGCCTCGTTTATAATACCGGCAATATTACCCACAGAGCCGTTGGGGTTGGCCTCATCGCAGACCTCGCCCCCGGAGGTCGAATACCTGAAGACAACGCCGCCCCTATCCGTAAGGGCCGTAAGCTCATCTCCCTCAAGGAAAAAATTCCCGTCCCCATGGGCGATGGGCATGGAGATGACCTGCCCCTTCTCATATCCCGCTGTAAAGTCCGTGGAGCTGTTCTCTACCCTGAGGTGCACCGGCGAACAGATAAACTTCAACCCCCTGTTCATCATGAGCACCCCCGGAAGAAGCCCCGCCTCTGTGAGTATCTGAAAACCGTTGCATATGCCCAGAACAAGCCCGCCCTTTTGGGCAAACCTCACCACCTCGCCCATGACGGGTGAAAAGCGCGCTATGGAGCCCGTGCGCAGGTAGTCGCCGTAGGAAAAACCGCCGGGCAGGACTACGCAGTCAAAACCCTTCAGCTCCGCTGTCTTGTGCCAGACATACTCCACGTCCTGGCCCATGACGTGCTTCAGCACATAATAACAATCATGGTCGCAGTTGGAGCCCGGAAATACGATAATAGCAAACTTCATGAGATAAAAATCCTTTCATCCCCGTTTAAGAAAAGTAAGACCTTAATCGCGCTCTATCCTGTAGTTTTCAATAACAGGGTTGGCAAGGAGCTTCTCGCACATCTCGGCAAGCCTCTTGTCCTCATCACCGTCCTGGCCGTCCTTTATCTCCAGCTCCATGAATTTTCCGATTCTCACATCAGTGACCTCGTCAAAATCCATTGTCTTCAGAGCGCCGAGCACGGCCCTTCCCTGCGGATCGAGCACACCTTTTTTTAGCGTAACGTAAACCCTTACCTTCACGACATCACCTTTCCGAGGACCTCTGCATATGCCTCCTCTACGGAGCCAAGGTCCCGCCTGAACCTGTCTTTATCCATCTTCTCACCTGTCTCGCTGTTCCAGAGCCTGCACCCGTCAGGGGTTATCTCGTCCGCAAGGAGGATATCGCCGTCATCGGTCCTTCCGAACTCCAGTTTGAAGTCCACAAGGGTTATGCCGCGGTCCGAGAAGAACTCCCTCATGAACTCATTTACCATGAAGGCCGTCTCCTTTATCTCCTTGAGCTCGTCTTCGGTGCAGAGCCCGAAGGCCGCCACGTGGTATCCGTTTATCATGGGGTCACCAAGGTCGTCGTTCTTGTAATAGAGTTCAAAGACGGTCTTTTCAAGGGCCGTGCCCTCATCAACGCCCATGCGTTTTGCAAGAGAGCCTGCGGTGACGTTGCGCAGAACGACCTCAAGGGGGATTATCTCCACCTTTCTCACCACCATCTCCCTCTCAGAGGATTTTCGGACAAAATGTGTCTTTATGCCCCGCTCCTCAAGGTACTGGAATATCCTCGTGGAGATGGCGTTGTTCATAACGCCCTTATTGACGATAACTCCCTTCTTGGCGCCGTTAAAGGCCGTGGCGTCGTCCTTGAAGTACTGCACCACAAGGCCGGGGTCGTCTGTGGCGTAGAGTATCTTGGCCTTTCCCTCGTATATCTTATCAAGTTTTTTCATCGCAGCAAAACACCTCTCTTAAAAAAGAAATCTTAAAGTCAGGCCCGTCCAAAGACCCTCTTGAATATGTAGGATACGTTCTTTATATAGGGGGCGATATCAAAACACTCCTCTATTTCTTCAGGAGTCATGACCCTGCCTATTTCCTCATCCTTCAGGAGAATACTCTTGAAGTCCGCCCCTACCTCAAGGCCCTTCCACACCTTCATGGCGTTTGCCTGCACAAGGGCGTAGGCCGCCTCGCGGGTAAGGCCCTTAGAAGTAAGTTTCAGGAGCACCCTCTGCGAAAATACAAGCCCCTTCGAGTGCTCCATGTTGCGTCTCATGTTCTTAGGGTATATTACAAGGCCCTTCAAGAGGCCCGTAATTCTTACGAGCATAAAGTCAACAAGCGTTGTGGCGTCGGGACCGATAACCCTCTCCACCGACGAGTGGCTTATATCGCGCTCGTGCCAGAGGGCGATATCTTCAAGCGAGGCCCCGGCATAGCCGCGCACAAGGCGGGCGAGCCCCGTAAGGTTTTCTGATAATATGGGGTTACGCTTATGGGGCATGGCCGATGAGCCTTTCTGCCCCTTTGTAAAGGGTTCCTCGGCCTCCAATACCTCTGTCCTCTGCAGGTGCCTTATCTCCACGGCTATCTTCTCCATGGAGGCGGCAAGTATGGCAAGGGCGCCGAAAAACTGCGCGTGGCGGTCGCGCTGGACCACCTGCGTTGCCACTGGCTCGGCCTTCAGGCCCAGACTTTTAAGGGCGTACTTTTCTACCCGCGGGTCAATGCTTGAAAAGGTACCCACGGCGCCGGATATTTTTCCGTAGGATATAATCCGGCGGGCAGACTCCATACGCTCAAGGTTACGGCCCATCTCATCATACCACATGGCGAATTTGAGTCCCATGGTGGTGGGCTCGGCGTGTATGCCGTGAGAGCGCCCCATCATAACCGTCTCTTTGTGCTGAAAGGCCCGCTTTTTAAGCACCGTACGGAGGGCCTTTACTCTGGCTATGATAATACCCGCCGCATCGCGCAGTTGCAGTGCAAAGGAGGTATCAAGGACATCAGATGAGGTAAGCCCCATGTGTATGTAGCGTGATTCAGCTCCCATGGACTCGGATACCGAGGTGAGAAAGGCGATAACATCGTGCTTTACGCGCTTTTCTATCTCATCTATGCGCTCTACATTAAACGCGGCTTTTTTTGTAATCTTTTTAAGGTCTTTAGCCGGAATTTCACCAAGCCTCGCCCATGCCTCGCAGGCCGCAAGCTCTACGTCGAGCCATTTTTCAAACTTTTTTTCCGGACTCCAAAGCCCTGCCATCTCCGGCGTCGAGTATCTCTCTATCAAATCCCTGCCATCCTCTCTTAAGATTCAATCAGCCCCGGAAGGGACACTAAAACCATCATTATATTCATAAGGAGCTCTCATTGATACATCAGCCCCCCTCTTGCCCCTTCTATCCATGTTTCTTTATAACAATAAAACCCTTTATGGCCTCAAAGGTCCGCTCTCCTATGCCCCTTACGTTTCGTATATCCTCGATAGAGGCGAAGTCGCCTTTTTTTTGTCTTTCGGCGATAATTGCCTCAGCCGTCCTGGTCCCTATGCCGGGCAGAAGCCGAAGGGCCTCAACATCAGCGCTGTTTATGTCCACGGGAAAGCCCGGAAAGGGTTCTTCCGCGCCATGAGGGACGTGGCGAAGGGACTCGTGGACGCTACCGTGGTTATAGACAAAAAAGGCAAGGATAAGGATAAGGATAACGGCAAGGGCCATGAAGGCCGCGTACCTGCTGTCCCGGCCTCTACTCATGGGCGGCTCCCCCTGCCCCCCTGCGCCCCTTTTTCTTGTCTTTATAGAGCTTATACTCCAGGCTGTCCACAAGGGCGCGCCATGAGGCCTCGATTACGTTCTCCGATACACCCACGGTGCCCCACTTGTCCACGCCGTCGCCGGACTCCACAAGGACGCGCACCTTGGCCGCCGTGCCCTGCATTCCGGCAAGGACTCGAACCTTGAAGTCTATGAGCCGAACGTCTTTCAGCCCCGGATAAAACCTCTCAAGGGCCTTTCTTAGGGCCATATCAAGGGCGTTCACAGGCCCCGTGCCCTCGGCGGCCGTATGCTCCACCTCGCCGTCGACCTCAAGCTTTATGGTGGCCTCGGCATGGGGTATCCTGTCTGCCGACCTCTTCTCGTCGAGGACCCTGAAACCATGGAGCTTGAAGTAGGTCTTCTTCTGTTTAAGGGCCTCCTGCACAAGAAGCTCGAATGAGGCCT
Organism: uncultured Thermodesulfobacteriota bacterium; assembly: GCA_964567185.1. GTDB lineage: Bacteria > Desulfobacterota > GWC2-55-46 > GWC2-55-46 > JADFVP01 > JAJRZX01. Next base: position 6,997 of record CAZMKZ010000042.1, read on the forward strand.
CGGCGCCCTCGTACTGAAAGCCCTCGTTCTCAAGGGTCTTTAATTTATCAAGCACATCCTTTACTACCGGTGAAGAGCTATCCACGTCCAGCCCCAGCTCTGCGGCCTTGCAGAGGATATTGGAGCGCCCCGAGAGGTCTGAGACAAGGACACGCTGGCTGTTGCCCACGCTCTCCGGCCTTATATGCTCGTATGTAAGCGGGCTTCGCAGCACGGCGCTCACGTGCATACCCGCTTTATGGGCAAAGGCGCTCTGCCCCACATATGGCTGATGCTTTCTCTGCGAGATATTGGCTATCTCATAGACAAACCTCGATGTCTCGCGCAATTTTCCGAGCCTGGCCTCTTCCATGCAATTTAAACCCATCTTTAACTGAAGCGCCGGGATGATAGAGCAGAGGTCGGCGTTGCCGCACCGCTCGCCAAAGCCGTTTATCGTGCCCTGCACCATGGTCGCGCCCTCCCTTACGGCGCAAAGGGCGCTCGCAACGGCCGTATCGGCGTCGTTATGGGTATGTATGCCAAGGCGGCAGGATAAATTCTCCCGCACATGGGCAACAATTTCAGCTACCTCAAAGGGCAGGGTCCCGCCGTTAGTATCGCAGAGGACGATGTAATCGGCCCCGGCCTCCCGTGCCGCGCGGATGGAGTTCATGGCATACTTTGCGTCGGCCTTGAAACCGTCAAAAAAGTGCTCGGCATCGAAAAAGACCCTGTCCATCCTCTTTTGAAGGTAAGAAACGGTCTCGCCTATCATATCAAGGTTTTCGGCGAGTGAAACCCTCAGGGCCTTTTGCACGTGCATCTTCCACGATTTACCGAAGATGGTCACAACAGGGGCCCCTGCCTTCAGGAGATTTTTTACGTTCACGTCGTCCTTGACCTTAACCCTTGCGCGCCTCGTGGAGCCAAAGCTCACGAGGGTAGAGCGCATCAACTTCTGCGTCTCCATGGCCTTGAAAAACTCTATATCGCGGGGGTTGGAGCCCGGCCACCCGCCCTCGATGTACTCCATGCCGAGTTCGTCAAGACGCAGGGCAACGCGCACCTTGTCCTCTACGGAAAAAGCCACCTCCTCGGCCTGCGTACCGTCGCGGAGCGTGGTATCGTATAGTATTATCTTTTTCTTATTGTTTTCTTTCATCTCTCTTTTTCACGCCTGCCCTCTTGCGGCTACTCCGCCGGGGCCTCGTCGGCAAGGCCGAAGGCCTTGTGCAGGACCCTTACGGCAAGCTCCATGTATTTAGACTCTACCACGCAGGAAATCTTTATCTCCGAGGTGGATATCATCTCTATATTAATGCCCTCACGGGCAAGGACGGTAAAGGTCTTTGAGGCGATTCCCGCGTGGCTCTTCATGCCCGCACCCACTATGGAGACCTTTGATATGTCTCTATCGCCGATTACGTCTCTTGCCTCGATATTTTCGGCAGTATCCCTTGTGATTGCCATGGCCCCGTCAAAGTCTTTTACCGAGACCGTAAAGGTAAGGTCCGTCGAGGCGTCCCTGCCTACGTTCTGAACTATCATATCAACGTTTATACCTGCGTCTGTCAGGGGTTTGAATATGCGCGCCGCTATGCCCGGCCTGTCGGGAACCCCTACGACGGATATCTTGGCCTCGTCTCTCTCAAATGAGATACCTGATACCACTACCTTTTCCATCTCTTCATCCTCCATCGAAACGAGCGTACCCTCGCTATCCGTAAAAGAAGACCTTACGAGCACGGGTATGGAGTACTTTCTCGCGAACTCCACGGACCTTGTCTGCAGTACCTTTGCCCCGAGGCTCGCAAGCTCCAGCATCTCGTCATATGAAATCTTCTTGAGTTTTCTCGCCTCCGGGCACAGCCCGGGGTCTGTGGTAAATACGCCCTCCACATCGGTGTATATCTCGCAGACCTCGGCCTTCAAGGCCGCCGCCAGGGCCACGGCCGTAGTATCCGAGCCGCCCCTGCCGAGGGTTGTAACCTCACCCGCGGGCGTTACTCCCTGAAAGCCCGGCACTACTACTATAAGGCCGGCACCAAGCCTCTCCAGGATCGAGTCCGCGTTAATATCCTTTATGCGCGCCGAGCCATGCTCATCATCAGTCACTATGGGTATCTGATGGGCAAGAAGAGACTCGGCCGGATGCCCCATCTCCTGCAGGGTCAGGGCAAGGAGGCCCGCCGAGACCTGCTCGCCGCTTGAGACTATGACATCGTACTCCCTGCCCGCGGGGTTCGGGGCCGCCCCGGAGGCAAGCTCAACAAGCCTGTTAGTCTCGCCCGACATGGCGCTTACGACTACGACTACGGATTTTCCCTCTCCTGCAGAGCCTGCCACACGCTCTGCCACGCTCCTTATCCTCTCAAGAGAGCCAACGGATGTGCCGCCGTATTTCTGAACTATAATAGACAAAATAAAGGGCTACCTTTTTTTTCTTCCCATCTTATGAACGGCCGCGCCATGCACGTCCTCGGCGGCCTCAAGCACGAGCTCCGGCAACGTGGGGTGTGCGTGCACCGTATCTATAATATCCTTGATTTTAAGCCCCGCCTTTACGGCAAGGGCCACCTCGCCGATGATATCCGTGGCATGGCCGCCCACTATGGATGCGCCAAGCACAACGTCCGTGCCCTTGTCGGCGAGTATCTGCACAAAGCCCTCTTCTTCTCCCATGCCGAGGGCCTTGCCGCTGGCGGCATAGGGAAACCTGCCAAGGCTCACATCCATGCCCCGCTCTTTGGCCTCTTTCTCCTTGAGCCCCACGCTTGCGATTTCAGGGTCCGTGAATATGCCGTAAGGTATGACAGAGTAATCCATAATCAGATTTTTTCCAAGGGCGTTTGCAACGGCAATGCCCCCCTGAGTGGAGGCAACATGGGCAAGGAGCATCTTTCCCGTCACGTCGCCTATGGCGTAGACCCCCTTGAGGCTTGTCTCAAGCCTCTGGTCCACTACGACCCTGCCCCTCTCAACCTCTATGCCCGCAGACTCAAGGCCAAGGCCCGTGGAGTTAAAGGACCTGCCGATGGTGACAAGTACCTTCTCGGTAATAAAGGTCCTGCCGTCCTTCAGGGTAGTCTTTACCCTTTTGTCATCAATAACAGCAACGTCCTCCACCTGCACGCCTGCCATTACATTCACGCCGCCAGCCTTAAAACCCTTGGCAATAAGGCGCGATACCATGCGGTCTTCTGTGGCGAGTATGCTCTCAAGGAGCTCCACGACGATGCAGTCCGTGCCAAAGGCCGAAAAAATAGTGGCGAACTCACAGCCCATGACGCCGCCGCCGATAATGAGCATGCTCTCCGGGACTGAAGTAAGGTCAAGGGCCTCGGTAGAGGTTATGACGTGCTTGCCGTCTATATTAAAGGCCGGTATCATGGCCGGCTCCGAGCCCGTGGCGATGATAATGGAGTCCGCGGCAATGGTCTCTACCTCGCCGTCAGAGCCGCTAACCCTTACCTTTCCCGCCCCCTCTATAAAGCCAGTGCCGCTAAAGACCTCTACGCCGTTGCCCTTCAAGAGCCCGGCCACGCCGCCTACGAGTTTATTGACTATACCGTCTTTTCTCTCTACGGCCCGTGCCATGTTGAAGGAAACTCCGTCTGTATCTACGCCGAATTCAGAGGCCCCCTTAACGGCCTTCACCCTCAAAGCCGAATAATAAAGGGCCTTGGTGGGTATGCATCCGCGGTTGAGGCAGGTGCCGCCAACGCGCTCTTTTTCAATAAGGGCTACGCTGGCGCCTGATTGCGCCCCCCGTATGGCCGCCACATAACCGCCCGGCCCGCCGCCTATTATTACAAGATTAAATTCTCTCATTAAATACCCTCTCCATTCCCAAAAAACTATATCTTTTTTTGCACAGGCCCGGCACCGGAGCGTCTGAACTCCACGGTTATCTCTCTTCGGGTCTCGCCGGTGTGAGCAAACCTCACCACAAGGGCGCACCTGTCAAGAAAGCCCGGAAACTTATCTGCCCATTCTATTACAGAGATACCCTCGGAGTAAATATATTCCTCAAGACCGGCCTCAAAAAATTCCGCATCATTGCCCAGTCTGTATAAATCAATGTGATAGAGGGGGATACCTGCGCTCCCCTCCCCTTTTCCGCCCTCGTATATATTGAGCAGATTAAACGAGGGGCTCTTTACATGGCACGTTAGCCCAAGGCCTCTGGCGAGGCCGCGGACAAAACAGGTCTTGCCGCCGCCAAGCTCTCCCACAAGGCCGATGATATCACCGGCCCGGAGCCTGGCTGAAAGCCTGACTGCGAGCCGCTCCGTCTCCTCTGGAGACCCGGTAACAAAAGTCTTCACACCCGCCCTCCCCACGCCCCTCCTACCTGCCCGTCAGGGAGTTGAGGACAACAGGTATCTCACCGAGGAGTTCCGTTGCGATAAGCCCCCGCTGGCCGCCCCTTCTACTGCTTATGGCATCACCGCAGAGGCCGTGCGCGTATACGGCCACAATAGCGGAACCAAGCGCACTGAGCCCCTGCCCCATTAGCCCGCCTATCATGCCGGCAAGGACATCGCCCGTGCCCGCCGTGGCAAGGGCCGGCCCGCCCGTGGTATTTATGTATATACCGCCCCCCTCTCTCTCGGGCGCGGCTATGATGGTATTGCCACCCTTGAGGACAACTACGGCCCCTGTTTTTTGAGCCAGCTCCGTGGCCGAGCCGATACGGTGGGCCTGTATATCAGCCGCGCTCACCCCAAGAAGCCGCGCGGCCTCGCCGGGGTGCGGCGTAAGCGCCATCTCAGCGGAGCCTGCCCCTGCCAGAACATCAAGACTACCGGCCATGTTATTAAGGGCGTCCGCGTCAAGTACCATGGGCAGAGCCGACTGCTCAAGGATTTTTTTCAGCATGGCCCTGATGCCTGACGATACGCCAAGGCCCGGCCCCGCCACAAGGGCCGTCTTGCCCTGAAGAAGATTCCCTATATCGCTTAAGGCCTCCTCGCCAAGGGTTCCCTCAGCACTTTCCGAAAGGGGCCATGTCATTACCTCCGTGGTCTTCTCTTCCATGATACTATTAAGGCCCGCGGGGAGCCCTATGGTAACAAGGCCGGCCCCGGCCCTCATGGCCCCCATGGCTGACATATACGGGGCCCCGGTCTTTCCGGGAGAACCTCCCAGCACGGCCACGTGGCCGCAGGAGCCCTTGTGCGCTTCCGGCGCCCTCGGCCTTACAAGGTTACGCACCATATCTTCAGTAATAAGGTTCCATTTTACGGCCTCGTCCGTTAGTATTACTGCGGGCATGCCGATATCACCTACCTCCACCTTTCCCGTAAACCCCGAGCCCGGGGTAAGGAAAAAACCGAGTTTGGGCAGGGCCATGGTAACGGTAATATCCGCCCTTACAACAGGCCCCTCTACCGCCCCTGTTGAGGCGTTCATCCCTGACGGCACGTCTATTGAGACAACCCGTCCCTTCAGGGTATTTATAAACTCTATGACCTCGCCGTAAAGCCCCTTTGCGCCGCCTTCGATACCCGTGCCGAGGAGGGCGTCAACAACAACGCCGGCGTGCCGCAGGGGTGAGGCATGCTTTTTTATATCATCGAGGCTGAAAAGCCCTGTAACCCCGCCGCCCATCTTCTGCCAGCACCGCAAGTTTACTCTGCTATCGCCCTTGTAGGCACTGGCCCTGGCAAGGGAAAACAAAGTCACCTCCACACCGGCGTTCATAAGGTGGCGTGCGCAGACAAAACCGTCGCCGCCGTTGTTGCCCTTGCCGCAGATAATGGCCGCCCTCTTTGGCGCGCCGCCATTATGGGCCAGCTCCCGCAGGACCACCTCGGCCGCGGCCCTTCCTGCGTTTTCCATGAGCTGAAGGCCCTTCATGGCATAATCAGAGACAGCCCGTCCATCCATGGCCCTCATTGTCACGGCGTCTACAACCTTCATGACTCGCTCTCCAGTAACACGACGGCCATGGCCGTCTCGCGTGTATGGGTTATGGTGAGGCTGGCCTTCATGCGGTCTGCTCCATGGGAAACAACCCGTATAGAGGGCCTTCCTCTCTCATCCCTCACCACATCAAGGCTCTGGTACGGCACGGGCCTGCCCGCGGCCTTGAAAAAACTTATCTTGGCGGCAAAGCGGGCGGCAAGATGCGCACCGGGACTGCGTTTGGCAAGACAATACTCAAGCTCGCCCTCTGTAAAGAGCCTCTTCAATAAAGGCGTGCCCCATCTCTCCATAGCCCTCTTAAAGCGCTCAACTTCCACTATCTCTATGCCAAGACCCTCTATCATTGCCTTATATCCCCTTGCGCCCTATGCTCCCGGAGAGACAAGGGCCTTCATCTGCCTGACGGCCTCGGATATGCCCGTGTAGATGCCCCTGGCGATTATACTGAACCCGATGGCAAACTCATCTATGCCGCCAAGGGCGGCAACGGCCTGCACGTTATGATAATCCAGCCCATGGCCTGCGTGCCTCTTCATGCCCAGTTTTCCCGCAAGGGTAATGGCGTCGGCTATCCTCTTCAGCTCCGCCTCTCTCGCGTCTGCGCCCGAGGCGTTGGCATAGCTCCCCGTATGTATCTCCACACCCGCCGAGCCTATCCTGTGGCTCTGGCGTATGCTCTCGGGGTCGGGATTTATGAATAGATTTACGGGGATGCCTGCATCCTGAATTGTTGCCACAAAGCCCTTCAGATGGTCCATGTTCGTCCGCAGGTCAAGCCCGCCCTCGGTGGTGAGCTCTTTTCGGTTTTCCGGCACAAGGGTAACCATGTCCGGTTTTATCTCAAGGGCTATTTCCATCATCTCCGATGTTGCCGCCATCTCAAGGTTAAGCTCCGTCTTCAGGGTCTTCCTGACAATGGCGAGGTCCCTGTCCTGAATGTGACGCCTATCTTCGCGTAGATGCATTGTAATGCCGTCGGCCCCGGCAAGCTCCGCCATTAGGGCCGCCGTAACCGGGTCGGGCTCCAGATCAAGACGGGCCTGTCTCACGGTGGCTACGTGGTCTACGTTTACGGATAGTCTTGGCATCAGGCGGCCCCCAGTTCTTTTTCAAGTATACCGGCCAAATCTTCGGCCATGTCTTTTATCTCCTTCTCATCCTCACCCTCTATGGTAATCCTGGCAAGGGCCTCGGTGCCCGAATAACGGATAAAGGCCCTGCCGCATCCCTTGAGTTTATCCTCAATGGATTTAAGGGCCCTCTGCAGCCCCGGGATATCCTCAAGGTCTTTCTTCTTCCGCACCCTCACGTTACGGAGCACCTGAGGAAAGGACTTCATGCACCGGGCGAGAGTGGAGAGCGGGAGGCCGTCCTTTACCATGGCCTTCAAGACCTGCAGGGCCGTTATGATACCGTCTCCCGTGGTGGTGTGGTCAAGAAAAATTATATGCCCCGACTGCTCACCGCCGAGGTTATACCCGCCCTTGACCATCTCCTCGACAACGTACCTGTCGCCCACACCCGTTCTTACCACCCTGGCCCCGGCGGAGGCAAGAGCCTCGTCAAGGCCTGAGTTGCTCATTATGGTAGCCACAAGGGTCTCTCTCCGGAGCCTCCCCTCCTTGAGCCTGGCAAGGGCAAGCAGGGCCATGAGATGATCGCCGTCAATAACCTGGCCCCTCTCGTCCACCATGATACAGCGGTCCCCGTCGCCGTCAAGGGCTATGCCTATGTTGGCCCCGGTCTCCCGCACGACACGGGAGACATTCTCTGTGCACATGGAGCCGCACCCGTCGTTTATGTTCTCGCCGTCGGGCTTCACCCCCACGGGTATGATATCCGCTCCAAGCTCGGAAAATATTGTCGGCGCCACCTTGTAGGTGGCGCCGTTGGCGCAGTCCACGACAATCTTCATGCCGTCAAGGGTGAGCTGGTCGGGAAAGGTGTTCTTGGCGAAGACTATGTATCTACCCCTGGCGTCGTCCACACGGTAGGCCTTGCCCAATTCCCGCGCCGTGGGCCTGTGAGTGGGGTCCCTGTCCTCAAAGATAAAGCGCTCTATCTCAAGCTCCACCTTGTCGGGGAGCTTGAAGCCGTTTCTTGAAAAGAACTTTATGCCGTTATCCTGATAGGGGTTGTGCGAGGCCGATATGACTACCCCGGCGTCGGCGCGCATGCTTGTGGTGATAAAGGCGATGCCCGGTGTGGGTAGCGGCCCCACTATGAGTGCGTCTACGCCCATGGAGCAGATACCGGCCACCATTGCGCTCTCAAGCATATAGCCCGAAAGGCGCGTGTCTTTTCCCACCACTATCTTATGACGCCTCCCCTCTCCCTTGAAGACATAGGCTATGGCGCGCCCGAGCTGCAAGGCCATCTCCGCCGTCATGGGCTCGATATTGGCTACTCCCCTTACTCCGTCAGTTCCAAAAAGTCTCTTTTTCATAGGTCTCTTACCTGCCTTTACAAGATAGAATCACCTGGACAAAATTCTTATTTTTTTCTGATAATCTTTTTTATTGTCACGGAAACCTTCACGGTATCAGGTCTTACGGACCTTAATTCTTTCCTCTCAAGGTTTATAGGGGCCTTAAAGACCTTTGATTCCTTGAGACCTCTTATATCAATAGGCCTGGTGAAAAAACGCCTCAAGGGCAGGATATTTTTCTTCAGCCCCGCCGCCTCAATGGTCTTGGGGTTTATGGAGACATCCGTCACCTTGTAGCCCCTTGGCGGTGTGCCCCGCAGCCTCGCCTTCACGGCCACGGCCTTGCGCATTATCTTCTCAAGGCGAAACCGTACAGAACTCGGTTTTACGCCAGTTACGGTAACCCCTGTTGGCGCGGCTATATTGTCGGCCTCCACGCGGTACTTGTTAAGCCCCTCGCTGGCCCCGGAGAGATCAAGGCCCGCCGTAATCTTCGAGGGCGTAAGGTTGTTTATGACAAGCTTGGGTCCGCGAACCCTCACGGCTATCTCTCCGGTTGGGGCCGTTGTCATAACCATGTCCTCGGGTATGCCGGAAAAGCCCAGAGGCACAAAAAAACCTACCTCAACCGAGCTCTGTCCCGCCACAAAAAACCAGAGCCCCGTGGCCAGAATAAGAGAGAGCACTTTAAGCCCGAGGTTATGTGTAACCCACCCCTTCATGCCTTCATCTTCCAGGGTAATACCATGTTTATCCGTGTCTTCAGATCGGATGTTTTAGCCGGAAGCAACTCCGTCAACAAACTTACCAGTTCTTCTGATTTAAGCCTCATATTGAGTTTTGAGTCTACGGCGATGGCGATTTCACCGGTCTGTTCCGAGACCACCAGCGCCATGGCGTCCGTCTCCTCGGCTATGCCGAGGGCCGCCCTGTGCCGGGTGCCCACGGAGCGTGTTATCTCGCTTTTACTGAGGGGCAGTATGCCCCCTGCCTTGAATATCCTCGACCCCTTTATAAGAACGGCCCCGTCGTGTGTGGGGGCCTTTGTATTGAATATGGCCATAAGGAGCTCTTTTTTCACGGCGGAATCAATCTCTATGCCGCCGCCCACAATTTCCGATAGCTCCACGGCGCGTTCAAAGACAATAAGGCAACCCGTACGCTTACCTGACATGGCGATGACGGCGTCCACGACCTCGTTGATAAGGCTCCCTGCCGTCTTCTTCAACTCGCGGGCGATAAAGGGCCTGCCCATCTGCGTCAAAGCCCTTCTTATGTCCTGTTGAAAGACGACGATGATAAATATGATGATAGAGCCCAGAAAGTTGCTCAGTATCCAGTGCAGGGTAACAAGCTCGGCGCGCAGGGATACGAAGTAGGCGATGATGACCACACCAAGCCCCCAGAGCATCCTCTCGGCCCTCGTGCGCCTTACGATAAGGATGAGCCAGTATATGAATACCGCGACAATGAATATGTCCAGCGCGGAGATAAAGGTCTTGAAGGTCAGGATAGGAGGAAACATCTGTAAAACTCAAGCTCCCGGTATTTAGTGAGGCCCTGTCCCCGGCAATTTACAGGACGACCAGGGACCTGGCGCTGATTAGATAAGCATTGAAATCATGGCCGCTCTTCAGGCGCGAAGAGGCGGGCTCTGCCGTGGCCCTCTTATGGCCTCGGCCATGGCCACGGCCTGCCTTGTCTCGCCTACATCATGGACCCTCAGTATATCCGCGCCCTTCATAACGGCAATGGCGGCCACACTTAGCGACCCGGCAAGGCGGTCCGCCCCGGGCTCTCCCGTAACCGCGCCTATAAAGCTCTTACGCGAGGCCCCCACAAGAAGCGGCCTGCCGAGTTTTTTAAAGACCCCCAGGTTTCGTATAAGCTCAATGTTGCCTTCGGCTGACTTTCCAAACCCTATGCCGGGGTCCAGAATTATCTTGTCCCTATCGACGCCATGGTCCACGGCAAATGCAAGACGCTGTTCAAGGAAAGCGTAGACCTCGCCAACGAGGTCTCTGTACCCCGTATGAGACTGCATGGTCCGGGGCGTGCCCCTCATGTGCATGAGTACACAATACGCCCCACTCTTTGCGCAGACAGAGGCCATCGACTGGTCCATGGAAAATGCGCTTATATCGTTTATTATGCAGGCGCCCTCATCAAGGGCCCTCATGGCCAGAGCGGCCTTTGTCGTATCAACGGAGACGGTTACGCCCCTTGCGGCAAGGGCCTTTACGACGGGGATTATTCTCTTTGATTCTTCCTGAAGGGTTACGGGACTCGCGCCGGGACGGGAACTTTCTCCGCCCACGTCAATCCAATCGGCGCCCTCGTCAAGCATCTGCGAGGCCCTGTCCATGGCCGCCTTAGTCCCGGTAAACCTGCCGCCATCAAAGAACGAATCAGGGGTAATGTTGAGGATGCCCATTATGATGGTCCTGCGGACCGGGGGCCTTAACCCCTCTCTCACCTCTATAAGGCGGCCCTCAAGAGGCATGTCCACACCGCCCCCATATCCCCGCCAGGCAACTCCGTAAAGTATCCCCTCCCGCCTTCACGTCCGGCAATGGACTCATGTGTTTCTCTTGTATAACGAAAATGTAGGTGAAGGTCATCGTGGACGGGCCGAGTATTGCCCTCTTCAACGGGCTACGTGAGAGGACATTATGGAAACATCTGAATAAAGAGTATACCTTATTGTAAAGAGGCCTTATTGGAAACAATCACATGGAGCCGGCCCCGCACACCTGTGGCCGGCAAAGACCTGCCCCGGAGCAACTCCGCGGCACCATTAGCGCCCCCCCCATGAAGCCCCCCTTAACGCCTTTTGAAGGCCAGCCCCATAATCCA
>CAZMKZ010000043.1:0-17563 GCA_964567185.1 uncultured Thermodesulfobacteriota bacterium
GACAAAGAAAACCAATAGGGGACGAACCTGATACCATTAAAAATGCGCCACTAACCCCGCAAACATAAAACCAAAAAAGACATATCAATCACCACGGCTATGGAGGAGCATGGTCACCGGGCCGTCGTTCAGGCTCTCTACCTCCATATGCGCCCCAAAGCGGCCTGCTTCCACGTCAAGCCCTCTTTGCTTCAAGGCCTCTATGAAGAGGCCGTAAAGCTCCTCTGCCCTTTCAGGCCTTTCCGCCCGTGAGAACCCGGGCCTTCGGCCCTTTCGGCAGTCGGCAAGCAGGGTGAACTGCGAGACCACGAGCACGGCCCCCGAGGCTGAACCTACGTCAAGGTTCATGCGGGCCGAACTATCGCCGAAGATGCGAAGGCAACGTACCTTATCGGCTATGTAATCAATATCCGACGGGCCGTCTTCCCTCTCCACCCCAAGATACACAAGAAGGCCTTTTTCAATACTGCCGACAAGGCTTCCATCCACCGTGACGCCGGCCCTGCTTACCCTCTGAAGAACCGCCTTCATCGCTTTACTACCCTCACCTTCTCGCCCACGCCGACGCCAAAAAGCTCGGAGCAGTTTCCCTCACGGGCCGCCACCTCAAGACGCCCGGAGCTACCCGTAAGGGCCCCTGCATCAAAGGGACTGATAGAGGCATAGGAGCTGTAAAGCCCCTTTACCGCCCGCCCCTTGAGCATGACCTCAACCTCGGCCGAGCCAAGATGCGACTCAAGAAATTCGGCCCTTATATTGGTAATGATATTTCCATATGTATCAATATGTATGACCTCACCCAGAATGGCCCCCTCTTCGCACTCAGGCGACCGAACCCTTATCATCTCAAGGTCCCGCGTCTCAGGGCCGAACTCCCCGGGGGATACGCCGAGGGAAAGGTGCCCGGCAGCGGGGCCGAAGATATCACGGCCATGAAAGGTACGGCTAACCTCGCCCCGCAGAAATCTCTCGTTCTTAATCTCAATAACCCTCTTAATGCCATCGCTCTCAGCGGCAAGGCTAAGGAGTCCGTTATCAGGGCCGACAAATACAAATCTCTCCGTCTCCACTATGACGGCTCTGCGCGGCCCGCCCACGCCGGGGTCCACAACGCCCACGTGCACCGTGCCGGAAGGAAAGTAAGAGAAGGCCTCGGCCATTACAAAGGCCCCGTCAAGGATATCTCCCGAGGTAATGGAGTGCGATATATCCACAAGCACGGCGGAAGGGGTTACCGAGAGGAGCGCGCCCTTCATGGCGCCGGCGTAGTGGTCCTTAATTCCAAAATCAGTCGTAAGTGTTATAATCACTCCCATATTCACCGCCTTGTCTTCAAAAAAAATAGCACTCTAAAGCAAATTACAGTATAATCAATAGAAGAAACTTACACCAGAGATGATTGTAAAAGTATAGCATATAAGAGGCGTAATGGTGAGGCCGGCGCAGGCATCTCCATGGGCCTGAAAGGGAGAAAAATATGGACCACGCGATAAAACTCGACCTACGGGATACACCCGTATTCAAGAGACACCCCATGGCCTTTGATGCCTGGGACGAGCTCGACACCGGGGCGGTGATGCGCCTTACGAATGACTATGCCCCGGGGACGCTCAAGGACCAGTTCGAGTCCATGTACGGCGAAATATTTGAGTGGGATGATGTTCTCTGCGGCCCTGATGCCTGGGTGGTGGATATAAAGCGGCTTCGCTCCGCCGAGCCCGATGTGGGAGAAGACGTCGCCGAGCGTGTCGAGAAGGCGCTTGCCGAGGTAAGGCCCTTTCTTGAGGGCGACGGCGGCGGCGTTGAGCTCATAGAGATAGACGAAGAGGACCGCATCGTACGGGTAAGGCTCACCGGCGCCTGCACCAGCTGTCCCTCCTCGGCCCAGACCCTGAAGGGCGGGGTGGAAAAGGCAATAAAGGAGCACGCCCCGGAGATACGCACAGTTGAAAACGTAAAATAATAAGGTATCACAAAACCAACTGGAGGCGGAATCATGAAAAAATTTACTCTTCTCCTGCTTGTATCCATGTTTTTTACCTTTACGGGCCTCTCTTACGGTGAATCATATATATCACTCTACGCAGGCGGGGCCTTTCCCGAGAACGTCGACTGGAATGACAACGTGGGTATCGCATCGGGAGGGACCATCAACCTTGATAACAGCGTCACCTTCGGCATCAAGGGCGGGCACTGGTTAACCGAGGCCAACGCCCCCTTTTTAGGCTTTGAGTTCGAGACCAACGTGCAACTGCCCGACTGGAACAGCATCACCACATCAAGGGCCCTCGGCTTCACCATAATACCCCCCGTAACCACAAGCGTAACGGCCAATACAGTCCTCGTGTCAGGGCTTTTTAACGGACTTGTCCGCTACCCAAAGGGACCGGTGAGGCCCTATGCCGGAGGCGGCATAGGCTTTGCCGTCTGGGCCATAGGCAACCAGACCCTGGGCGGCCCCGGGCCGGGCACCGGGACATTCAACAGTGAGGCGGACGCCTCCTTTGCCTGGGACATAATCGCCGGAATAGACTTCCGTCTCAGTGATATGATATCCCTCTTCGGCGAGTACAAGTACCTCGGGGCCAACTTCTCCTTTCCCGACTTCATAGGCATGGATATAGACTACAGGGCATCGCTGGCCTATGGCGGAATAACCCTGCACTACTGATAAATATCAGGGGTTAAAGGATTAAGCGCCGCTTTTTCCACCTCTCTTCGCCCCCTTTTTGCCGCACCTGGCGCCGTTGACAGCCTTGCGGGTCCCGTGTTATAAATTTGCCTTATGGAGACGACGGGCGCGGGCGAGATATTGGAGAGGCACAGGCAACGCGACATCCTCATAATCGTGGCCGTCACCATAGCCCTTCTCATACCCTTTTCAGGCAAGGCCTTTCACATAGACGATACCCTCTTTGTCTGGTCGGCCCGCCATCTAACTGAAAGGCCCTTCCCCTTTTACTGGTTCAACGTCAACTGGTACGGCTTTGATCTGGCCATGTTTCAGGTGATGAAAAACCCGCCCCTTACGAGTTACTTCATAGCCCTGGCCGCCCCACTCATGGGATGGTCCGAGAGGGCGCTTCACATTGCCTTTCTCCTTCCGGCCGCGAGCCTCGGCGTAGCCGTATATCTAATCGCCGAAAAATTTACCCGCCTCCCGCTAATCGCAACGCTAAGCGCTATAATAACACCTGTCTTTCTCGTCTCCGGCACAACGGTAATGAGCGATGTGCTCATGCTTGGCCTCTGGTGCTGGGCCGTCTACCTCTGGATAAGAGGCTCGGAAAAAAAACGGGTATCTCTCATGCTCCTTGCCGGGGGGCTGATGGTGCTTGCCGCGCTCACAAAGTATTACGCCATGTCTCTCATACCGCTCCTGGGGGCCTACTCGCTATACAGAAGAGACCGCCTGAGGCTATGGGCTCCCGGCCTCATACTTGTCCTGCTCTTGCTCATAGCCTACCAGCTTGTAACAAAGCAGGTCTACGGCAGGGGGCTCCTCCTTGACGCGGCGGCCTACGCCAAAAACATCGGCCCCACACTTGTTGGCAATAAACTTGAAAAGGCCGTTACAGGACTTGGGTTCGCCGGGGGGTGCATTGTCACCGTACTCTTTTACGCGACCTTTATCTGGGGTAAAAAGACCCTCCTCTTCTGGGGCGCGCTCTTTCTCATCCTCATCCCCCTCATGCCCAATGTAAAAGCCCTTGAAAATATCATATACCATACACAGGGAGCGCAGGTAGACTGGGGATACATGGCCCAGGTCTCCGTATTCGTGGTTGCAGGGCTTAGCCTTCTGGTCCTGGCCATAAGGGATTTTATCGTAACAAGAGAGCCAAACTCGCTTCTCCTCCTGCTCTGGATACTCGGCGCCTTTGTCTTTGCCACATTTCTTAACTGGACCAATAACGGCAGGTCCAACCTGCCCATGCTCCCTGCCGCGGGCATCCTCATGGCGCGGGCAATGGAGAGAAGATACAACGGTGATTACCCTGCAAAGAGGTGGAAACTATTCATACCCCTTGCCCCTGCCATGGTCCTGGCCCTCTTCGTATCTTACGCCGACTACGCCTTTGCAAACTCGGCGCGGGATATGGCCGCCATGATGAACAAAAAATACATAAGCAAGGGGGAGACCGTCTGGTTTCAGGGACACTGGGGTTTTCAGTACTATATGGAATCCTACGGGGCAAAGCCCTTTGACCAGCGCGCGCCCCGCCTTCGCGTTGGCGATATCCTGGTAAGGTCATATAACAACTCCAATATCTCTAATCTGCCGGAGCAACTCTTTACCTTCACCCTCCTCGATGCGATAGACAACCCCCTGCCGCGCTCCATATCGGTGATGTCCTCGCCGCCGGGGGTAGCGGGGTTTTATTCCAGCGTCTTAGGCCCTCTCCCCTATGCCCTCGGACACACCGGGAGCGACCGCTACGACGTGATACGCTTAAAGTTGCGTAAACCCGTTAAGCGGCCCGGCGCGGCCTGACCATGGCCCCACGGCCTCCCGCATCATGAATGGCGGTTGCGGGCAAATAGGGACTTTACAAGAGCCGTTAATTGGCTATAATCTACCTTGACCCCATGTCATACCGCGCCTGCAGGCGCGCCGTTAAAAAGATGTAAGATAGCTTACTTCCCGGGGCTCCCCTTAATGTTAGATTAGGGCATGGGTTCGGGTAAGACAAAAAAAAACAGGAAACTGGAGAGTTATATGAAGATACAAGAGGCAAAGAGGGTAGAGGTGCCCCTTACGGGTCTATCCACATTGTGGTTTCAGGTCTCGGGCACGCTGTGCAACCTCAAGTGTTCTCACTGTTTCATAAGCTGTGGCCCCGGGGTTGCCCGTCACGCCATGCTCTCAAGGGAGACAGTTGACGGCTATCTTGAAGAAGCGCGCGCCACCAGCGTTACGGATATATACTTTACCGGCGGAGAGCCTCTGCTGAACCCTGAGATAATGGGCATCGTGGAGGACGCACTGAAGGATGCCGACGTCACAATGCTTACAAACGCCACGCTCCTTACAGATGGGCTCGCAGATGAGTTCAGGGCCCTGGCCAAGGCCTCCCGGCACAAACTCACCTTCCGTGTCAGCATGGAGAGTCCTCAAGAGGAAGAAAACGACAGGGTCCGCGGCAAGGGCGCGTTCAGGCGGGCCTCTGGTGGGATAAAAAGCCTTCTGAAGGCGGGCTTCGAGCCCATCATCACGGCCACGGCCCTTGGGGAAAAAGGCCCCTGCGCCGAACGTTTCCAGGAGTGGCTCGGCGGGCTTGGCTCAAAAAACCCCCACATAAAGACCCTTCCCCTCCTGCATATAGGCAGGGGAGAAAAAAATTACCGTCCATACAATGAGGACGAGCGGCTGCGTGGGGTGGCCATGGACTCCATAGACCTCAAAAGCCTCCAGTGCTCGGGAGCGCGGATGATAACCTCAGAGGGCGTCTTCTGCTGTCCCATACTCATAGACGACCCTTCGGCGAGGATGGGCTCCACCATCACCGAAAGCCTCAAACCCGTTGGGCTTACCTCACCTGCCTGTTATACCTGCGTAAAAGAGGGGCTTACCTGCTCCAATTCAACGGGGGCGTGCTGCGAGACGAGAAGAGAAGACGTAAAGTCTTTTTACGCCGAGGCCGCCGCCGAGCCGCGGCCCGAACTTTGCTGTCCCACGGCATATAGCGGCGCAGACACCTCGCACATACCCGATGAGGTCCTTGACGTATCCTATGGCTGCGGCAGTCCCGTCACCATCTCCGGGCTTACCGAAGGAGAAACCATGCTCGACCTTGGCGCCGGCGCTGGCATCGACTGCTTTATCGCCTCTAAGATGACCGGCCCCTCGGGACGGGTCATAGGCATTGACATGACCGACGAGATGCTTGAGAAGGCCGAAAAAAACAAGGTGGAGGTCGCAAGGAGGCTGGGCTACGGCAACGTGGAGTTCAAAAAGGGTTTTCTTGAAGATATACCCGCCAATACGGAGAGCGTGGACCTTGTCACATCCAACTGCGTAATCAACCTTACGGCGGAAAAGGCCCCCGTCTTCAGGGAGATATACAGGATAATAAAGGATGGCGGCCGTTTCGTCATATCAGATATCATATCAGAGATGCCCGTGCCCGCCTCCATGAGGGAAGACAGCACCCTCTGGGGCGAGTGCATCTCCGGCGCGCTTACAACCGAAGAGTTCATCTCCCTTGCAAAGGACGCCGGTTTTTACGGTATTACCATATTAGCCGACTCATTCTACCGCGAGGCCGGGGGCATAAACTTCTACTCCATTACCTTCTGCGCCCATAAGCTCTCCGGGGGCGAGAGATGCCTCTACCTCGGCCATCAGGCAACATACATCGGCCCCTTTGAGAGCGTATCCGACGATGATGGGCACGAATTTCCACGCGGCCTCGCCATAGAGGTATGCACGGATACGGCCCGTAAACTCTCACGGGCCCCGTACACCGGGTGCTTCACCATCACCGAGCCCGAAGGGCAGAGGGCCGCTAAAGAAAACGCCTGTATCTCCGGCGCCGAAAAGACCGTGGGCAAAAGCGGCTGTTGCTGAGCCCTCTTCCTGTCTCATGCGCAGGCCATAAGGCACAGGGCCGCGATATATGAAGAGCCCTGAAAAGACATCGTCAAAGATGCGCCTCTTTCGCCATAAACGGCCATGCCTCATGGCCCTCTTTTTTTTATCGGCACTCCTTGTCATAGGCCTGCCCAGTGCCATGGCCGCAACGTGGTCTCCGCAATCAAAGGCATGGCTCAACGCCCTCACCTATCCTGACGAAGACCCCCGCGACCTCGGGGTAAAGACCCCCAAAAGCGACCGTGTGCTCCTCGAAAAATTCCGGCCACGGGTCTTTATCGCCCCAAATGGCCGTGTGCCCATTGATTTCTATGGATTCTATCTCCCAAATACCGTTGCAAGGGATGAGGGCGGGGCCATAATAAAAACATCTCCCACGAGGGCTTACCTGAAACGCATAGAGCGCGAGGCCGGCCTTTACCTCGATTATCAGGGACCCGATACCCCATGCGAAAAGGCCCGGTGCGAGGGCTACGTTGCCGCGGGATACGGCAGGGCCTATAGAGAGACGGCGCGCTTTCGCACGGGCTCCGGAACGCAAAAGATGCCCCTTATTATCCTCAAATACAACTTCGCCTTTACATACAGCGGAATTCCGGCAGATGTGGGCCTGCTGAAAGAGAACCTGCTCGGTCTTTTCATAGACCCCGCCAAATTTCACGAGCTCGACATACACGGGGCCGTTCATGTAATTCTGAGCAAGAAGCAAAAACCCCTTGTACTGCTCCTCGCCCAGCATAATTACTTCAGGTCTTACGTATTCGGCAAGGATATCCCCGCGCCTCCGGCGGACAACCGCGTCAAGGTCTGCTTTGCCCTGCGCTCCAACGAGCCATATCCCTGCCCGAAGGGCGCGGCCCCGGCCCGCAGGAGGACCGTTGGAAACCCCGTCAACATGAGCTATGTTATCAACGGCACGGGCAAGCCCTTTCTCTCGGGCAGGGACATTGTCTTCGGCCCGCAGGCCGGGGCAAGGCCCGTGCTGTACAGGCTGAAGTTTCTCCCCGCAAGAGACCCCCTTTACGTAAGCTGGATACCCCTTGGGGCCAAAGAAAAGATGCTCTTTTTCAGCAGCTTTTACAGAAAAGGCCCTCCCGGCATGGATCTCAACAGCTGGCCAAAGCTCAAAAAATACTCTGATATCATGCAGTTCTGGTATCTGAGAGACAATAATGCCGAAGACGCTACGCTGATGAGGGAGGCCTTCAGGAGCTTTACTGACGTGGACTTTGAGAGAGTGCTTGAGCACAACGGCCGGAGGCTTTATAATGAGATAACCGGCCCCTGAAAAATGGCCGCAAGCCGTTGAAAAAGAGACTCGCATAATCCGCGCGCCTCTGCCGCGCCTGAAGAAGGGGCCTCCAGAAATGCCTTGATTTCCCTGCGGCTACATGTTAATTTTTTAAAAATACATACATAAAAAAAGGGGACTTATATGATAAAGACCATTCTTCTCGCTGACGACAGCATTACCATGCAGAAGGTCATAAGGCTCACCTTTGCCTCCGGGGGCTACGAGCTGATAACCGCGGATAACGGTGACGAGGCGATTAAAAAGGCCGAAGAGGCGAGGCCCCATATCGTGCTTGTAGACGCCGCCCTTCCCGGTAAGGACGGTTATGAGGTCTGCGATGCCATCAAGAACAATTCCCGGTTGAAGGATACCCCTGTAATCATACTCGCCGGCACCTTCAACCCCCTCGACGACAATAAGGCCGTAAGAGTAAAGGCCGACGACTCCATTGTAAAACCGTTTGAATCGAAACATCTCGTAGAGAAAGTGGAACATCTCTTCAAAAAGTTCCCCCCCCTTGAGCGAGAGGCCGGAGCACCTGATTCCACGGCCGTGAATGCCTGGGAGGAAGACGATATCATAGAGGCTCCGGGGACCTCATCTGCCCCATCGGGCGCGGTTACCCTGAATGCCGAAGCGCCGGTAGACGAGACGATTGAGAGAGCCGGCGCAATTGCGGACCTTGAGACCTTTGAAGGGCAAGGAGCCCCCATATCGACGGGCAGTGAAGAGGCTGAGGATGTTACCTCAAAGCAGAGCACCGCAGCCGATGAGCATATGCCGGACATGAAGACCCCTGATGGCGAATCAGAGGGAGAGAGGGGCTTTGACATAGAGGGTTTTGAGATAAATCCCTTTAAATCAGAGCCGTTACGGGAAGAACCTATCTTTGAGGAACCGGACGCAGGCCCCGCAGACTGGAGTGTTGATGAGGAAGATGTGGCTGGCTTTGATGACCTTGAACCTGAAAGAGAGATTGAGGCCGAAGAGGAACCCGCTGAGATAGAAGAAGAACCCGCCCCCGTAGAGGAGCCTGAGGAAGATGTCGTAGCAGCGGAAGAAGAATCTTCCGATGAAGAGCCCTCGGCTCCAACCGAAGCTGAAGGGGGTAACGCCGGGGCCGAAGAGGAGATATCCGAAGAGGAGCCCACCTACGAGAGAGCCGGGGCCGAAGAGGATGTCATAGTGGCCGAAGAAGAGGAGCCCGTAGTAGAAGAAGGCGCCGGGGCAATAGAATCTGAAGAGGAGCCCTGCGAAGAAGCCGTGGCCGAGGAGGAGATGTCCGAAGAGGTGCCCACCTACGAGAGAGCCGGGGCCGAAGAGGATGTCATAGTGGCCGAAGAGGAACCTGCCGAAGAAGAAACCGGGACAGAGGAGGCTCAGGAAGAAGAGGAGCAGGCCTCCCCCGAAGAAATACTCGATGACTCAAGCAAAGAAAGGATTCGTGAGCTTGTGAGAAAGGCATCAATAGACGTGATAGAAGAGGTAGTCAGAGAAATGGTGCCCGGGCTCATAAGAAAGGCAGTAGAAGACGAGATGGAGAGGATAAAGGAGACCCTGAAAGGACTCTGAGAACAACTTTCCGAAACCGCTTTACTTACCCGCACAAGCCTTTGGGACAATGAACATAGATGCCCCCAAAGGAGATCCTGCCTTATTATCCTCTGCGCCGGGGAGGGCCACTCTCCCCCACCCCTATGCCATGGTGTCATGGATGAGAAAATAACCTTTTTGTGAGAGGGGCCGGACCTTCATCGTCCCACAGGAAGCGTAGCGCGCAAAATTTCAGGGCTTTTAAGGTTCTTTTATGATAGATTCTTAATCCGTATATTACAAATAGAATCGAGGAACAAGGGCATATGAACGAGACAAAGACAGGGATACCTGACTCAAGGTACGACCCCCTGGAGGTAGAAAAAAAATGGATCGGCTACTGGGAAGAGGCCGGTCTTACAAGGGCCGAGGCCTCCTCGGATAAACCCTCCTTTTCCATGGTCATACCCCCGCCCAACATCACGGGGGCGCTCCATGTGGGCCATGCCCTTAACTCCACTCTGCAGGACATCCTCGCGAGATACAAAAGGATGAAGGGCTTTAACGTGCTCTGGATCCCGGGCATAGACCACGCGGGCATCGCCACGCAAAACGTGGTGGAAAGGGACCTTGCCGCAGAGGGCACGGACCGCCACGCCACGGGCAGAGACCGTTTCGTGGAGCGCGTCTGGGAGTGGAAAGAAAAATACGGCACCACCATACTCAATCAGCTGGGTCGTCTCGGGGCCTCCTGCGACTGGTCGCGCCTGCGTTTCACCATGGACGAGGGCCTCTCAAAGGCCGTGCGCGAGGTCTTCGTAACACTCTATAAAGACGGGCTCATATACAGGGGAAACTACATCATCAACTGGTGCCCCAGGTGCCGGACGGCGCTCTCGGACCTTGAGGTAAACTTCGATGAAAAGGACGGCAACCTCTACTACATGAGATACCCCGTAGTGAAGGCCCCCAAGGGCTCGCCTGCCGAGATAATCGTAGCCACCACCCGCCCGGAGACCCTGCTTGGAGACACGGCCGTAGCCGTAAACCCCGAAGACAGGCGTTACGCCTCGCTTATCGGAAAAAAGGTGCGCCTGCCATTTACAGACCGTGAGATACCCGTAATAAAAGACGAGCACGTCAGCATGGAGTTCGGCACCGGCGCCGTGAAGATTACGCCTGCCCATGACTTTGACGACTTTGAGATGGGCGGCAGGCACGGCCTCGAATCCATTACAGTAATGGACCTCGGCGGCCTGATGAACGAGCACGCCGGAGAGTTCAAGGGCCTTGACCGCTTTGAGGCCAGAAAGCGGATAATAGAAGGGCTGAAGGCCGAGGGGCTTCTCGAAAAAGTAGAGCCCCACAAGCTCATGCTCGGCTCATGCTACCGCTGCTCCACCGTTGTGGAGCCCACGCTCTCAAGGCAGTGGTTCGTCAATGTAAAACCCCTTGCAGGCCCCGCCATAGAGGCCGTAAAAGAGGGCAGGGTGAAGTTTGTCCCCAAAAACTGGGAAAACCTCTACTTTGACTGGATGAACAATATACGGGACTGGTGCATTTCGCGCCAGATCTGGTGGGGTCACCGCATACCGGCATGGCACTGTGGGGATTGCTCTCACACCACGGTTGCCGCAATAGACCCCGCAACCTGCGAAAAATGCGGCGGAGCAAATATCGAGCAGGACCCCGATGTTCTGGACACGTGGTTCAGCTCGGCCCTCTGGCCCTTTTCCACCCTTGGCTGGCCCGACAAGACCGCCGAGCTTGCCTCTTTTTATCCCACGGACGTGCTCTCCACGAGCTTTGATATCATCTTCTTCTGGGTGGCCCGCATGATAATGATGGGGCTCAAATTCATGGGCGACGTGCCCTTCCGCGATGTCTATATACACGCCCTCATACGCGACTCCGAGGGGCAGAAGATGAGCAAAAGCAAAGGTAACGTCATAGACCCTCTTGTAATGATAGAAGAGTTCGGCACAGACGCATTCAGGTTCACCCTCGCCGTGCTGGCGGCTCAGGGCCGGGACATAAAACTCTCTGCCGACCGCATCGAGGGGTACAGAAACTTCTGCAATAAGCTCTGGAACCTTACGCGCTTTACGCTTATGAACATTGACGGCCCTGTTGAGGCCAATGTGGACGAGGCCCTTTTAAAGGATGCCGACAGATGGATACTCACGCGCCTCTCCCATACGGCCGGCGGCGTTACCCGGGCCCTTGAGACCTACCGCTTCGATGAGGCGGCGCGCCTGCTATATGGTTTTGTCTGGCACGAGCTCTGCGACTGGTACGTGGAGCTATCGAAAAAAGACCTCCGCGGCGAGGCCGATGCGGGCCGAAAGCCGGTCTGTCTCTCCGTGCTTATCTTTGTATTAAAAGAGACGCTAAAACTCCTTCATCCCTTTATGCCCTTTATCACCGAGGAGATTCACGCCTTCTTGCCCGGAGAATCGGGCTCGCTCCTCGCAGAGGCCTTTCCCGAAGCAGGCCGGACGTTCGATGAAGAGGCCCGGGGCATGGAGCTTGTCATGGAGATTATAAAGGCCGTAAGGAATATAAAGACCGACATGAACGTGGCGATTAAGACGCCCGTCAAGGTCTTCTGCTTCGCCCGTGACAAAGGCTCGCGCGAAAGCGTTTTAAGGGGCCTTGAATATATACAGAACCTCGCGGGCGTCAGGTCACTCGTCATGGCTGAATCGGGAGAGGCCCCGGCCAACTCCGTCTCGGCCAGGGCCGGCTCTGAAGAGGCCCTTGTAGAGGTCTTTATCCCCATGGAGGGCCTCGTAGACGTAGAGCTTGAGGGCCGCAGGCTCGGTAAGGCCCTTGAAAAGGTCGGCAAAGAGTATGAGTCGCTCCATAAAAAACTCTCGAACAAGGCATTCCTTGAAAAGGCCCCGCAGGAGATAGTGGAAAAAGAGCAGTCGAGATTGCAGGGACTAATAGAAAAGAAGGCCAGTATCGAGGCGGGCCTCCTCCGCCTCAAATCCCTTGAGAGCGCAGAGGGCTGAACCCATTGAGGGTTTTTTCAGAGGTAATACATGGCCAATGTAAAAAAAAATAAAAGAGCAGGTGTGGCCGATGACCCGGAGGGCCTTGAGAGGCTCCTCGGGCTCAGCGAGGCCGCGATAAAGTCGGCCCTTGCCGAAGACGTTGGGAGCGGAGATATAACCACCACAGCCACGGTGGCCAAAAGCAAAAAAGGGAGTTGCCGAATATTAGCCAAAGAAGAGCTTGTGCTTGCCGGGCTTTTTTTGGCCGAGGGGGTTTTCAGATCTCTTGATAAAGGTATAAAATTCAGTGCCCTCGCAGAAGAGGGGGCAAGGGTCAGAAAAGGCCGCGCCATAGCCACGGTAAGCGGGCCGCTAAGGCCGGTACTAACTGGCGAGCGCGTTGCCCTTAACTTTCTCCAGCGCCTCTCGGGCGTAGCCACGCTCACAAGGGCCTTTGTGGAGAAGGCGCGCCCGGTAAAGATACTGGATACGAGAAAGACCACGCCCGGCATGAGAATTTTTGAGCGTTACGCCGTGCGCATGGGCGGCGGGTACAACCACCGCTTCGGCCTATATGACGCCGTGCTTATAAAAGACAATCACATCAAGGCCGCAGAGGGCATAACAAATGCCATGAAGAGGGTATGGAGGGAGTACGGCAACGCCGTTCCCATCGAGGTGGAGGTGACTACCATAAAGGAGGCCAGAGAGGCCCTTGCCGCGGGCGCTGATATCATAATGCTCGACAACATGAGCCCCGCGAAGATAAAGAAGGTCCTTAAGATTATAGACAAGAAGGCCGTCACCGAGGTCTCCGGCGGGATTAACCTCGCCAATATAAGTGAATACGCCGCAACGGGAGTGGATTTCATCTCTATCGGGGCCCTTACCCACTCTGCCCCGGCCGTTGATATAAGCATGCAGGTGGAAGGTAATGGCGCGAAACAAAAGAGATGAGAAGATACTGCGCCGCCTTACCGGGCCGCGGGGCTCCTTTGTATCAGGTGAGCTTCTGGCAGAGGAGCTCGGTATCTCCCGCAACGCTGTATGGAAACGCGTAAAAAGGCTCAAGGAGCAAGGCTTTCCCATAGAATCACTGCGCTCAAAGGGCTACCGCCTGAGCGGCCCCTTAGAGTCCTTTAACGAGACCAGCATATCAGCGGGCCTCACCACAACCTTTATCGGACGTAGAATACACTTTTTCGATAAACTCTACTCCACTAACGATAAGGCATTTCAGCTCGCAAGGCAGGGCGCGCCCGAGGGTACCGTGGTCATATCCGAGGCGCAGGCAGGAGGCCGCGGAAGGCTCGGCAGGGTTTGGACCAGCCCGCCGGGGGTGAACCTCTACGCCTCCGTAATCCTGCGGCCCCGGACCGCGCCCTTTGAACTTCAGGGCATTACCCTTCTTGCCGCCGTTGCCGTGGCAGAGGCGGTGGCCCAGTTCACCACAAGGCCCCCCTCGGTAAAATGGCCCAACGACGTGCTCCTGGACTCTAAAAAAGTTGCCGGCATACTGATGGAGATGCATACGGAGGCCGAGATGGCAAGCTTTGTCATCACCGGCATAGGCGTTAATCTCAACATGTCAAAGGCCATGTTTCCCGACGAGCTTGCCCGCCGGGCCACATCCGTCATATCCGCCTCCAGGGAACCTGTTTCAAGGGCGGATTTCGCGCAGAGACTTTTTTTATCCCTTGAATTATGGTATAAGACCTTTCTTGACAAAGGACTTTCCGCTATAATTAAAGTCTGGAGAAAATACTTTACATCAGAAGGTAAACCCGTAAGGGTTCGTTCTCTCCAAAAGACCATAGACGGCATATGCCTCGGTGTGGACGACGACGGGGCCCTCCTTGTAAGACTCGCCTCAGGGGCCACAGAAAGGGTCCTTGCCGGGGACATTGTGAGAGTGCCGGGGGCATGAGGGGGATGGCGGGACATGGCAAGATGCTGCTCACCATTGATATAGGCAACACCGAGACGGTACTGGGGCTCTTCAAGGGTAGCGAGCTGGCCTTTCACTGGAGGGTTGCTTCGCTAAAGACAAGGAGCGTAGACGAGCTATTTATACTCATCTCAACCCTCTTTGACTCAAGGGGTGTAAAGGCCGCGGATATAAAGGGCGCCGTCATATGCTCTGTTGTCCCCCCCCTTGGTGAAAGGATGAAAGAGGCCCTCTCCTGTTTTCCCTGGCAGGAGGTCTTGCTCGTAGGTGTGGATATCACCGCCCCCATGCCCGTTATTACGGACAACCCGGCAGAGGTTGGGGCCGACAGACTTGTCAACGCCGTTGCCGCCTTTGCCATCGTCAAGGGCGCCGCTATCATCGTTGACCTCGGCACGGCCATTACCGTTGACCTTGTCACCGAAGAGGGCGAGTATGCAGGCGGGGCCATCGCACCGGGCATAGGCATCTCCATGGAGGCCCTCTTCGCAAAGACGGCGGCCCTCCCGCGCGTTGAGCTGAAACGTCCCGCGAGGGTGGTGGGCAGGAATACCACCGAGGCCATGCAGAGCGGAATTTTTTTCGGCTTTTCCGCCCTTATTGACGGCATAATAAAGGGCATCATCGATGAGCTCGGTTCAAAGCCGGCCGTTGTGGCAACAGGCGGATTATCAGGGGCCTTCCGGGGCGAAAGCGAGTTTATAACGCTTGTAGACGAGTTTCTTACACTTAAAGGGCTTAACATCTTATATGAAAGAAGGTAACCGTGACTAAAGAAGGGGCCAGGAAATACTTCATTGAAGGCAAACAGCTGCTGCGCAAAGACAGGCTTGACCGGGCCATGAGGGCCTTTGGCAAGGCCCATCGAGAGGACCGGACAAACCCTTCGTATATGTCATATTACGGGCTCTGCAAGGCCCTCCGGGGCGGCGATATAGGGTTCGGCATAGATCTGTGCACAAAGGCCATAAAAAAGGAATTTTCACGGGCCGAGTTCTACTTAAACCTCGGCAAGGTATACCTCTCTGTGGGCAATAAAAAAAGCGCCGTAAACGTCTTCAGAAAAGGCATAAAATTCGAGCCTAAAAATGATGAGTTGAATAAACAGCTCTCTGATCTCGGCATAAGAAAACCCGCTCCCATCCCCGGCATAGACAGGAGCAACAAGGTAAACAGGCTTCTTGGCCTGCTACTTAGAAAGACCATCCCCGGTATCTTTAAACGCCTGAAGACCTGAGAGATCCCCCCTGACAAGCAACAAAAAAAGTGGAGGCTCACGTGGAGACGGATATTGGAAAAAAGAGAGTCATAGCC
Source organism: uncultured Thermodesulfobacteriota bacterium (assembly GCA_964567185.1). Lineage (GTDB taxonomy): Bacteria > Desulfobacterota > GWC2-55-46 > GWC2-55-46 > JADFVP01 > JAJRZX01. Next base: position 15,684 of record CAZMKZ010000043.1, read on the forward strand.
GTAATAGCGCACGGCGGGGCCGGAAAGACCTCTCTCTGCGATGCCATCCTCTCATGCTCAGGCGCCGTGAAAAGCCCCGGCAGTGTGGATAAGGGCACATCCCTCTTTGACTTTGAACCTGAAGAAAAAAAAAGAAAGATAAGCATATCCTCGGCCCTCAATCACTACACATGGAAGGGGCACAGGGTAAGTATCATCGACACGCCCGGGTACTCAAACTTTCTCCACGAGACCAGAAACTCGCTCAGCGTGGCGGGCGGCGCCGTTGTCATCGTAAGCGCCATCTCCGGCGTAAAGGTTCAGACCGAGAGGTTATGGTCTTTTGCCGACGACCACGAGATTTCCCGCATAGCCTTTGTCAACAAGATGGACCGCGAGAGGGCCAGCTTCTTCAGGGCCATTGACGATATGGAGCAGGTCCTTGGAGTTAAGAGTGTGGCCATGCAGCTTCCCATTGGCTCGGGTTCGGAGTTTGCCGGTATTATCGATCTCCTTACAATGAAGGCCTATTATTATAAAAATGACTCTTCCGGCGGCTTTGAGATTAAAGACGTGCCCGAAGACCTCAGAGACGAGGCCGCGAAGATGCGCGAGACCATGGTGGAATCCATTGTGGAATCTGACGACGCCCTCCTTGAAAGATATCTTGAGGGCGAGGGCATCGAAGCCTCCGAGCTTGCCGGGGGCCTGCGCGAAGGCACGCTGACAAGAAAGTTCGTCCCTGTCTTTGTTGGTTCGGCAACCCGGAACTTCGGCGTAAACCTTCTCCTTGACGCGGTGAATACCTGCCTGCCCTCGCCCATTGACAAGGGCGCCATAAAGGGACACGCCCGGGGCACGGACCCTGATACGGGCGAGCCCATCGTGAGAGAGCCCGACTCAAGGGCCCCCTTTTCGGCCCTTGTCTTCAAGACCCTCATAGACCCCTACACGGGCATGCTATCCGTATTAAGGATATATTCAGGGACCATCGCCGCGGGCTCCGTCATCATAAACACGGCCACGGGCACTAAGGAAAAACTCTCTCACATATACGTTCTTGAGGGTAAAGATTTAAAAGAGGTAGCAAGCGCGGGTGTCGGCGACATAGTGGCCCTTGCCAAGCTCAAGGATACGGCCACGGGCCATACGCTCAGCGCGCCCGAGGCGCCCGTAGTCTTCAACGCCGAGCCGAGACCGGCCTCCGTGCTCTCCTATGCCATAGACCCGAAGACCAAGGGCGATGAGGACAAACTCTCATCGGCGCTTACAAGGCTCATGGAGGAGGACACTGCCCTGCAGTACAAACGGGACAGCCAGACAAAGGAATTCGTAATAGCCGGCGCCGGGCAGATGCACATCGAGGCGAGCATAGACAAGCTCAGACGCAAGTACAACTGCGATGTTGTGCTGAAGGCCCCGAGGATACCATATAAAGAGACAATACAGGCCAATGCCCGCGTACAGGGGAAATACAAAAAGCAGTCCGGGGGCCACGGCCAGTACGGAGACGCCTGGATAGAGCTGTCACCGCTGCCGCGCGGCAAGGGCTTTACCTTTGTGGACAGCATTAAAGGCGGGGTCATACCAAGGCAATTCATACCGGCCGTGGAAAAAGGCATACGTGATGCCATGGAGTCCGGGGTAATAGCCGGTTTTCCCGTAGTAGACGTAAAGGCGGAGCTTGTAGACGGGTCTTTTCATTCCGTGGACTCCTCGGAGATGGCCTTCAAGGTAGCCGCCTCCATGGCATTCAGAAAGGCCATGGAACAATGCAGGCCCGTAATCCTCGAGCCTGTAATGAGCATGAAGATAGTAGTGCCCGCCGAGAAGCTCGGCGACGTCATAGGCGACATTAACGCGAGAAGGGGTAAAATTCTCGGAGCCGAGCCCACTGCCGG
>CAZMKZ010000044.1:0-17357 GCA_964567185.1 uncultured Thermodesulfobacteriota bacterium
AGGCGGGCCGCCGTGTTGTAGCCTATCCTGAACCTTCTCTGAAGGTATGAGGTGGAGAGCATCTCCATGGTGGAGGCAAGGGCCACGGCCTCGTCATAACGCCTCAAAAACTCCTCGCCAAGGTCTTCGTCATCATCACGCTCGGCGGCTGAATCGCATTCTTTTATCATCTCCTCGTCATAGGCGGGCGAGGCCTGCTCTTTCCAGAATGCGCTAATCTTTTTTATCTCCTCCTCGGAGACATATACGCCGTGCACCCTTTTCAGCCTCGATGTATTTGGCGGCAAAAAGAGCATATCGCCCTGACCAAGAAGGGTCTCGGCCCCGGAGGCGTCGAGGATGGTGCGCGAATCCGTGCGCGTGGGGAGCTGAAAGGCTATGCGCGCCGGAAAGTTCGTCTTTATAAGGCCAGTTACCACGTCCACCGATGGCCTCTGAGTGGCCACAATGAGGTGTATGCCGGAGGCGCGCGCCATCTGCGAGAGCCGCACCATGCTCTCTTCCACGTCTTTACCGGAGGTCATCATGAGGTCGGCGAGCTCGTCTATGATAACCACTATATAGGGCATACGCTTATGCTCACCTGCGGAGTCTGCGTTAATGCCCTCTTCTGCGAGAATATGATTATACATATCAATATTCTTGGCCCCCTTCTCGGTCATGAGCCTGTATCGTTTTGTCATCTCGGCAACAATGCTCTTCAACGCCGCCGCCGCCTTTCTGGGGTTTGTGATAACAGGGGTTATGAGATGGGGTATGCCCTCGTAGGCCGTAAGCTCAAGCATCTTGGGGTCTATCATGAGGAAGCGCACGTCATCGGGCGTGGCCTTGTAGAGTATGCTCGATATCATGGAATTAACGGAGACGGATTTACCGGCCCCCGTGGCCCCTGCTATGAGCAGATGTGGCATCTTTGCCAGGTCTTCCACAAAGGGCTTTCCGGCAATGTCTTTTCCAATGGCCAGGCTGAGGCAGGACCTCGCCTTTGCAAACTCATCACATTCAACGAGCTCACGAAAGAGTATCCTGTTTTTTTCGCTATTGGGGACCTCTATCCCCACGACGGCCTTTCCGGGTATGGGCGCTATAATCCTTATGGAAAGGGCCTTCATGGCAAGGGCAAGGTCATTGGAGAGGTTGAGTATCCTGTTTACCTTGATGCCCGGGGCAGGCTCGTACTCGTACATGGTTACAACAGGGCCGGGCCTTACCTCCACCACCTTGCCGGTTACGCCGAAATCGGCGAGCTTCCGGCTGAGGACCCTTGATTGGGCCAGAAGCTCGTCCCTGTCTACGCTACCGTTGCCGGAAGGGGTGCTGTCCAGCATATCAAGGCCGGGAAGAGAAAAATTACCGGCCGGCGCCGTGAACTCAAGGGTCTGCTCGGTATCCAAAGAGGCCGTGGTCGCGGACGCGGGCGCCTTTACAGGCGTCTGCGTTGCCTTATGGTTCATCGGCTCTGTTATGATAGGAGGCTCTGCCGGAGGAGGGGCCATGCTCTTTACCGCCTCTTTCGCCTCTTTTTTCTCCTGCGCGGCAAGGGCCCTGGCCTCTTTCATGCGGGCCGTCTTTTTAACGGCCTTCTCGCGCCGCCTCTTCTTGATGCCGTCCTCAAGAGAGCATATGAATGCCCCCAGGGCCTTAAGGCCCCTCAGTATCACCTGTATGAAAGACATGCCCGTAATGGCCAGCACGGAGATAAGCACGGCGGCGATAAGGGCTATGAGAGCGCCGCCAAAGCCGATATAGGAAGAGAGAACGTCACCGATGGTGTCTCCGATTATACCGCCGGACTCGGTAGAGGCGAAAACCAGCTTTGAGAGGGCCGAGAGGGCGGGTATGAAGATTATAAAACCCAGAGGGGCCAGGGCGCTTACCTTGAAGACCCTCCTGAAGAGAAACCTTATGGATAACAGGGCGAGAAAGAATGGGAATGTATAAGAGGTATAACCGATGGATGTAAGGAGCCCCCAGGAGAGAAAATCACCCACCACCCCGCCACGGCTGGCGGGGTCTCCCCCGGAATAAAGAGACACTCCCACGTATACGGCCAGCGCCAGAAGGACTATGCCGAGGACTTCCTGCTTAATGCCGGTTCCGCCACCGCCGCCCCCCCCGGCATTCCTTTTTCCGGCGGTCCTTGCCTGTTTTTGTTTCTCTTTCTTTTTTTTTCTACTCAAAAAAAACTTCTCCTCAGGCAAGTGGCCGAAATATGAGAATCAAGGGCTGAAAGGGCCTCTTAAAACCAAAAGAGGGGCCTCACCCCGGCTCATGCCTTTTTGAACTGTTTGCTTAGGGTAATGCCCTGAAACTGATAAGATGAGCCTATTTTGGGACCATATGTCTTTTCCGGGACATTCCTCATCCTCTCGTAGGCGAGCTTGCAGAAGGTCTGGCCGTGGCTTATCATAAAGGGCACGTCATGGGCCCGCACCTCAAGCACGGCTTTTGTTCCCTTGACCTCGCCGCTCTGTCCGTAGCCGAAGCCCGGGTCGAAGAACCCGGCGTAATGGGTGCGGAGCTCGCCTGAACCGGCCTCATAGGCGGCCATCTCGGCGGCGTAACCCGTTGGTATACGTATCTTTTCTCTGGAAGAGAGGATATAAAACTCCTCGGGCTCAAGTATGAGCGTAGAGTCTCTGCCCCCTGTCACGGGCTCCCAGAAATCGCATATATTATAATGGTCCCTCTTTGTAAGGTCAACTACGTGGCTGTTTTTCCTGGACTTGTAACCTATGACGCCGTTCATGGCCTCGCCGGAGAGGTCCACGCTCATGAAGATGCCCCTTGAGATGCTCACATCGCTTGCCCGTCCATCGCCGTCGCCGTCATACAGAAGGCCCTCATCCCTCTGAAGGGCCCTCAATTCCATGTCGTCCACTACGGCGTCTCCGTCCATGAGGCGGAGCTGAACGAGGCTGAGCCCCTGACTTACGCCTATGGCAAAGGAGCGGGGCAGTATCTCAAGAAAAAGCCCCCCCCTGTAGCCAGGGGCGATGTCATCAAAACGGGGGTTCTTATCGGTGAGGACCCGCGCGAAAATATCAAGCCTGCCCGTGGTGCTCTTGGGGTTGGCCCGTCCCATTACGCCCTCGGGAAGGCTTAATTCTTCCATGAGGGGTATGAGGTAGACGTGCCCCTTCTCCAGTATGCCGCCATTTGAGATATCTATCTCGTACATGACAAGGTCGGAGTCGTCGCCGCCCCCTTTGCCGAGGCGCTCCATAACGCCATGAGACTCTGGGAGAAAACTCGATACAAGGCGAAAGGCCTTTGCGCCGAGGCGGAGATCTATGCTGGCGGGCTGTATCTGATCTTCGGAAAGAGGCTCCATGGAAGAGGATACTGCCCGGCTGCGGACAAGCCCCTTGAGGTCCTGATAGCTGAATAGCCCCCCTCTGGAGCTACCTTCCTTAATGGTCATAATCCAAAACTCCGCGTCTGACTAATTGAATCGGGGAAAGTGGAAAGGCCCTTGCCCGCCTTTAGCGCCCACTCTGTTTACAGTACGGTAATCTTACGATGTTATAGCAGTAAACCCGCCGCGTCAAGGGCAATATGGAGGGATAAACCACGGCCATGGAGGCGTCCATGAGGCGTAATAGCCCGATGACATGCGAAAAAGACTCTTTTTAATAATATTCGTGTATATTTGTAAGATTTCAAGAGATTGAAGGGATATAAGAGTGAATTGCCCCGGATGTTAGCGCCTTTATAAAAAAAAGGCCCCTGATCTCGTCAGCAGCCCCGCTCCGGAAGTTAACCCTGTCCTCTAATCAGCCACGTCCGTAAATCCGCCCCCCTTTACCCCCCCCTTTAAACCGCCCCGTCCGTAAATTCGGCCCCTCTTTTAAATTGGCCCGATAAAAAAAGGCCCCTGATCTCATCAGCAGCCCCCTCTATGAAAGTTAATCCTGTATTGCCCCCCATAAAACCGCCCCGGGTGGGCCGGGTCAGGAGAACATGAGTCCGGCCTTGGAGATACCGTATACCTTTTTGGCCCATACGATACGGGCGTTTTTCTCCATTTCCAGCTCTTTTATGAATACCCTTACGGAGTCGTCTTCGTCAAAGGGAAGATACCCCTTCATCCTTATGCCGAGTCCCCCTTGCGATAGGTCCGTTACCCTTACGGGGACCCTGATATCGCCCTTTAATATCTCGCAGGCCCTGTGCGTAAGGTCCCTGACCCTTCCCCTTCTGTCCTCATGCGTATCGCCGGAGGTAAAACCACAATAGGGACAGGGCATCTTCTCCTCGGTAGAAGCGCTGTAAAAAGCATTTTGACACCTCGCGCATTCCAGCTTTCTCATGGAGTCAGTAGACATAGGGGGAGGATACCTTTTGATAAGAAACTCTTACAATTTTTGATGAACTTTTGAAGAATAATAGCATAAAAGCCACTTCATGTCAAATATTTATATTTATCGCGATAAAAATAAAACAAAGTGTTTAAAATATGAGAGCGCGAGGCGGCAATTGGCGGCGCAGATGGGGATTGAAAGGGGGAGGACCGCGTTGGAAGGAGGCTATTATCTTGACCTTTCAGGGTCTATCTGATAAAGAGTATCCGTGGGCAAGAAGAGAATAAAGTCAACGGGCAAAGGGTTAAGGGGCTTTCATTTTTTTATAGCCCTTATCTTCGCCATAGCGCTCTTCGCCGTCTTCGGCGACAGGGGCCTTACTGACGTTTTGAAGCTCAAGGGCGAGCGCGACCGGATTTTAAAGACCAACAGCGTCCTTGAGAAAAAAAACAGGGACCTTGTGAAGAAGATAGCACTGCTGAAAAAAGACAAGCGGTATATAGAGGAGATTGCGCGGGACGAACTTGGCATGATAGGCCCTAATGATGTGATATACCGCTTCAGGGACGGCCAATAGGCCCCTGAAGGCACATATATAAGGAATACGATGAAAAGGAAGTTGACCATAGCCGGCATTCAGATGTCTTCGGGAAAAAATCTTGGGGACAACCTCAAAAAGGCCGGCTCTCTTATAACCCTTTGCGCGGATAAGGGGGCGAAGATAATCACCCTGCCGCAGTTATTTAACAGGCCATGGTTTCCCGCCGCAGTGGACAAGGACAACTTTGCGCTGGCCGAGTCCGAGGACGGCGAGAGCATAAGTTTTTTAAGAGACCTGGCCGATAAAGCGGATGTAGTTCTGATCGCGAGCATATTCGAAAAAGAGGGCCCCGATTACTTCAACACCGCCTTTGTGCTTGGCCCTGACGGCGGCATCATCGGTAAGTACCGCAAGATTCATGTGCCTCAGATACCCCTCTGGGAGGAGAGGAGCTACTTCAGCCCCGGAAACCTCGGTTTTCCCGTTTTCAAGACCCCTTACGCCACCATAGGCGTTCAGTTATGCTGGGACGTATTTTTTCCCGAGGGCTTCCGGGTCCTTGCCCTGAAGGGTGCGGAGGTGGTCTTCACGCCCACTGCCTCGGCCTTTTTCCATTCGGCAAAAAAATGGGAGCGCGCCATCTCGGCGGCGGCCCATGCCAACGGCATATTTATCTTCAGGGCCAACAGAGTCGGCGCTGAAGAGGAGCAGGAATTTTACGGCAGGAGCTTTTGCGTCCGTCCCGACGGCGAGTTCATATCCGCGCCAAGCGGGGCCTCGGAGGGCATAATACTCTCGGAGATAGAGCTCGCCGATATCGCCGCTGCAAGGTCATCATGGGTCTTTCTGAAAGACAGAAGGCCCTCTGAATATGAGGAGATAGTGATTAAGAATGCTTGAGATAATAAAGAAGTCGGTAATGCAGGCCCTCGGCGAGATGATCGACGAGGGATTTTTTGAGGGTCTTACTGAAATACCGGAGCCCATCATATCACAGCCCAGGACAAAGGGTTTCGGAGACCTATCCACGAACGTGGCCATGAAGCTTGCCCGCTCTCAGCGCAAGAACCCCGGCGACATCGCCCTTACCCTCTCACAAAAGGTCTCAAGCTGTGAGGTCATAGAAAAATGCGAGGTGGCGGCCCCGGGTTTTGTAAACTTCTTCATCAAAAAATCCTGCTGGGCCGAACTTCTGAAAGATATCCTCCATAAGGGCGGGGAGTACGGCAATATCGCGCTTGGCGCAGGGGAGAAGGTGCAGGTGGAGTTTGTGAGCGCCAACCCAACGGGCCCGCTGCACATAGGACACGGCAGGGGCGCGGCCGTAGGCGACGCCATAAGCAACATACTCGCCGCGGCGGGTTATGATGTTACAAAGGAGTTCTATATAAACGACGTCGGCCGCCAGATTGAGGTCCTTGGAAGGTCCGTATATCTGCGCGCCAAAGAACGCCTCGGCGAGGCCATTGAGATGCCCCAAGACTCATACCACGGGAACTACATCAAGGACGTGGCCGCTGAGTTCATAGAGGACAACGGCAAATCCTTCATGGATATGGCAGAGGACGAGGCCATAGCCCTCTTCAAGGACTTTGCCTCAAAGTCCCTTCTCAGCGGTATCAGAAAGGATCTCCGCGACTTTAACGTGGAATTTGATGTCTGGTACAGCGAAAAAAGCCTCTACGAAAAAAACCTTGTGGTAAAGGCCATGGATGAGCTGAAAAAGCGTGGCCTAATATACGAGGAAGAGGGGGCCGTATGGTTCCGTTCAACGGCCTTTGGAGACGATAAGGACCGGGTCCTCATAAAGGCCGATGGGGCAAGGACCTACTTTGCCTCTGATATCGCCTATCACGGCGACAAACTCGACCGTGGTTTCACCACCATAATAAACGTCTGGGGGGCGGACCATCACGGGTACGAGGCAAGGGTGCGGGCCTTTATCGAGGCCATGGGTCGTAAAGGTGACGCGCTGAAGGTAGTCTTTATCCAGCTTGTGGCCCTCCTCCGCGAAGGCGAACCAGTAGCCATGGGCAAGAGGTCCGGCGAGTTTGTTACCCTTCGGCAGGTCATGGACGAAGTGGGAAGCGACGCGGCGCGGTTCTTCTTTCTTACGAGAAGAAGCGACGCGCACCTTGACTTTGACCTTGAGCTGGCAAAGAAGCAAACCCCTGAAAACCCCGTATTCTATGTGCAGTACTGCCATGCGAGGATACGGAGCATCTTCGATTTCGCGGCAGAGAAGGGTTTTAGCTGCCCCGGGAAATTCAGCGCAAAGGACCTTGAACGCCTTGACCTGCCCGAGGAGATAGATATCATAAAGCATCTGGCGAACTTCGAGGGGGTCATCGAAAAGAGCGCCCGCGAGCTTGAACCCCACAGGGTTACCTTTTACCTCATGGATTTAGCCGCGTTATTTCACCCTTATTACAACAAGAACAGGGTAGTCACCGAAGACCGGGCCCTCACCGAGGCGCGTCTTCTGCTCTTGAAGGCCACGGGCGCCGTGACGGGCATCGGGCTCAGGCTTCTGGGAATATCGGCCCCTGAAAAGATGTAGGCCGCGCCATGGCGCCCATGGCCGGAGCGGCCCCCTTGAGTTATGGCCCGGACGGCGCGGTATTGACAGATCATAAAAACATATGTTAATCTAAAAAATTGAGGGTCCTGAGGGCCTTTCAATAAGTTACCCTGTAAAGGCTGAAAAGCCGTCATATAAGGGTGTCAAAGTCATTCTGTACGGTTTCCAAAAGTCTTCTATGGTGGGCGTGGCTCAACGGTTAGAGCACTGGACTGTGACTCCGGGGGTTGGGGGTTCGAATCCCCTCGCCCACCCCAGTTTTCATCTCACAAAGTCATAGTGAATAAAATCATGGAGGTTATCCTCAGGGGATAGCCTTTTTTGTTTTACCGCACCATGGCCCAGGCCCTGGCAGTGCCCTTAAAACATCCTCTCCACCCGGCCCAGGAGATAAAACGGCAGGACGTAAATTCACGTTGCCCTTTGCTCAGGCGGCAAATCCGGAGACGGCTCACCTCAAGCAAACAATAACCTCTTTTAATATATGAAGATAACCCTTTTTTATATTGTAAAACGGGCCTGTTAATGATAGAATTTTGTATATCTACTCAATCATAACTAATTGAAAAATAAGACTTTTAGATAAGCCTGCCGAAAGCGGGGCATATTACCCTTCTAAGCTTAATGAGAAAGAAAGACTTGTCTTGACCAAAACCCCGGCACAAGAGAATAACGCACCGAAAACAAGGCGGATTACCGCCCCAAACTTACAGAAAAAGGGAGACTTACGTTGACCAAACCCCTGACACATGAGGATAACGCGCCGCAAGGCGGCCCGGCTTACGACGAAAAATCCATAAAGGTCCTCGGCGGGCTTGAGGCCGTAAGAAAACGGCCTGCCATGTACATAGGCTCCACGGGACCAATGGGGCTGCACCACCTTGTATACGAGGTAGTTGACAACGCCATTGACGAGTCACTTGCCGGATTCTGCGAAAACGTTGACGTTATCATACACGAGGACAACTCCGTCACCATAAAAGACGACGGCAGGGGCATACCCGTAAAGGAACACCCCGAAAAAAAACGCCCCACCGTTGAGGTTGTCCTTACGGAGCTTCACGCCGGGGGAAAGTTCGAGAACAAGGCCTACAAGGTATCGGGCGGGTTGCACGGCGTGGGCGTAACGGTAGTGAACTTTCTATCAAAAAAACTTGATGTGGAGATAAGGCGCGGCGGCAAGGTCTACTCCCAGAGCTACGACCACGGGGCTCCCGTCACAGAGCTCACGGTAACGGGGGAAACGAAAAAAACCGGCACCACCATCACCTTTCTCCCCGACGACGAGATCTTCGAGACTTCGGATTTCAGCTTCGACACACTGAGCCACAGGCTCCGGGAGCTTGCCTTTCTCAACGCCGGCATCAAGATAAATATCACCGACGAAAGGACGGCGAAGAGCCACGAGTTCCAGTACAAGGGCGGGATGAAGAGCTTCATCGAGTACCTCAATAAGGCCAGGACCCCGATTCACCCCAAGGTCATATTCTTCAGCGGCGAAAAAGATGGCGTCATCATAGACCTTGCCATGCAGTGGAGCGAATCATACAGCGAAAACCTCTACTCCTACGCCAATAACATCAACACCACAGAGGGGGGCTCACATGTGGTGGGGCTCAAATCCGCCTTGACGAGGACGCTTAACAGCTACGGCACCGCAAGAGGCCTGCTCAAGGGCCCCCTGCAGGGAGACGACGTAAGGGAGGGCCTTACGGCCGTCATAAGCGTAAAACTCCCGAACCCGCAGTTCGAGGGGCAGACAAAGACAAAGCTCGGAAACAGCGAGATAGAGGGCTATGTAAAGACCATTGTAAACGAGAAGCTCTCGAACTTTCTTGAAGAGAGCCCCGCCGTGGCCAAACGCATCGTAAAGAAGGCCCTGGACGGCGCAAGGGCCAGAGAGGCCGCGAGAAAGGCCCGTGATATTATCAGGAGAAAAGGGGCCCTTGAGTCCTCCACCCTGCCGGGAAAGCTGGCGGACTGCCAGGAGACCAACCCCCTGCTCAGTGAAATCTTCATAGTAGAGGGCGACTCCGCCGGAGGCTCGGCAAAGCAGGGACGGAACCGCCGTTTTCAGGCCATACTCCCCATAAAAGGAAAGATTCTCAACGTAGAGAAGGCCCGCTTTGACAAGGTACTCTCAAACGAGGAGATAAAGACCATCATAACCGCCCTCGGGTGCGGCATAGGCACCACGGATTTTAACGCCGAAAAACTGCGCTACCACAGGATAATAATAATGACAGACGCCGATGTTGACGGCTCGCATATACGGACCCTGCTCCTCACCTTCTTTTTCCGGCAGATGAGGACGCTTGCGGAAAACGGCAACCTCTACATCGCCCAGCCCCCTCTTTTCAAGGTAAAAAAGGGCAGAAAAGAAGAGTACCTGAAGGACGAGGCGGCCCTGCAGAACTATATCTTCGAGTCCGCCCGTAGCGGCCTTAGTGTCACGGCAGGCGGAAGAAAAACCGCTTTGCAGGGCGAGGGGCTGATAAAGCTCCTTAAGAGGGGCGCGGCCTTTAAAAACATCATCTCCCGCATGGAGCAGAGGGGCAAGGACAGGAGCCTTATGAACGTCCTCGCCTTTGACGAGACCCTTGATGAAGACGCGCTTTCCAACGAACAACAGGGGCGCGCGCTTGCCGAAAAGCTCAAACAGGGCTTCATCAAGGCAGAGGCCGCAGGGGGCTCCTCTCTTACCGCTGAGATTGAATCTACCGTAGGACCCGCAGGCGAAGACGGACCGCTCTGCATGGTCTTCGCCATAAGGCGGGAGGGCCTTACAAGGGAGACGGTTATAGACGGTGAGTTCCTCGGCTCGCAGGAGTTCAGGGAATTAAGGCGCCTCGCAAAGGCCATTAAGACGGCGGGAGCCCCTCCCTTTGTAATCTCCGGCGATTCCATAGAGGCCAGCGCCGGGTCCTTTACGGAACTTACGGATACGATTATGGAGTACGGCAAAAAAGGCCTCTCCATACAGAGGTACAAGGGACTTGGTGAGATGAACCCGGAACAACTATGGGAGACCACCATGGACCCGGAAAAGAGAGTACTGCTCAGGATAAAGATAGAGGACGATGTAGAGGCGGACACCATCTTTACACGCCTAATGGGCGACAGCGTCGAACCGAGACGCGCCTTCATACAAAAGCACGCCCTTGATACCACAAACCTGGACATATAATCCACCCATGTAGCCATGGGCCCCTAACTGTGCTTTACTTAAGTATAAGGCATAAATAACCGGTTTACCTTTCCGGATAATATATATTATGAGGAGCAGAAAATAATGACAATGGATATGAGCAGGCGTGTCGGTCTTTACGTGGACCTTGCAAACATAACGCGTAACGGCGGCTACGGCATGCGCTTTGATATACTTCGCGACTTTTGCTGCCGCGCTCAGGGAGAACCCGTTAGGCTTAACGCCTATGTTGTATATGACGCAGACCGCGCCAAGACGGATTTTGATTACAAACAGAGGACCTTCAACTTTCATTCCACACTTCGCGACTACGGCTTCAAGGTCATAGAGAAGGTCGTGGCATGGTATGTGGACGAGGCGGGCAACCGCTTCGGCAAGGCCAACGCCGACCTTGACATGGCCGTGGACGCCCTTCTGCAGTCCGAAAAACTCGACAAGGTAATCATGGCCACGGGAGACGGAGACTTCATACAGGTGGTGCGGGCCTTGCAGAACAAGGGTTGCAGGGTAGAAGTGGTGGCCTTTCATAATGTCTCTTCCAACCTCAAGAGAGAGGTGGATCTGTTCATGTCCGGCTACCTGATACCCAACCTCCTGCCCCTTGAGAGCGGCGACCATAGCAAGAACTGGGGAGAAGAAGGCTCACGCGTAAGGGGCATATGCTACACCTACAACCACAGCAAGAACTTCGGCTTCATGCGCTACCTCGAACACATAGCCCCCGGGCTCTGGATAACGGACACAAGGAGGGGAGACTCTCCCTATGCCACGGCCTTTGCCCACGAGTCCGCCTTCAACCAGTCCATAGACATCGGCAAGATGCCCAGCAGGGACCTCATCTTCGAGTTTGACCTCACAAAGGGCGAAAAGGGAATGCAGGCGACAAATATCACGCAGATATACCCCTGACCGCAACGAGGCGCATAGAGGGGGGGCATGATGAGGTATATTTTTTTGTAAACAGTGGACGCAGGGGCAAGGCGAGGCAGGGTCGGCGAGTATGGCGCTGTCACTAAGAGGAGACCGGGAGAGGTTAAGACCCGGGTCGCTTTTGCGCTTGAAAAATTTCCCAAACAATATGAGACAAGAATGTCATACAGAAGATTCTCCGATTGTTCCGTATCGGAAAAACTGCTCTATACATCTTTCATAACCCTTCTCGGCGTGGGATACGTCTTCGCCATGCTCCTTATCTTCATGGATGTATCCCATGAGGACGGTGTCCCCGGCCTCTCCGTCGAGGACATTAACATCAAATACCGCGGCAACCGCTCGGGCACACGCCTCGAACAGGCATTAATAGGCAAGATGCGGGCCTACCGCACAAAAAAAGAATTCAGCACCATAACATCATGGATACACGAGGGCGCCCCGAAGGCGCGTTTTGATAGTGAGATAAAACCCATCCTCACAAAAAAATGCCTTATCTGCCACAACCCCGCCCTTGGCCTGAATATACCGGACCTCAGCAATTACGGCTCCGTGACGGCACTGGGAAAGATAGACACGGGAGAACCCATAGCCATCCTCGTAAAGGTCTCGCATATACACCTATTCGGCATGTCCTTAATATTCTATCTTCTGGGAAGGATATTTATCCTCTCGGAGATGCCCGTATGGCTGAAACGCACCGTGGTGGTCATACCCTTCGCGGCTATCCTCATTGACATAGGCTCATGGTGGTTCACGAAGTTAACGTCTCCCTTTTTCGCCTATACCGTGATTATAGGCGGCGCCCTATTCAGCATTTCATTCGTAGTTCAGACCCTTGTATCCTTTTATCAGATGTGGTTTTCCAAAAGTGATATTCAGAGGCAATACATGGGTAGCGGCGGAGAATACAGAAGGCGAAGAGAGGGGTGAATCTTTCTCCGAAAAGATAATCGCCTTTACGAAGATGCGCGCCTGCACGGCCGGCAGTTGCGGCCATAAAAGATACACATAAAAAAACAATAGTCCATAAAATGAAACCTGAGGAGCATGAGATGATAGAAAGAAGGTACAGCGTATTAAACAAACCATTAGCCTATGCAGTCATTCTGATAAGCCTTGTTTTTCTTGCGGCCTCCACGGCCATGGCAGGTGGCCCCGTTGACGTGACGGTGGACGTAAGCCCGGCTCTTAAGGCAAAGACCAGGCCTGAGCAGGTTGTATTTGTCTTCGCAAAGGCCGTAAAAGGCCCCAGAGCCCCACTTGCCGTGGTGAAGGCAAAGGTCTCCGACCTTCCCCTTGAGGTAAGGCTTGACGACTCCAGGGCCGTCGTGCCTTTTCTCAGAATTTCCAACTTCAACGAGGTAGTCATCTCAGCCAGGATATCAATAAGCGGCGGCGCCAAAAAGATAAGTGGTGACATCGAGGGCATAAGCCCGGCCGTAAAAACCGATATGGCCGGCAAGCCCGTTCATCTTGTCATGGACCATATCGTCCCCTGATATAAGGAAGAGAGAGCGCGTGACCGTCAGGCCGTGGTAATGCCGGCGCGCGCTGTCCTCTCCATCTCCCTGTCATAGAGAGGGGCCATCTCCCCCCAGCCGTATCGTGCCACCTCTGCCTTCAGATTAATCTTCCGGGCCTCGCTGATGTTGAGCACAGCCCACCGAAGACGCCGCAGAAGACCCTCGAAGCCGTCGTAAAAGCACATTTCAAACTCCCCTTCGCCACCTCCCCCGTCGTCCACTTTACAGGAAAGGTGCTCCGGGTAGGCGAGCCTTCGGGGCAGTATGGGGAAGGCCCCGCAGTATATGGCCTCTACAACGGAACAGCCGAAAAAATCGTGCCTTGATGTCACGGGAAGTATATCGGCCCTCTTGAGCCATCGGGCGTAGGCGGCGTAGTCCTTTACAAAACCAGAATGCGCCACCCTTTGCCCGAGCCTCGCGCGCGCCTCGTCAAAGACAACGGGCCTCTTCTGAAAGTTCTCCCCCAGTATTGCCACCTCGAATTCAAGGCCCTCATCCATAAGGATATAAAGGGCACGGAAAAACTCTTCGGCATTTTTATCGTGCTCCCATCGATGGTTCCAGAGTATAAGCGGCGGCCCCTCAGGGGCCTCGATAAGCGCCTCACCCTCTGCCACGGCGGAATCAAGGGCAGTAAAATCCATACCCACATAAAGTGTGGCGGCCTTTTTTCTTATGTCCTCTACCTCGGAAGAACAATCAAAATCAGGAAATGCCTTGAGGTACCTGCGCAGAGCCTGCAGGAAGGAGTCTTTGTGGAATGAAGAGTTGAAAAACACCCTGTCCGCTGAAAGTGCGGAGGCGAAGTTTATGAAACCGTAGTGGCCGTCCCTGCCCTTTACCCTGTCCCTGTCGCCCTCTGCCCATGGGTAGGTAATCTGGTTTTCATGAAAGTAAATGGCCGTGGGGACGCCCTGGGAAAGGGGCCTTGTAAGGGCAATAAAGGTGCTGAGGTCGAGCATGTCCGTAGCGAGGATAAGGTCAGGCCGAATGCCGCGGGAGAGAAAACGTCCTGCAAGGGTTACGGCCCCCCCGTGCATGCGCCACTTCCAGTAGCGGCCCGGCATGGAGAGTATCTCTACGTCATGACGGCTGTTTTTTTTGTAGCCCTCTGCCCAGGCAACGTGTGAACCGGTATAATAGGGCTCTACAATGAGTATATTCACACCTGCATCCTTACTGCTTCAAAGGCCCGGGTAGAACCGCGCAAATTGACCATATACAGGAATGTAGATATTTTCAGGCCATAAGATAGCCGTTAAGACAAAAGAGGGGGGAGGCTGAGCTACGCCTCCCCCCTCTTGAGATTTATATTATGGATAGAAGCCGCCGCAACCTGCACTCGGCTTCGAAGGCCTTTATCCCCTTACACTCCGCACCCCCTTTTGAACCCTCGGCCCCCTGCCCTTACTCAGCCGCTGGCGGGCACGTCCATGGGCACAGTAAACTCTTCCATCACCCATCCGTATTTGCCGTCAGGAAGCTCTACGTAGAGCCAGTCTTTATCCCTGCCGTGGACATTCAAGGTGGTGTTCTGCTTTACCTGATAGAGTATGGGATTAGAGAATGAGGGGCCTGTCCTTACGTTCAGCCTCGCGGCTATGACAGAGACCCTTCCCGAAGCCGACTCCGCAGGCTGCACAACGGCCGGCTCTGAGAGAACGACGTTGGTAGTAGCCGGCGGCTCCACTACCACATATCCCGCAGGGACCCGGCGGTAGAAGACATTGCCGTAGTAGTAATAGAAGAGTCCGCCCACCCAGACCGTGCTGAACCCGATGGCCAGCCTCGGCACTATGGTGCCTATGGGAGGACCTACGACAACATATCCCCTCGGACGCCTGTAATAAAAAACGCCGCCCCAGTAGTAGTAGGGCCTGCCCCTTACTATTACCCGGCGATTCCTCGGCGGAAGATTGACAACAAGCTTGCCCGGGCGGTACCGCGGCCTCGTTACGACTACGCGTGTATGGCGAACAGGCCTGACCCGCACAGCCCTTTTGCGAACAGCCCTTCTGTGTTCCCTTCTCTCGTGCCTGACCCCCTCTCCTCTTCTACGGGCGAAGACATCCTCTGTGGTGAAGGTAAAAGAGGCCACAAGCAGGCCAACCAGAATAATGGTAAAGGAGCGAAGACTTGACCTCGACATCATAGACATGGACCCTCCTTTGCTTATGATTTTACGGATTATGCGGCAATTCCCTGTGCCTTGTACGTATTTTTAATAATGACTATATTCAGCATACATCTTTTGGAAGAAATTGGCAAGGGCGGGCTTTCTAAAACGGTCAAAAAGAGCGGGCTCAACAGGGAATGGTTGGTCTCATTAAATCCGATGAGGACGCCCCCCCTTAGCGGCCCCCGCGCCCGGCTATTTCTCGACGATATCGGCCTTTGTGCTATCAATAAAGGCTATGACCTCGGCCCGTTCGGTCTCCGGCACGCTGAACTCGTCAAGGGTAGCGTTAAGGTGTCCGATAAAGGCCGTCCAGTCGTCCTCTGTAATGCCCATGCCCTTGTGAGCGGTGGCCATATCGCGGCCTGTGTAATAGAGCGGGCCTCCGGCGCTTGAGCAGAGAAAATCTATGAGGAGCTGTTTCTCTCTCTCAACGCCGTCTGTGCCTCTGTTCTCCCAGAACCTGGCAAGAAGCGGGTCTGAAGAGAGGCGGGGCAAGAGGTTATTGACCACGGCCACAACGGCATCATACCCGCCGAGGCGTTCATATAGCGTAGTCTCTGCCATGACAAACTCCTTAAAGGTTAAGATTAAAGGCTTAAGGGCCGCGGCCCGCGCGTTCTCCACCCTCAGTCTCGAAGATATATCCTTTTTTTCAGGATAGCGGATGATTGGAGAAAAATCAATAGTGAAGAGGAAGGGGCAATGTCTCACTGCGAGACTTGACTCTGTATTCTTTTGGGGTGGGCACAGTCCAACATCTTCAATTCAGAGCCAATGCCTTCAGGGGTTCTATCCATCACCAGCTTTGTAGGATGGGCTTCGTTGCACGGAACCCATCAATTTGCCCTACTCCCCGGCTGTATAGTGAAACAATCGTTGCATTACCGTGCCTTTGAAATCACCGCCAGCCCACGCGAAGCTCTAAAGAGCCTCGCCGTAATAATCCCATTGTCATACTCTCACAACACCAACGTAAAGTCCGCAACCATGCCATGCGGGGAAAAGCCCCTTTTCTCCCTATTCCCACAGTAATAATAAAAAAATCATTTTTTTCTGTATATCCCCTAATATACGTGTTATTGTTTAAAATTACAGGTAGTACCAACCGGTCGGTACACGCAGAGTCATGGTTGACCATCCTCAATCCTTCAACCCTTTCAACGCAACAACCTTAATTATCCAGCCTAAGACCGGCCCATTACAGTGGGTAGGCCGTTTATATGGAGTATTATCTTATGAAGTTCGATGAACTCGGCCTCCAGGCCGAACTACTGCGCGCCGTCTCGGCCGAGGGTTACACCACGCCAACGCCCGTGCAGGCACGCACCATCCCCGTAGTATTAGAGAGGCGCGATGTCCTCGCCGGAGCGCAGACAGGCACCGGCAAGACCGCCGCCTTTGCCCTTCCCATACTGCAGATACTAAACAAGGCCGGAAGGGGCCGTTTTCCAAGGGCCCTCGTCCTCACCCCTACGCGCGAGCTCGCCGCGCAGGTTGCAGATAGCTTTCGCGTCTACGGCCAGAACCTTCCGCTTCGCCAGACCGTAGTCTTCGGCGGGGTGGGCATCAACCCGCAGATAGACAAGCTCAGAAGAGGCGTCGATATTCTTGTTGCCACACCGGGACGCCTCCTCGACCATGCCTCACAGCGCACCGTAAACCTCTCCAAAGTGGAGATACTCGTCCTTGACGAGGCCGACCGCATGCTGGACATGGGTTTTATCTTTGATATAAAGAGGATACTAAAACTTCTGCCGACAAGAAGGCAGAACCTGCTCTTTTCGGCCACCTACTCAGATGAGATAAAGGCCCTGGCCGACGGATACCTCCGCAACCCGGAGCTGATAGAGGTGGCGCGCAGGAATATCGCCGCCGAAACGGTCACTCAGAAAGTCCATCCCGTGGGGCATTCACACAAACGCAAACTCCTCTCGCACCTTATAAAAGAAGGCGGCTGGGGGCGCGTCCTCGTATTTACGCGCACCAAGCACGGGGCCAACCGCCTCTCAAAGCAGCTCATGCAGGACGGCATCAGCGCAACGGCCATACACGGCAACAAGAGCCAGGCGGCCCGCACAAAGGCCC
>CAZMKZ010000045.1:0-17216 GCA_964567185.1 uncultured Thermodesulfobacteriota bacterium
CTGGCCCTTGCGCCCAGGACTGTACTTACGGAAAAACGCACGTTGGCCGCCGTGCCTGAATACAAGGCAGAGAGACTTCTTGAGAGCTCCTACTATAAGAAACTCGCCAAATTCCTTGATGACCGTTATCCCTACCGCGTACCCTTTATCATCTCTAAAAACTGGATTGACTTCAACATCTTCAAGACATCGCCCTCATCTGAGGTTATTATCGGCACGGATGGCTGGCTTTATTATAGAAGAAGCATGAACGATTACTTCAAAGACGACTGCGATAGGAGGATAGATGCGTGGGAACTTGCCCTGAAGCTCAACTCAATGGAAAGATTGCTCGAATCCGCTGGCAAGAGGTTCTTTTTTATCGTTGCCCCTAACAAGGCCACCATATACCCCGAGCACGTAGGGATTGAGCGCCCCCCTAATACTTGCGGAAAGAGCTTTTACGACCTCTTTATCGAGGCCCTCGGGGAGTATCCGCTACGCGGGTTCATAAGGCTTGACAACCTGCTCCTCAAGGCCAAAAAAGGATCTTTGCAATATTACAAGAAAGGTACTCACTGGAATGACAGGACCTGCGCACTTGTGAGCAAGGTCATACTGGAAAGGCTCTCCTCACCGGCCGGGGAGTTCAGACTGCCTGATATGAGATTCGAAGAGGCCGAGCGCGCCCATGATCTTGCCGGTATATTTTCGCTGGACCTGAGGGAAAAATCGGATTACGCCCTCTTAATCGACAGAGATAAAAAGGTATGGATAAAAGACCTCCTGCCCCCTGAAAACGGGAGACCCAGACTGAAGATAAGGGCTGAGAATAAATCCCATGCCCCCCTTCTGCCCCCCACCGTTATCTACAGGGACTCCTTTATGAGGGTGCCCCTCGTCATGTTGCGGGAGTCCTTTGAAGAGATAGACGCGCTCTGGTCATCCAGGGTTCCCGTGGCCCGGGGGATAGATTTTCAGGCGCTCAGGGACTCTAAAATCGTAATAGTCGAGGTTGTTGAGAGGGGGCTCGACGAACTCGATATAAGAGAAACGGCCCTGCGCCGGGCCTTGGGCGGGGGGTAGCGTTATAAAAGGGATAAGCATGAATTACAGGTTGCCACAACTGCGCAGGGGAATAAGATGGTGGGGCAGATGCATAACATTACCAAAGTAGATGAATTGGCCCTTTGCGGGACCATTGTTTCAAAGGCGCTGTGTGGAGAGCCTCGTACAGGTGCAGGGACCTTAACCACTTTATCTATTTCAGGTTCAAAGAGGCCATGAGGAAAAAGATTCTAACAGGTTTTTTCGTGCTCCTTATCACAAGCCAGGTCTACGGCCTGGCCCTTGGACATAAGGTTAACCTCCTTGAAAAACGTCTTCTCACAAAGGCCCCGGAATACAAGTCGGGGAGACTCCTTGAGAGCACATACTATAAAAAACTCTCCAAATTTCTTGATGACCGTTATCCCTACCGCGTACCCTTTATCATCTCTAAAAACTGGATTGACTACTACATCTTCAGCACGTCTCCGTCTCAAAAGGTCCATATCGGCAAGGACGGCTGGTTTTACTTTAAAAGAGGCATGAACAATTACTTCAAGGATGACTGTAAAAAAAGAAAAAAGGCGCGGGACCTCGCAAAAAAACTTGGCTCAATTGAAAGATTGTTCGAATCCTCGGGCAAGAGGTTCTTTTTTATAGTGGCCCCTGACAAGGCCACCATATATCCCGAGCACGTCGCCATAGAGCGTTCTACGGAGGCCTGCGGAAAGAGCTTCTATGACCTCTTTATAGAGGCCCTTGGGGATTATCCCCTCCATGGGTTCATAAGGCTTGACTCCCTCCTTATTGATGCGAAAAAAGACGTTCCAATATACTTTGTAACGGGGTCGCACTGGAATAGCCGGGGCTCCATGATAGTTAGCGCCGCCATACTGAATAGGCTATCAACCGCCACGAAGAGATACACCATGCCGGAAGTAAAGTTCAAGAAGACCGAGCAAATGCGTGATCTCCCCACGATGTGGGGTCTGAATCTTACTGAAAAAACAGATGCCGCCATTGTAATTAACAAAGGTGAGATGATAAAAACAAAAAACCTGAACGACCTTACCAGCGGCATGCCGCACCTGAGGATAACCACTGCCGCCGCACCGGACAAACCCCTCCTGCCACGCGCCATTATATACAGGGACTCCTTTATGAGCATGCCCCTTGTCATGATGCAGGGGTCCTTTGAAGAGATAGACGCGCTCTGGACGCACAGGGTTCCCGTGGCACCGAAGGTGGATTTTGACGCGCTAAAAGACTCTAAGATAATTATAATTGAGGTTGTTGAGAGAAACCTCACGGCACTCAGTATTAGAGAAAAGGTCCTGACATGGGTCCTGGGCGGCGGGCTCCGTTATAAAAGGGGCAGGCACCGGTTACAGGTTGCGCAACGGCCCGGGGAATAAAATAGTGATGCGGGCTCATAAGATTATCAAAATCCATGGGTTAGCCCTTAGCCGAGCCGTTGTTTCAAAGCTACGGAGAGAAGAGACACGTCCGGGGGTAGGGCTTTCAACCCCTTTATCTGCTTCCGGTTCAAAGAGGCCATGAGGAAAAAGATTCTAACAGGCTTTTTCATACTTCTAATCACCAGCCAGATCTACGGGCTGGCGCTTTCCCACAAGACAGCCCTTGAAGAAAAACGCAACTTCGCCAGGATGCCGAAATACAGGGCGGGGAGACTCCTTAAGAGCACATACTATAAAAAACTCTCCAGGTTCCTCGATGACCGTTATCCCTACCGCTCACCCTTAATCATCGCCAAAAACTGGATTGACTACTACATCTTCAGCACGTCTCCGTCTCAAAAGGTCCATATTGGAAAAGACGGCTGGTTTTATCTGACAAGCGGCATGAGCGATTACTTAAAGGATGACTGCAAAAAAAGAAAAAGGGCGCGGGACCTCGCAAAAAAACTTAGCTCAATTGAAAAAACCTTCGAATCCGCGGGCAAGAGGTTCTTTTTTATAGTGGCCCCTGACAAGGCCACCATATACCCCGAGTACGTGGGTCTTGAGAGGCCCGGCAACAGTTGCGGGAAGAGCTTCTACGATCTCTTTATCGATGCCCTCGGGGATTATCCCATCCGTGGTTTCATCAGGCTTGATAACCTGCTCCTTGAGGCCAAAAAAGACCATCTGCTCTACTATAAAAAAGGTACGCACTGGAATTACAGGGGGGCCGCCCTTGCGGCTGAGACTATTCTGCATAGGCTCTCCACACCGGCGGCTATATACGATATGCCTGAAATCAAGTACAGGGAAGTCGAACGCAGCAGGGACCTCGCGGCGATGTTTGCGCTGGACCTCTCGGAGAAATCCGATTACATCTTCAAGATTAAGACAAAAAGCCTGGTAAAGACCAAAAGGCTCAAGCCCCTTCCCAACGGAAGGCCCCGTCTGAAGATAACGGCTGTGGCCAAACCAGGGTATCCCCTCCTGCCCCGCGCCATTATATACAGGGACTCATTCATGTCAACGCCGCTCAACCTGATAAAAGGCTCCTTTGAAGAGATGGACGTGATCTGGACAAACAGAGTTCCCGTGAACCCTAAAATAGACTTTTATTCTCTCAGGGCATCTAAAATAGTCATAATAGAGGTTAGTGAGCGGGAGCTTCAAAATTTCATGATCAAGTAAAAGGCCCTGGCATGGACCCCGGGAGGCGGACTGCATTTTTTAGGGGCAAGCATAAATTATAGGTTGCCAAAAATAGTAAAAATGCCTTATATTATCCCGGCGTTCATGTGGCAATGAAGCAGCCGCCTCAAGAAAGAGAAAATAAAAACCGATAAGAAGTACACAGTTAAGCCCCGGCGGGTACGGCACCGCCTCCCCCCGGGGGTTTGTAGAAAAAGGACCCCTCATGCTGAAGTCTGACTGCCCCAAATGCAAATGTTCTGTAACATCCCCCTTTATGACGGAATCAAGGGAGATGGACTGCCCCAACTGCGGAACCGTTTTTTCAACAAAAGATGTATTTGTCGCTACCGGTCCATACTCCATCTACAGAGAGGTACTCGTCAGGAATATGCACAAGTACGTGCGTCTTCTGAGAGAGGCCACAGCCGAGATGAGTGAGCTGGAAGAACTTGGCAAAGACTCCATGCCATTCAGGGAGTCGGCAAAGACCGTAGGTGTTTTCGTAGAGAGGCTGAAAGAGCTCCTTGACGGCTGCCGCGACAAATTGCGCGTACCCGGGGGCAAGGCCACGGTGGAATACTCTGTGGACGAGACCCCTTACACAGGAGAACTTAAGAACATAAGCTCAACCGGTATCTGCATAGCCATATCAGATAAGTCTCCAAGGATAGGGCCGGGGCGTATTATCAAGCTCTGCTTAAAAGACTCCTGCCTCTCCGAACCGCTCTACCTGCAGGGTTGGGTTGTATGGAGCACCGAAAAAGGCATCACCGGGCTAAAATTCGTAGGCCTTGATGTCTCTTTAAAAGAGGCCCTGCGGAAATTCATCACCTTCAAAGGCTCCATAGAAAACCTGAACGTCTAAAAAAAAAAGGGGGGGGCAAAGGAAACGGGAAGATATGAAGTATCTACCCGGCTGTGGCATCATTAATCAGTTGCATATCAATATACAAGGTTGGGTAGCGCGAAGCCTTGCAGGATGGGTGAAAGGTCGTTCCACCCATCAAATCAAATTCTTCCCCGCCCTTACACCCTCACCCCTCCAACTCTTTCAAAAGCCCCTTTACCTCTGTAACGGCATCTTCCACCTTCACCATCTTTACGTCTCCGGTACGTCTGTTCTTTATCTCCACAAGGCCTTTGGCAAGGTTTCTCTCCCCTACGGTAATGCGCACGGGTATGCCGATAAGGTCGGCATCCTTGAACTTTATGCCGGCCCTTATCTCCCGGTCATCAAAGAGGGTCTCAACATCGGCCTCGATAAGGGTGGTGTATAAATCGGTAGACGCCTTGTTTGTGCCCTCGTCCTTCATGCTTACGGCAAGGACTTCAGCGGCAAAGGGGGCAAGGCCTGTGGGCCATATTATGCCCCCATCGTCATGGTTCTGCTCTATGGAGGCCGCCGCCGTCCTGCCTATGCCGATGCCGTAGCACCCCATTATCATGGGCTGCTCCTTGCCGTTGGCGTCAAGAAAGGTGGCCCCCATGGCCTCGCTGTACTTTGTGCCGAGCTTGAAGACATGGCCAACCTCTATGCCCCTTCGAAGAGTCAAGGTCCCGGCGCAACGCGGACAGCCGTCGCCCGTGCGGGCAAAGGCAAGATCAAGGTATGTGGCCTCAAAGTCCCTGCCCGGCGCAACGTTCTGTATATGCCTGTCCTCTTCATTGGCCCCGGTCACGGCCCCGCACATGGCCAATACGCTGTAATCGGCGTATATGGGGACCTTCAGCCCCACAGGACCTGCAAAACCCGAGGGCGCGCCCGTGGCGCTCCTGACGGTCTGCTCATCGGCAAGGCGCAGTTCAGAGCCCTCAAGCGCCCTCGCGAGCTTCATCTCATTGAGCTCAAGGTCGCCCCGCACAAGCGCCGCCACAGGCCCCTTATCAGTATCGTAGATAAGGGTCTTTATGAGGACCGAGGGGTCTACATTAAGAAAACCGCTAACCTCCTCAACGGTCTTTTTGCCCGGCGTATTTACGGATTTTATTGCCTCAGAGTTTTTTTGAGAGAGAGAAGGTCTTTTATCAGCCGGTGGCCGCACCTCGGCCCTCTCCACGTTGGCGGCGTAACCGCAGGTATCGCAGGCCGCCACCTCGTCCTCGCCCGTATCGGCCAGGACCATGAACTCATGAGAAAAACTCCCGCCAATGGCCCCGGACTCCGCCTCTACGGCGCGAAACTCAAGACCGCAGCGTTCGAATATAAGCGAGTACGCGGCGAGCATATTCCCATACTCCAGCTCAGCGCTCTCCTCATCGGCATGAAAGGAATAGGCGTCCTTCATGACAAACTCCCTGCCGCGCATAAGGCCGAAGCGGGGGCGTATCTCGTCACGGAACTTTGTCTGTATCTGATAGAGGTTAAGGGGCAGCTGACGGTACGAGCGCACCGCTCCCCTGACCATATCCGTAATGACCTCCTCGTGCGTGGGGCCTATGCAGAATTCCCTGTTATGACGGTCTGTTACCCTTAAAAGCTCAGGTCCGTACTTATCCCACCTGCCGCTCTCTTTCCATAACTCAGAGGGTATCACCACAGGCAGGCTCACTTCAAGGGCCCCGGCCCTGTCCATCTCCTGCCTTACGATATTTTCTACCTTCCGCAGCACCCGGAGGCCCAGGGGAAGTATCTCGTATATCCCGGCGGCGGCCTTTTTAATCATGCCCGCGCGTATCATAAGACGCTGGCTAATTACCTCAGCGTCTGCCGGTGACTCCTTTAACGTGGGGAGCAGTATCCTTGAAAAACGCATATAGTTGCTCTGTCTCCTTAATCAGCGGCCCTACATGCGGTCTTCAAAGACCTTTATATCCGCTTTTTTTCTAAGTGAGTTCAGCCATCCGTTTATCTTCTCATCCTCTTTCCTGGACATCAACATCTCGGTAAGTGATTCCCTCGCATCAGGGGTGAGATTCGAGATATCCGCCTCTTTCGATGCCTTCCACTCTACGACAAAAAACTTGCCAGATGCGGCAATGGTCTTCTCATAGAGGGGCTTTTTGGCGTTAAGGTCAAAGAGCGCGCCGTAAGACGCTACAGGAAGGCCAAGGCCGGGTATGAAGCCCGTGGTGGCGGAGAATAAACCCGTGCTTCCCAGCTTGAGCCCCCTCTTTTTAGCCACATCCCTGAGCTTTTTGCCGCCTTTTACGGCCTTAAGGACCTCAGCGGCCTCTTTTTTTGCCGCCCTCAGGGCCTTGCTCGCCATTAGCCTCTCTTTTACATCGGCCTTAACCTCATCGTACTCCGGTATCCTCGCGTCCACCCTCTTTACCACCTTTACAAGGTAGATGCCCCTGTAGGTCTTTATTGGTTCGCTGACCTCGCCCTCGTTCATGAGAAAAAGAGAATCCTTCAGCCGCCCGGCCTTTGCGAGAGACTTGTCAAAATGCCTTGAGTCAAAGAGCCCTGTCTCATGAAATGCCAGACCGGACGACTTTTTAACGGCCTGCTTCAGCCCCTTTATATCCTTGGTCTTTTTGAAGGGCTCCTCAATGGCCTTTATGGCATCTAAGGCCCTCTCGTTGGATATGCCCCTTGACAGTTCGGTTTTTATGGAGGCGCGTACTTTGCCGAGGGGCTTCACAACAGCGGCCTTACGGCCCTCAAGCCTTATGATATGGGCGCCGAAGGGCGTCTCTACTATAGCGCTCACCTCGCCGGGTTTAAGGGCAAAGGCCGCGGCCTCAAAGGACTTCATCATAACGCCCCTTGGAAACCAGCCGAGGTCGCCGCCCTTTTTGGCGGAACCCGGGTCAGCCGAGTACTTCCGGGCAAGGGCCTTGAAGTCCTCGCCCGCCTTTATCCTCTTGAGTATGCCGCGCGCCTTCTCCATGGCGGCCTTTCTGGCCGCATCGCGGTCCTTGACCTTCATATCCGGACGTATAAGGATATGTCTGGCGTGTATTTTCTCCGGCTCGGTAAAGCGGTCCTTATTCTTATCGTAATAGGCCCTTATATCAGACTCGCTTATGGATGCCCTCTTTTTAAAGGCAGAGTAATCCGCGTACGCGTATACGGCCTTAAGTTTGGCCGGAAGGACAAAATCAGTGGAGTGGTCCATAAGGTACTGCCGCCCCTCCTTATCCGTCACCTTGAGGCCAGCCCTTTTATCAGAGGCATTGATGGAGACATAAGCGAGGTCTATCTCTCTATTCTCTTTCAGGAAGGCCTTCTTCACGTCATCTTCGCTCACAGAGACGTCCTTTATGACGCCGGCCCTAACCCTTTCCACAAGAAGGTCTCTTCGCACGTCCTCCTCAAAGTCGGCAGGTTTGATACGCTCGGACTTCAGGGCGCTGAAGTAACGGTCCCTGTCAAAGACACCGTCCTTCTGAAACGATGCCATGGCCCCGATGGTATCCTGCACCTCTTTTTTTGATATCTTTATGCCCTTTTTCTCCGCCTCCATCACGGCAAGACGCCTGTCAATGAGGATAGCCACGGCGTTCTTCTTGAGGTTCAACCCCTTTTCAACCGAAGGCGTATACTTATCCTTGAGAACTTTACGGTAGTAGTCCGTAAGCCTCTTATGGAGGGCCAGGTACTCTTTCATGCCTATGGGGTCTCCGTTCACCGTGGCCACGGCGTTGGCAGAGCGCCCCCTGCCGCCAGGGCCGATTCCCCAGAAAACAAAGACAAGTATTATGGCGCCGAATAGCAGTAAAATGTAGGTTGATTTTGTACTTTTTCGTATAGTTTCAAGCATAAACCTCTTTTTCCTCCCCTTGCAAAGGCATTTGTAATAAGCGTCACATCATGAAATGGCTATTTAGTGTTAAATATTAAGAAATATTCTCTTTCAGTGCAACCTTTTTATGATATTTTATCCTTGCCAAAAGCCACGACAGTCTGTTAGAATCGAAAAAATTTCCCATTGGAGAGATAATGCTTAACCGATTGATGAATATGTTTTCCAACGACCTCGCCATTGATCTCGGCACGGCGAGTACGCTTATATATGTCAAGGGTAAAGGCATCGTAACCAACGAGCCCTCGGTGGTAGCCGTAAAGCGCGACGGCGGGAGTCAGAGGGTCCTTGCCGTTGGCACGGACGCCAAGGCCATGCTCGGCAAGACACCGGGCAATATTTCAGCCATCAGGCCCCTTAAAGACGGCGTCATAGCCGACTTTGAGGTCACCGAAGAGATGCTGAAGTATTTTATCGCCAAGGTCCACAACAGAAAGTTCTTTGTCCGGCCAAGGATAATAGTGGGCGTGCCGTCTGGCATCACGCAGGTGGAAAAAAGGGCCGTTAAAGAATCTGCCTACTCCGCCGGGGCCTCGGAGGTCTACCTTCTCGAAGAGCCCATGGCCGCGGCCATCGGAGCGGGCCTGCCCATCACAGAGCCTTCGGGCAACATGATAGTGGACATAGGCGGCGGCACTTCCGAGATAGCCGTAATTTCGCTTGCAGGCATAGTGCGCTCAAAGTCCATACGCGTCGGCGGCGATAAGCTCGACCAGGTCATAGCGCAGTACATAAAGAGAAAATACAACCTCTCCATCGGCACCGGGGTATCCGAGAACATCAAGATGCATTTTGGCCTGCCCCTTCCCGATGACGAGATATCCAAGATGGAGATAAAGGGCTCGAACCTTATTACAGGCATACCCACCACGCTTGAGATAGACGGTCAGGAGATACGCGAGGCCATGAACGAACCCATCGCCTCACTCATAGACGCCGTTAAGCACGTCCTTGAGACCACTCCTCCCGAGCTTGCCGCCGACCTCGTTGACAAGGGCATTGTCCTTGCCGGGGGCGGAGCCCTCATAAAGAACCTTGATATAATACTGAGAGAAGAGACCATGCTTCCCGTAACCATAGCCGATGATCCGCTTACCTGCGTTGTCAAGGGGGCCGGCCGGCTCCTTGACGAGATGACGCTCTTGAAAGAAGTGACGCTACCCAACTGACGGGGCCCGGGTCGGGGGGGGTAGACGGAGTAGCGGGGGCAGTCGTAACAGACCCTCATAAAACTGCCTGCCAGCCATTGCCGGAACCATCAGACGCCAGCAAAAAACACGATGACTTCCTTTGTAAAAAAGAATCAGATTATTATCGTAACGGCCCTCCTGGCCCTGCTATCCCTGCATCTCGCCCTCACCGACACGAGCGTAGGCGAGAGGGGTTATGTGCTAAAGAGACTTATTTCCGTTACCCTGACTCCCCTGCAGAACTCCATCCTCTCCGTCTACAGGACTGGCGCGGGGGCCGTGGATAACTACATCGTCATCGTAGGGACTAAAGAGGAAAACGAACGCTACCGCAAGGCCCTTGTCACCATGCAGGAAGAGAACCACCGCCTGCGTGAAGAGCTGAAGCTGTCGGACCGCCTGAAGGGACTGCTCCAGTACAAGACCAGCACGGCCTTCCCCACCACCTCGGCGGGCATCATCGCATACAACACAGCGAGATGGACAAGGACAGCGGTAATCAACAAGGGCTCAAAGGACAATCTGGCCCGTGAGATGGCCGTCATAAGTCCCGCGGGAGTTGTGGGCAGGATCGCGGAGGTGACGCCCTCGACGGCCACGGTGCTTCTGAACACAGACCCCAGGTCCAATATCGAGGCCATGGTGGAGCGCACAAGGGTTCGGGCCATTGCCGAGGGCAACGGCAAGGGAGGCCTCATCCTGAAGTACGTACGGGAGCTTGACGATGTAAAGGCAGGCGACCTTGTTATCACTTCGGGTTTTTCGGGACTCTTTCCAAAGGGCCTCATAATAGGCGAGGTCACGGCCGTAAGAAAAGGAAGAGACAACTTCTTTAACCACATAGAGGTTACACCGGGCGTTGACTTCAAGAGCCTTGAGGACGTGCTTGTGGTTCTCAAGGGGCCGGCGGCAAAGAAATAGCCGTGCTTTTCAATACAGACCTTATAAAAGTGAGTCGAGGAGCATGCGGGATTACATAGCCCTCTTTCTGGTATCCATTGCCTACCTCGTGGTGGAAAGCACCATAATGACATCACTGCCCCTGCCTGACGTGCTCCTTATCATGGTCTTTTACACCGCGGCGAAACGGCCCTCTACGGCGGGCGTGCTGGTCTGCTTTTCCCTTGGCTACCTTGAGGACATATTTCTCGGCGGCATACTCGGCACCACGTCATTCTCTTTCATGGCCGTCTTCCTCTGCGTATATCTCCTCTCTAAAAAGGTCCACTTCAACACTCCGGCCGTAGCGGCGGTTACAGCCCTGGCGCTTGCCTCACTGAAGGCCATTCTAATCTACACCATCATGAGGACCATCAACAACGACCTCGGTCTTTCCGTCTTTACCGTGGCGCAGATAGTCCTTACCGCCGTATTCGCCCCCTTTGTAATAAACCTTCTCGAACGCCTTGAGACGATAGTATCGCCCCACGCCTTCGAGAGGTAATCCAGTACATGTCCGCGAGATACTTTCAGGAAAAAGAGCCCCTTGAGTTCAAAAAAAAGGTTGTGCTGGCGACCATACTTGCGGCCATCCTCTTCTTTATCGTTATCATCCGGCTCTGGCAACTCCAGATAATGAACGGACGGTACTACGGGGACCTCTCGCGGCACAACAAGACCAGAACCGTAAAATCGCAGGCCCCTCGCGGCATACTCTATGACAGAAACGGCGTAAAACTCGCTATAAACCGTCCCGGCTTCGACCTCTACATCATCCCGGAGGACGTAACGGACTGGCCGAAGACAAAGGCCATGCTCAAGCGGCTCGCCGGCATTGATGAAGAGACTATCATGAGACGGCTTGCACGGGCCAAGGGCCAGCCGCCCTTCAGGGCCGTAAAGCTCAAGGAAGACCTCTCCTGGGAAGAGACGGTTAAGATAGAGAGCTTCAACTTCGAGATGCACGGCGTCATGCTTGACGTAACACCTAAAAGAGAATACATATACGGCCCCGCCACATCTCATATCATCGGCTATATCGGCGAATTGAATATCGATGAGTTGAAAAAGCTCAAGGCGAGCGGCTACGACGCCGGAGACTATCTTGGAAAATACGGGCTTGAGAGGAGCTACGAGGAATTTCTCCACGGTGAAGACGGTTTCAAGGACCTCGAGGTAGACGCCCTGGGGCGAAAAATCAACGTCCTCGGCTGGACCCCTCCATACCCCGGAAAAGACGTAACCCTCACCATAGACATAAAGACACAGCTTACGGCATGGCAGGCGCTCGGCACGCAGGCCGGGGCTGTCGTGGCCCTGGACCCCAACTCAGGGAGGGTTATCGCCATGGTAAGCAAACCGGCATTTGACCCCAATAAATTATCTGCCGGCATCACCGAAAAGGACTGGCGGGCCCTTGTGAAGGACCCCCTGCATCCCCTTACGAACAGGGTCATCCAGGGGCAATATCCGCCGGCGTCCACCTTCAAGCCCATTGTCGCCGCCTCGGCCCTTACGGAAAAGGCCATAAAGCCCGATACCCTCGTTGAATCGGGACCAATCTTCAGGTTCGCGGGACGCGACTACCGCGACTGGAAAGAAGAGGGCCACGGCATTATCAACTACAAGCGTGCCATAATAGAGTCTTCTGATACCTTTTTCTATCAGGTGGGCCTCATGCTCGGTGTTGACACCCTTGCAAAACACGCAAAATCCTTTGGTCTCGGTTCAACTACTGGCATAAGGCTTGGCGGAGAAAAAACCGGCCTCATGCCGAGCTCGGAATGGAAGAAGAGGGTAAAAAAGGAGCGGTGGTATCAGGGTGAGACCATCTCCGTAGCCGTTGGGCAGGGTTTCATGCTCACCACGCCCCTTCAGCTCGCAAGCGCGTACACGGCCATCGCCAACGGGGGCACCCTCTTCAGGCCTGAGATAGTGGAGAGGATAGCCACGCCTTCGGGCAAGGTCCTTCAGGAGTTCACCCCGGAGATAACGGGCAGAGTGGATATACCGCCGGAGATACTGAAAAAGATTCGAAAGGCCCTTCATGGCGTTGTAAACGACAAGAAGGGCACGGCGCGGGTCCTCCGCAACAAGCGCCTGAAGATTGCGGGAAAGACGGGCACGGCGCAGGTCGCCCGCATGATAGCGAGAGAACATGACCTTGAAAAAATAAGATATAAAATGCGGGACCACGCCTGGTTCGTGGGCTTTGCGCCTTATGACGACCCGAAGATAGTGGTAGCCGTGCTCGTTGAGCACGGCGGTTTCGGGTCGAGCGCCGCGGCCCCAATAGCAAAGAAGGTCTTTAAGGCCTTCCTCTTGGGCAGGCCAAAGGCCGGGGCCGCCCCTTCAGACGAGCCAAAGGCCCTTGGCCCATGGAGGAGCTCAAGATAATGGCCAAATCCATAGACAAACGGATATTGACTCACATAGATTTTGCCGCCTTGGCCCTTACTGTAATACTGGCGCTCATAGGCATAGCCTCCATATACAGCGCCACCTACCGCAGCAGCCCCGGCATCTATACAAAGGCCCTGTACTGGTTTGTCATCGGCATGGTCTTTCTCACAGCGGCCACGGTGCTTAATTATCATCTGCTCGAACGCTTCGCCTACTTGATATACGGCGGCTCCATCGCGCTGCTGCTCCTCGTATTTGCCATGGGAAAATCGAGCGGCGGCGCGCAGAGGTGGCTCGACCTCGGAGTTATCTCCCTTCAGCCCTCGGAGACGGCCAAACTTGCCCTTATCATCATGCTCGCGAGGTACTTCAGCATGAAGAACATCGCCGGACGGGGCCTTGGCATAAAAGACCTTATCGTGCCGGGGCTTATCCTCTTCGTGCCTTTCGTGCTTATCATGAAGCAGCCCGACCTGGGCACGGCTATTATCCTCTCTGCCATCTTCTGCTCCATGACCATGGTAATGGGCGTCAGGCTGCGGACACTGGCGGCCATTACGGCCGTGCTCTCGGCCATAGCCCCCTTTGCGTGGCTAAGCCTGAAAGACTATCAGAAGGCGCGGCTTACGAGCTTTCTTAACCCGGGCCGGGACCCCTTCGGCTCGGGGTATCACCTCTTGCAGAGCAAAATAGCCATCGGCTCAGGCGGGTTTATCGGTAAGGGCTTTACGCATGGCACGCAGGGAAAGCTCATGTTCCTTCCCGAGCACCATACGGACTTCATCTTCTCCATACTCGCAGAAGAATGGGGTTTTGTCGGGGCCTTTATTGTGGTAATGATATTCTTCTTCCTCATATTAAAGGGCCTTAACGCGGCGGCCTCATCAAAGGACAGGTTCGGTTTTCTCCTTGCCTTCGGCATCTCTTCCATGTTCTTCTGGCACGTGGTAATAAACATGGGCATGGTCACGGGGCTCCTGCCCGTTGTGGGCGTGCCGCTGCCCTTTATCAGCTACGGCGGCTCCTTTCTCGTTGTATCCATGACGGCCATGGGGCTTATCATAAACATAAGGATGCGAAGGTTCATCTTTTAGGGCACGACAGGGGCCTGCAAAAGAGGCTCCCGAAGGAATATGAGAAAGAAACTCGTAGTATTTCTTGCCACCGGCACATATCTCGGGCTCATTCCCAGGGCCCCGGGCACCATGGGCACGCTCTGGGGAGTCGTCATAGCCTTTCTTGAGCGCAACGCCTCCACAAGCCTACATGGGGCGCTTATCATAATCATCACCGTCGCCTCCATATACGTATCAGGCAAGGCCATTGGTATATTCGGGAAAAAGGACCCCTCCGAGGTAGTCTGCGACGAGGTTGCAGGGTATCTCGCGGCCTTTTTTCTCATACCGTTCAGCCCCTTTAACGCCATATTGGTGTTTATTCTCTTCCGTATTTTTGATATTGTAAAACCCTACCCCGTTTCCCTCATAGACAGGGGTCTCACGGGGGGGACAGGCATTGTCCTTGACGACATCGCCGCCGGTATCTACGCTAATATATCGGCCCATATAATACTGTTTATATTAAGATGAACACAAACTCAACGGCCATGGAGACGGGCTCAAGGCTCAGGGACATGGGACTCACAATCTCTATTGCCGAGTCCTGCACCGGGGGACTGCTCTCCAAGCTCATAACCGACGTGCCGGGCAGCTCCGCATACTATCACGGCGGGGTCGTATCATACAGCAACGACGTTAAGATAAGGCTCCTCGGCGTGCGAAGTGAGACACTGGATAAGTTCGGGGCTGTCTCCGGGGCCACGGCGCGCGAGATGGCCGAGGGCCTTCGCAGGGCGCTCGCAACAGACCTCTCACTTGCAGTAACGGGTATCGCCGGCCCCGGGGGCGGCACTTCGGAAAAACCCGTGGGCACGGTCTTTATCGCCCTCTCTTATAAAGGCAGAGATACGCTTGTGAAGGAATTTCACTTTAAAGGCGCCCGTCAGGAGATAAGAACTCAGTCCGCAGAGGCGGCCCTGCGGCTTTTACTCGATACCGTTAAGAATATAGAGGGCTGAGGAAAAAAACGAGGATAACCTCAACTGTGGAGGCCGGGCCATAAGGCTTTTTATCGCCATTAAAATCCCCGGGGAGCTCAAGAAGATTATGGAGGGGGTTCAGTCAAGGCTGAAGGCCTGCCCCGAAAGGGTCTCATGGGTAGGTCCTGGGAATAGACACCTGACACTCAAATTTCTTGGAGACACGGCGCGCGAACGGGTTCCGCCCCTCGTAGAGGCCCTCGGCAAGGTCTCATCAGGAATAGACCCATTTGAGCTTTGCTCCAACGGTCTCGGCGCCTTTCCGTCCATGAGAGTCCCGCGGATCTTGTGGCTTGGCATGGATGAATCCGGGGAGCTCCTGAGGCTGAAATGTCTCATGGAAGAGGCCCTCTATGAGGCCGGCTTCGAGAGAGACAAAAAGACCTTCAGACCTCACCTCACCCTCTGCAGGATAAGGTCAAAAAAAGGCTCAAGGGCCATGGGGGCCATGGCAGAGGCCATAAAGGTAGAAAAAAAGGTTGCTTTTGTTGTCACCCGCTTCGTATTATATAAAAGCACATTACGCCCTGCCGGGGCGCAACACGAGGTCATAAGAGAGTTTCCATTAAGGGGCGGAGCGGTTTAGCATTTTAATATCAGGAGGTTTCACCAATGGCGGAGACCAGGGACGCTAACAAAGGCAAGGCCATCGAGCTTGCCA
This sequence comes from uncultured Thermodesulfobacteriota bacterium, assembly GCA_964567185.1. Lineage (GTDB taxonomy): Bacteria > Desulfobacterota > GWC2-55-46 > GWC2-55-46 > JADFVP01 > JAJRZX01. The sequence goes on from CAZMKZ010000045.1 coordinate 15,717, forward strand.
TAGGTCAAATAGAAAAGCAATTCGGCAAGGGTTCCATCATGCGGCTCGGCGAAGGCGAAGTGGCCGTTGACGCATCGTCCATATCCACGGGATCTCCCTCGCTGGACATAGCCCTCGGCATAGGGGGGGTGCCCCGCGGGCGTGTAGTGGAGATATACGGCCCCGAGTCTTCGGGCAAGACCACACTTTCGCTTCACATTTCCGCCGAGGCACAGAAAAAGGGCGGCACCGTGGCCTTTGTAGACGCCGAACACGCCCTTGACCTCGCATACGCCCGCCTGATAGGCGTCAATACCGATGACCTTCTCCTCTCCCAGCCGGACACGGGCGAGCAGGCCCTTGAGATAACGGACATCCTCATAAGGAGCGGCGCCGTAGACCTTATCGTAGTGGACTCCGTGGCGGCCCTTGTGCCGAGGGCGGAGCTTGAGGGCGACATGGGTGACGCTCACATGGGCCTTCAGGCAAGGCTCATGAGCCAGGCCCTCAGAAAACTAACATCCACCATAAGTAAATCCAAGACCTGCGTTATATTCATCAACCAGATACGCCACAAGATAGGCGTCTTCTTCGGCAGTCCCGAGACCACCACGGGCGGCAATGCCTTGAAGTTCTACTCTTCCGTAAGAATGGACATAAGAAGGATAGGACAGATAAAACAGGGCGACGCCATCATAGGCAACCGTATAAAGGTAAAGGTGGTAAAGAACAAGATGGCTCCGCCTTTCAAGATAGCGGAGTTCGACATACTCTTCAACGAGGGCATATCCCGCGAGGGCGATCTGCTCGACCTTGCCGTAAAATCCGATATCGTGGACAAGAGCGGATCCTGGTTCTCTTACAACGGCAACAGGCTCGGTCAGGGCCGCGAGGCCGTGAGAAGATTTCTCAAAGACAACCCCGTCACGGCCAATGAGATTGAAGGGGCCGTCTTCAAGCAATTCAATCTAAAGACAGACGAGGTATAACCATGGCCGGACTTGATCTGAGCTCGGTACTCGGCTTCGCGGTGAAGCAAAAGGCCTCTGATGTGCATCTCAAGGCCGGAATGCCCCCGATACTGCGGCTCAACGGCCGGCTCGTGCCCATCAAGAACCACGAGCGTCTCGCCCCCGTGGAGGTGGCCAAGACCGCCCTTGCCATAATGAACGAGACCCAGAAGGAGACCTTCAGGACGGAGCACCAGGTGGACCTTGCATACAGCGTGCCGGGGCTCGGCAGGTTCCGCGTCAATATCTTCAACCAGCGCGGCGCCGCTGGCATAGTTTTCAGGGTCATCCCCATAAATATACTCTCATTTGAGGACCTTCACCTCCCGGAGGTCTTCCATAAGATAGCCGAGGAGGTACGGGGCCTCATCCTCGTGACAGGCGTTACGGGCAGCGGCAAATCCACGACCCTCGCCTCTATCCTTGACTACATAAACAATAAACGCTCCGCCCATATCATCTCCATAGAAGACCCCATAGAGTTTCTTCACAAGGACAAGTTCTGCCTCAT
>CAZMKZ010000046.1:0-16139 GCA_964567185.1 uncultured Thermodesulfobacteriota bacterium
TAAAGATAGACCTGCCCGTAATATTCTCGCCCATGTCTTTCGGCTCCATAAGCCTGAACGCGCAGAAGGTGCTCGCCATGGCGGCAACGGCGGCGGGAACGGTGATGAACACAGGCGAAGGCGGACTGCACGAGGAGATACGCCCCTACCGCAAAAACGTAATAGTGCAGGTGGCCTCGGGCAGGTTCGGCGTAAACGCCGATTACCTTAACGCCGGAGTAGCCGTGGAAATAAAAATAGGCCAGGGCGCCAAACCCGGCATAGGCGGACACCTTCCCGGAGAAAAAATACCCAAGCAGGTGGCCGACGCGCGCATGATACCAATAGGCACGGACGCCTTGAGCCCCGCGCCTCAGCACGACATATACTCCATCGAGGACCTGCGCCAGCTCATATACGCCATAAAAGAGGCGACAAACTACAAGCCCGTATCCGTAAAGATAGCCACCGTGCATAACGTGGCGGCCATTGCCTCTGGCATAGTGCGGGCAGGTGCGGACATCGTCTACCTTGACGGCTTCAGGGGCGGCACAGGCGCCGCGCCATCCATCATCCGCGACCACCTCGGCATACCCATTGAGCACGCCATTGCCGCCGTGGACGACCGGCTCCGTCAGGAAGGCATCCGCAACGAGGCCTCCATCATAGCCGCCGGAGGCATACGCTCAAGCGCCGACGCAGTAAAGGCCATCGCGCTCGGGGCCGATGCCGTGGCACTGGGCACTGCCGCCCTCATAACCATGGGCTGCACGGTCTGCGGAAAATGCTATACCGGAAATTGCTCCTGGGGCATTACATCCCAGAGGCCGGAGCTTACGGCTCGGCTCGACCCCGAGGTCTTCGCCGAGCGCCTCACAAACCTCCTGCGCTCCTGGGACCATGAGATAAAGGAGATACTGGGAGCCCTTGGCCTCAACGCAATAGAGAGCCTGCGGGGTAACCGTGAGAGGCTTCGCGGCGTGGGCCTTGATGCCCAGACTCTCGATATGCTCGGCGTAAAACCGGCGGGCAGGTAAGGGGCCTCGTAAGCCCCGTCGAGATGTCCGGGGCGCATTGAGACGTGGCATTGAACGTATTTGCATTGGCCGCATTACGCGTAATCCCCATTGACGTAACCGGGGCGCATTGACACGGCATGGTTTAGCCGCTCCGGCAAAGCATGGCAGGGGGCGCGTTAACGCACGATGGTTTAGCCGCATCAGCCGGAAAAGCATATCCGGTGCGCGTCAGCAAAACATGGCTTAAATAGCGTTAACCATTAGGGAAACTTTAAGAAGATAAATCCTTCAAGGAGACACACTACCGATGCACGTAATCGAGGCAAAAGGCCTGCACTTCAGGGAGCTCAACGAGCAGATAAGGGCCGCCCTGGCCGCGGGCCATAAAGAGATAAGACTAAAGAACGTCAACGGCCAGTATTATATCGGCGACGGTCTGCGCGACAAGGCCACCATCACCATTGAGGGCGTGCCGGGCAACGACATGGCCGCCTTCATGGACGGGCCCACCCTTGTGATAAAAGGCAACGCCCAGGATAACATCGCCAACACGATGAACAGCGGCAAGGTCATCATACACGGCAACGCCGGCGATGTGCTCGGTTACGGGATGAGGGGCGGCAAGCTCCACATCCTCGGCGATGTGGGCTATCGCGTGGGCATACACATGAAGGGGCTAAAAAGACAGGTGCCCTGCATAATAGCCGGCGGCACGGCAGGCGATTTTTTCGGCGAGTACCTTGCAGGAGGCATCCTCATACTGCTCGGGCTCGGGGCGGCTGAAGGCGAGTCAATTGTGGGAGACTACCTTGCCACGGGCATGCACGGGGGCCAGATATTCATACGCGGAGAGGTGCAGAAAAAATATTGCGGAAAAGAAGTAGGCATACTTGATATTGACGACGATGACATGAAAACCCTGAAAAAATATCTTTCCGAGTTCTGCGATGATTTTTCACTGGATATGAAGGAGATATTAAAGAAAAAATTCTGTAAACTCCTCCCCGTATCCTCAAGGCCATATGGCCAGCTTTACGCCTACTGAGCTTCACCCCCCGCACTGCACCATAAAAGCGTCTCCCCTCCCGCCCCCGAGAGGGCCGGGAGCGCCCCCATTTCAACAATATTAGCCTTGACTTTTTTAAGGAAAAATCGTAATATTATATTATAGAAAAAGGGGTTATGATGCTTAAACGGCTTGAAGAAGGCATTAAAGAGCTGGTAAGCAGGTATGAGAACGCCAGCGCGGAGAACCGTAAACTCAGAGAAGGGCTTGACATAAGAGAGCTCGAAATTAAGGGCCTCAAAAAAAAGCTCGAAAAGCTCAACAGTGAACGGGCCCTTGTGCGCGACAGGGTAGACGCTCTCATAAGCCATGTAGAAGGGCTTGTATCAGGCACATGAGGTGAACATGGGGGATACAACGGAACTCAAGATAAATAACCACAGCCTCGTAGTCAAAAGCCACGAGGGCATGGACTACATGAAGGCCGTTGAATCCTATCTCAACGAGCAGATAGCAGAGGTAAAAGAAAGCTCAAGGGCGGTATCAACGCTGGACATAGCTCTTCTGGCCGCCCTGAATATCACTGGAGAAGTAATAAAGACAAGAGAAAAACTTGAAAAGGTGGAGAAGCACTCCAAAGATCTGACGGAGTTCATAGAAAAAAGGATTGGTTGTTGAGGGGCCTCTCCCCTGCGGTGTTTGTTATCGACCTGTATGTTTGAACCAATATACGCAAAGAGGGAGCCATCCCTGACTGGCGGCCGTCACGTCCCCTCACGGGGAAAGACGAAAACAGTTATCATGGCGCCCACCTGTCTATGACAGGTTCCAATTGCGGTCGAGACGGCACAGGCGGGGGAGAGGAGTTTTTTAATACAGGGCCGCTATCTTATACAGACAATAAAGAAGGTTTAGAGGATATTCATATTGGATTACAAACAGGAAACCCTTCTTCGGGTATGGCGATAATGCCGGGGGCAGACCCTCTTTTCGGGGTTTTTCCGCCTTGCGCCAGACCCTCTGTGTAGAGGATAGCTGAAAACACGTCTTGTAGCCCTGAACCCGCCATCAATCCAGGCCTTTCCACCACTAAAAACTGAATGCGAACTGACGCGGCCAAGGAACGTCTGAGGAAGCAACTTCTCGAGACGCGCCGAGAGATGACCTTTGAGGATGTATGGGCCAAAAGTGCCATCATACAGAAAAACCTCGTGGAGACACCTTTGTTCACGAAGGCACAGAAGGTCGCCCTCTACTCGAGTATCCAGAACGAGGTCCTCACTGACGATATTTTCGCCAGGGCAAAACTCGAAAAAAAGGCAATATACTATCCACGGGTCTTCAAGGGTGAGCTAAAGATGAGATTTCTGCCAGTACGCTCCCTCAGCGAGCTCTCACCCGGGGCATATGACATAGGAGAGCCCGCGATGGCAACAGGCGCCATAGACCCGGCAGAAATGGACCTCATCGTAATACCCGGCGTGGCCTTTGACGCAACCGGGGCAAGACTGGGCTTTGGCAAGGGGTTCTACGACAGGGTCCTCACCGATTCACAGTGCCCCCTTGTAGGCCTTGCCTATGATTTTCAGATTATGGCATCCATCCCCACTGAGGCCTTTGATGTAAAAATGAACGCCATAATCACGGAAACACGCTCCATCGATACCCCGGGGCAGTAAGGCCGGGGAAGAAAAAAACAGAAAAACACCATACGCCTGACATCGGCGGAGGTTGAGATTTAAAGGGGAATACACCCCGCGGGCTTAAGGGTCCGGCTCAACCTCTTTAATATATAGCAACAGGGGGTAAGATGGATATATATACAGGAATCATCCTTGCAGTTACGGCGGTTGTTGCCATACTCGTAGGTCTGGGTGTTGGATTTGCCATCAGAAAAAAGATAGAGGCTACAAACGTCAAGAGCTCGGGTTCGAGGGCGGAAGCGCTCATAGCCGAGGCCAAAAAAGAGGCCGATAACATCAGAAAAGAGGCCTCTCTGCAGGCAAAGGACATCATCCTTCAGGGAAAGAGCGAGTGCGAGAAAGAGACAAAGGACAGGCAAAAGGAACTCCTCGCCCTGGAAAGACGCATACAGTCAAAAGAGATTAATATTGACAAAAAGTACGACTCAGTCGAGAGACGGGAAAAAGAGCTCACGAGACGGGAAAGGTCTATCGGGGGCCAGGAAAAACGCCTTCATGACATGGAGGGCGAGATAGAGTCCCTTATCCAGAGAGAACGCGACAAGCTCGAAGGGCTTAGCGGCGTCAGCGCCGAGGAGGCAAAGAGGATGCTGCTCCTCGAAATGGAGCAGAAGGCCCGGCTCGAGGCCGGCAAGACCCTCAAAAAAATCGAGGAAGAGCTCAACGCCGAGGCCGATAAAAAGGCAAAGAACATTATCGCTCTCGCCATACAGAAATACGCCGGCGAGTATGTGACGGAAAAGACGGTCTCCGTGGTAAACCTGCCCAACGATGAGATGAAGGGCAGGATTATCGGCAGGGAGGGCAGAAACATCCGCGCCATAGAGGCGGCCACGGGCATAGACGTCATAATAGACGACACCCCCGAGGCAGTCATACTCTCGGGGCATAACCCCGTGAGACGCGAGATTGCCCGCCAGTCTCTCACGCGCCTCATAGCCGACGGCAGGATCCACCCCTCGCGCGTCGAGGAGGTGGTGGCAAAGGTGGAAAAAGAGGTGGAAAAATCCATAAACGAGGCCGGTGAGAGCGCCGTCTTTGATACAGGCGTTCACGGCATACACAAGGAAATACAAAAACTTATCGGAAGGCTGAAGTACAGGACAAGCTATACGCAGAACGTATACGCCCATTCCATGGAGGTGGCCTTCATCTGCGGCGTCATGGCCGCAGAGCTCGGCCTCTCCGTTAAGATGGCAAAACGCGCGGGCCTTCTCCATGACATCGGAAAGGCCGTTGACCACGAGGTAGAGGGTCCCCATGCCGCCATCGGCGCGGAGCTTGCCAAAAAATACGGCGAGTCAGCCAAGATAGTCTCGGCCATAGCCTCGCACCATAACGACACTCAGCCAACTGTGCTGGGCGTCCTCGTGCAGGCCGCGGACACGCTCTCCGCGGCGCGCCCCGGTGCAAGAAGAGAGAGGCTTGAGAATTACGTCAAGCGTATAGACGAACTCGAGGGCATAGCAAAGGACTTTCCCGGCGTTGACAAGTGCTACGCCATTCAGGCCGGCCGCGAGATACGCGTCATGGTGGGAAACAAGACCGTTAGCGATGACGACGCCGTCATGCTCTCAAAAGACATCGCCCATAAGATAGAAAAAGAGCTCAGCTACCCGGGACAAATTAAGATAACCGTCATAAGAGAATCCAGGGCGGTGGAGTACGCGAGGTAGTTCACGCCCTTATGAGCGGTGCCATAGTAAAGATTATCTTCATAAGCGATATCATAGGAAAACCCGGCAGGCTGGCCTTGAGAGGACTCCTGCCGGACCTTGTCTATGAGTACGGCCCCGACCTCGTGGTGGCCAACGGGGAGAACGCCGCCGGGGGCTTCGGCATAACAGCGGAGATATACGGAGAGCTCAAAGACCTTGATATCGACATCATCACATCGGGCAACCATATATGGGACAGAAAAAACCTCCTGCCCTGCCTTGAGGACCGCTCCGATTTACTAAGGCCGGCAAACTACCCGCAGGGCGTACATGGCAAAGGGAGCACCGTCTTTACTTGCCCCTCGGGAGTAAAAGTAGGTATTGTAAACCTTGCCGGAAGGGTCTTTATGAACAACACCATTGACTGCCCCTTCAGGGTTGGCAGAGAGCTTGTGGAGGACCTTCGTAAAGAGACAAAGGCTATCGTCATGGATATGCACGCCGAGACCACCAGTGAAAAAGCCGCCATGGGCTGGCACTTCGACGGTCTTGTAAGCGCCGTCATCGGCACCCATACCCATGTGCAGACAAGTGATGAACGCATATTGCCAAAGGGCACGGCCTTTATTACCGACGCGGGCATGACCGGGCCCATGGACTCCATTATCGGCATGCGTAAGGAAAAGGTCATGGAGAGGTTCCTCACATCCATGCCCGTAAGGCTCGAGGTGGCCAAAGGCGATGTAGAGCTTCAGGGAGTGTACCTCGCCGTAGACGCCGAAGACGGCCGCGCCATTGAGATAAAACGCATTAAAAAAAGCCTTAAAAAAATATAGGCCCACGGGCCGCGGATAGAGACGGGAAAAATATGGACGCAAAGACCCAGCTTGAGATTATCAGTAGGGGCGCTGAAGATATAATCACAGAGCCGGAGTTCATGAAAAAACTCCGCAACTCCATAAAGAACAAAAAACCCCTCAAGGTCAAGGCGGGCTTCGACCCCACGGCCCCGGACCTCCACCTCGGGCACACGGTGCTCATCCACAAACTCAAGGCATTTCAGGACCTCGGTCACACGGTCATCCTCCTCATAGGCGATTTTACGGCCATGATAGGCGACCCCACGGGAAGGAACGAGACAAGACCCGCCCTCGGCACAGAAGACGTGGCAGTCAACGCCAGGACCTACACGGAGCAGGTCTTCAAGATACTCGACGAGGATAAAACCGAGGTAGTCTATAACAGCGAATGGATGAACCGGCTCACCGCCGCCGACCTTGTCGGCCTCATGTCAAAGTACACTGTGGCGAGGATGTTAGAGAGAGAAGATTTTCAGAAACGCTACCGCGCGGGCCGGCCCATCGCCATACACGAGTTTCTCTATCCCCTCATACAGGGTTATGATTCGGTGGTCCTTAACGCCGATATCGAGCTTGGCGGTACGGACCAGCTCTTTAATCTCCTCGTAGGCAGGGAACTGCAACGCGGCATGGGCCAGCCCCCGCAGTGCGTCCTTACCATGCCTCTGCTCGAAGGCACGGACGGGGTAAAGAAAATGAGCAAATCCTACGGCAACTACATAGGCATCACAGAGCCCGCCGGCGAAATTTACGGTAAAATCATGTCCATATCCGACGAGCTCATGATGAAATACTACGCCCTCCTCTCCACCGCCCCGCATGAAAGAATCAAATCAATAAGAGAAGGCAAAGTGCACCCCAAAGAGGCCAAGGAGGCCCTTGCCTTTGAGATAAGCTCTCGTTTTCATGGCCTTGATGAGGCAAAATCGGCCCAGAAGGCCTTCAGCTCCCTCTTTAAGGATAAAAAAACGCCTGATGAGATAGAAGAGGTTGCAATTACCGTAGACGAGGCCGAAATATGGCTTCCGCGCCTCCTTGTTGAGATGAATCTCGCGGGCGGCACCTCCGTTGCCATAAGGCTAATGGCACAGGGGGGAGTAAGGCTCGACGGAGATAAAATAACAGACAAGAAGACCAGGGTTCCCACAGACAGGGGTTTTCTACTCCAGGTGGGCAAGAGGACCTTTAAGAGGGTCTCATTCAAGACGAAAAAGCATTAACTTACCGCCCCCTTCCATACAATTCCAAAAAGGCATGAAGTTGGCCGTAAAATGGGTCTCATTCGATGTTGACTCGAAAAAAAGTTAAAAAGTGAGCTGAAAAAGGGTCTCCCGCAAGGCGAAAAAGCATTGACTTACCGCCCCTTCCATGTTAAAAAACACAACATTACCGTTGTGCACCCATAAGGTGCAGAGGGCCAGAGGGGAATTATGGGTATGGGGGCACGCGGACGGCCCGAAGGCAATGGGCCTACGGAGAATCAGGGCAAGAAAAAGCAGGAAAGCAAAAAACCAAAAAAGGCGCCTGGCGCCATTTTTCAGCTTTTTACCATAGGCACACAGCTTGTGGCGGCCACATTTGGGGGCCTTGCCGCGGGATATTACCTCGACAGATACCTCGGTACAAGCCCATGGTTTACCATCGCCTTGCTCCTTCTGGGAATAGCGGCGGGTTTTATTAACATATACACCACGGCGAAAAAGTATGGCGGTTCAAGCTAAGGGTCTTGTCATGGGGACGCCGCTGCCCGGCGTTTACCGGGTAGCCCTCATTAATCTCGCCATCGGACTTGCCATCGCCCTTATCAGCGCCGTTACCCTCAAGGGGGTGAGCGCGGGCTTTCTGGCCGGCTACATGCTGGGGTTCATGAACCTTATCTGGCTCTTCCGCATAGTCAGAAAGGGCATGACATTAGCCCCCGAAAAGGCCGTGGGATTTGTCTCAAGGAGATACTTCGCCCGTTTTATCATTACGGCGGGCATAATCTTCGTCATGGTATCAAAAGGCGTATTCAGCACCCCATGGCCCGCCCTCGTTGGCATAGCGATATCCATACTGACATCCACGGGGTCTCTAATTTTTATCGCAAAAGAGGAGCTCAAGTAAGATGCATGAAGCCATAATACTGCCGACCTTTGGTCTGCCCAATCATACGGCCATCATGATATACATCATCATCGGCCTCTTCATATTCTCCATCCTGGCCACAAGGAAACTGACCCTTGTGCCGGGACAGCTCCAGAGTGTTCTGGAGCTATTCATCGGCTTCTTCTCTGAAATCGTCGACGATACCATGGGGCCGAAGGGCAAGGGCTTCAAATCCTTTGTCTTTACCCTCTCGCTATACATCTTCCTCTCAAATGTCATGGGACTTATCCCGGGGCTGGTGCCGCCTACGGCCAACCTCAACACCACGGTAGGGCTCGCGCTAATCGTCTTTGTGATGACGCATATCATCGGGATAAAAGAACATGGCCTAAAATACTTCAAACACTTTGTCGGTCCTGTCTGGGCGCTGGCCATCCTCATGGTTCCCATTGAGATTGTGGGACACGTTGCAAGGCCGCTCTCGCTATCACTGAGGCTTTTTGGCAACATGATGGGCCACGAGCAGATAGTAGGCGTGCTCCTCAGGATAATGCCCTACGCATTCCCTCTGCTCCTTGTTACCACGCTCCTCGGAATCGTGGTGATATTTATTCAGGCATTCATCTTCACCCTCCTCTCCGTAATGTACTTCGGGAGCGCCGTAGAAGAGGCCCACTAAAGGCCTGAGGCAATAGAACTAATAAAAGTGGATGAGTCAGGATAAGGAAGGGGTCTCAAATATCCTTCCACATCTTACTCCACAGCCCTTACCATAACGCCGCAATAATACCTTACCTCAAAGCAAATTGCCCATAGACCTGTCCATCAATCAGGGTGTTAAAGGGTATTTGCTTTTACAATCAGGGCCTGAATAATAGGGTAGGAGCACGTGGCGGCCCAGGCCCCTGCAAGTGCGAATGGACTTGACAAAAACAAGATTTTTGCCTATAATATTAGCACTCAAGGATATAGAGTGCTAACCAATGCAAGGACAATTCAGAGCCGTTCAGGGACAGTTCAGAGACATCTTTGGCATTAAAGGTGCATTCATATTTTAGGGGCTCTTAAGAGACAGTTCATGAAAATCAGAGGCATTTCAATTCAGAGGTAACTACAATGAACCTTCCGGTAATAGCCGATTCCATAGATATCTATCTTGCCGAGATCAGCAAGTATCCCCTTCTCAGCCCCGCCGAGGAGAGGCGTCTTGCCATACGGTACTATGAGAAGGGGTCTCTTGAGGACGCCCACAGGCTCGTCACCTCAAACCTCAGGTATGTGGTCAAGGTTGCCCGCGATTATCGTAAATACGGGTGCAGACTCGCCGACCTCATTCAGGAGGGTAATATCGGCCTCATGGCGGCCCTTAAAAAGTTCAATCCCTACAAGGGGTTCCGTTTCATTACCTACGCCACGTGGTGGATACGCTCCTATATCCAGGACTACATCATAAAGACCGTAGGGCTCGTAAAGCGCGGCACAAAGGCCCTTAAAAAGGCGCTTTTTTATAAAAACCCCGTGCTTACGGCCAGCGAGTCCAGCTCCCTTAACGGAGGCCTGGCAAGAGACCTCTCACTTAACGCCGCCATAGGCGAAGAGACTACGACTCATCAGGACCTGCTCAGCTCTCAGAAGCCGGGACAGGAAGATATCGTGGCAGAGGCAGAGACAATGTCGCTGGCAAAAAAAGAGATAGGCACGGCACTTGAGGCCCTTAACGAAAAGGAACGCCTTGTCATAAAAGACAGGGTCATGGCCGATGAGCCGGCAAGCCTCAAGACCCTTGGCCTGAGGCTCGGGCTCAGCAGAGAGCGCGTTCGCCAGATAGAGGGCGAGGCCCTTAAAAAACTCGGCAAAAAACTCTCAGCAAAGGCGGAGCTCCTCGCCGACTTCAACTGACCCGCCTGGTGCCTCAGCCCCCGGTATGCCTCACCACATACCTCTATTTCGCCCTTGCCCTGCCCTGCATTTTTCATTGAGAAGCCTCACCGCGAGGTCTGTATCTCGCCCCTCTCTGCCCCCGCATATGCCACTTTAAAAGAAGACTTCTTATCCCATTCCATGTATAATATTTTCTCGTGGCACTCATCCGTGCATAGGCCGAGTGACTCCGGATATAATGCCGCCATAAGGGAGGATATCTCATTTCATTGTCCACGCGACCAACCCGAGCAATTATCCACAGGGACGCCATAGGCCACAACTACCGCGAGCTTCGCAACCTTTTATCGCCTAAGGCGGAGATTATGGCCGTAGTGAAGGCCGACGCCTACGGCCACGGCGCTCTAACCGTAGCCTCCGAGCTTGCCGGTCTTGGGTGTCCGTCTTTCGCCGTTGCGCTGGCCTCTGAAGGGGCGGCCCTCAGGGAATCGGGCATAACCGCGCCTATCCTCGTGCTTGGCGGCATCTTCAGCGGCGATTGCGAGATTATTTTCAGCCATAAACTCACCCCCGTAATACACAACATCGAATCAGCCCTTCTAATCCAGAAAGAGGCAGAGGCCAAAGGCCTCGTAAAGCCCGTACATCTGAAAATTGACACCGGCATGAGCAGAATAGGCATAATGCCCTCTGAGGCGCACTCCTTTTTTGAGAGGCTCAAGGGCCTTACCAATATCCGCCTCGATGGCCTGCTCTCTCACTTTGCCGAGGCCGACGTGCCCGAAAGCCCCTTTTCCGCCTCACAGCTAAAGGCCTTTCAAGAGACCACGGCCCTTGCGCAGCGCCTTGGTTTTAATGTAAAATACCTGCACATGGCCAATAGCGCCGCCATGGTCCGCATGAAGGAGGCGCACTTCAACTTTGTAAGGCCGGGCATCATGCTCTATGGCTCTTACCCGGCAAAAGACCTCGCCCAAAAGGTTTGCCTTAAACCCGTAATGGAGTTAAAAACAGGGGTCCTGCAGTTAAAACGGCTGCCTGCCGGCAGTCCCGTGAGCTACGGCAGGACCTTTGTAACAAAACGCGACTCCCTTGTAGCCACCCTGCCCGTGGGATACGGCGACGGGCTTCCAAGGACTCTCTCGGGCCGGGGCCATGTGCTCATAAGAGGCGCAAGGGCCCCCATCATCGGGCTTATCTGCATGGACCTTACCATATGCGACGTAACGGATATAAAGGGCGTGAGCGTGGACGACGAGGTGACCATCATAGGCAGACAGGGCAACGAAGAGATTACCGCCTCGGAGCTGGCCGGGCTGACAGGGACCATAAGCTACGAGATATTCTGTAATATATCAAAGCGGGTCCCGAGGATATACCTGTGAAGTATTACCTTGAAAGGATAGGTCTTGCGGCGGGCCGCTTCATCAAGGCCGCGGGCAGTATGGCCATAATGCTCGCCCTGGCCATACGGTATGCCTTTACCCCGCCCTTCAAGCTGAAGAACCTCTTTAAACAGATGGAGTTCGTAGGCGTGCAGAGCCTCTTTGTCGTAATCCTTACAGGCTCTTTCACCGGCATGGTCCTCGCCCTGCAGGGCTTTAACGCCCTTAAGAGGTTCGGCGCCGAGAGCCTTGTGGGTCCCACGGTGGCGCTCAGCATGGCACGGGAGCTTGGCCCCGTGCTTACGGGGCTCATGGTAACGGGCCGGGCCGGTAGCGCCATGGCAACGGAGCTGGGGACCATGCGCGTCACCGAGCAGATAGACGCCATAGAGACCATGGCCATAAACCCCGTGAAATACCTCGTTGTTCCAAGGATACTATCGGGTATCGTCATGTTTCCCGTGCTTACGGTTGTAACGTCTTTTGTGGGCGTGGTGGGGGGTTATATCATCGGCGTAAAGATGCTGGGCATTAACCCCGGTGTCTACATAGGCAGGACCATCGATTTTGTAAACATACAGGACATATTCAGCGGACTGGCCAAATCCGTTGTCTTCGGGCTCATAACCACGCTTGTGGCCTGCTATCACGGCTTTTACGCAAAGGGCGGGGCCGAGGGCGTGGGAAAGGCCGCCACGAGCTCCGTGGTCACGGGTTCCGTAATGATACTTATCTCTGATTATATCATCTCGTCACTTATGGCCTGATTTGAAAATATCTTATATTCATGATACAAATCAAAGGATTAAAGAAGGCGTTCGGCTCCAAGACAATCCTCAACGGTGTGAACCTTGATATCGAAGACGGTAAGATTACCGTTATCATAGGGAGAAGCGGCGGAGGGAAAAGCGTACTCCTGAAACATATCATAGGCCTCTTAAAACCTGATGAGGGACATATCTTCCTCGATGGTACGGATATAACGGCGCTCAGGGAAAAAGAACTCAATGAGGTAAGAAAACGCTTCGGAATGCTCTTTCAGGGAGCCGCGCTCTTTGACTCCATGACAGTGGGCGAGAACGTGGGCTTTGCCCTCAAGGAACATACCGATGCCTCTGACAGGGACATCAACAGGTCTGTAAGGGAAAAACTCGAACGCGTGGGGCTAAAAGACGTGGAGGAGATGATGCCTGCGGATCTCTCAGGCGGCATGATGAAGAGGGTGGGACTTGCCAGGGCCATAATAATGGATCCGGAGATAGTGCTCTTCGATGAGCCCACCACAGGGCTCGACCCCATCATGTCCGCCTCCATAGCCGACCTTGTCCTTGAGACCCAACGCTCCCTGAAAACCACATACGTGCTCATTACGCACGATATGCCCTTTACCTACAAGATAGCAGATAAGATAGCCATGCTCCACGAGGGCAGGATTATTGCGGAGGGCACTGTTACGGAGATGAAAAACAACGCCGACCCCGTACTGCGTCAATTTCTCGAAGGCCGTTCCAGCGGCCCTGTAAAGGTCTACTGATTCAGACCATTAACCTCTTGCACCATTAGGGTATATAAGCATTGGCGGCAAAACGTTCAAACATATTTCTCTTAAGCCCAGAGGCCAAGGTAGGCGCCTTTGTCCTCCTTGGCATAGCCCTGCTTGTCTTCATGTCCCTGAAAGTGGGAGGGCTGAGAATAGGCAAAAGAGAGGGCTATACCCTTTACGCCACCTTTGATTCCGCCGCGGGCATAGACCCCAACGCATCGGTAAAGATAGCCGGCGTCGAGGTCGGCCGCGTCGAGAAGATTACCCTCACGGGAAACAAGGCGCGCATCGCCCTGCGGATGCGCCCGGAGGTGGAGGTAGGCGCGGACTTTACGGCAACGCTTAAATCAACGGGCCTTCTTGGAGAAAAATACCTTGAGCTTGTCCCCGGGGCCGGAAAGGGGGGACTGCTGAAAGAGGGTGAAGATATCAAGCTCACGGGCAAGCGCATGGACATAGAGAACTTCATGGCATCACTTGCCGACCTCTCGGTAGACCTTAAAAAAATCTCTTCATCCATAGGCAAGGCCGTGGGAGGGCCGGAGGGCGAAAGGTCCCTTAAGAAAATAGTCGGCAACATGGAAGAGATTACGACAAACGTCAATACCATAATAAGCAGGAATGACAAAAAACTCGAGAGTATCCTCTCTAACATCGACCGCCTCACAACAACACTTAATAAAAGCGCTCCAACGATTACCGAGGGCCTTCAAAAGAGTATCCAAAACCTGAACAGCGTCCTTGTGGATACGGGCAAAAGCCTGAACGCCCTGCTTGGCGAGAACAGAGAGAACGTAAAGCAGAGCCTTGAGAACCTGCGTGCCGCCTCGGAAAAACTCAACCAGGCCATGGAGCGCATAGACAAGGCCGTCAAGGAGGCCGGGCCGGGGGTAAAGTCCCTTGGAAGCATCGCCAAAAAAATAGACCGCGGCGAGGGTCCGCTGGGCAGGCTTGTAAACGACAAGAAGATGGGAGAAGACCTGGACAGAACCATCTCCGGCATAAGCGGTTTTCTCAAAAAGGCCGAAGACATGCATATCTTTTTAAACTACAGGGCAGAGTACCTTGTTGACGAATCCGACGTAAAGAGCTTCTTCTCCGTCAAGCTTCAGCCCAAGGCCAACAGCTACTACCTCTTCGAGGTCGTTGACGACCCGCGCGGAAGAGTGGTGGAAAGAAGGGGCACGACCATCACGGGCACGCAGAAGGTTACGCACACGGAGACTGTCCTCGAAGACAAACTTACCTTCAGCGCCGAGCTGGCAAGGAGCTTTGGCCGCCTTACTCTGAGGGGCGGGCTCATAGAGTCCGAGGCGGGCGTGGGCATTGACTATAATCTATTTAAAAAGAGGCTGAAACTCAGCTTCGAGGCCTTTAACTTCAACCAGACGGGAAACCCGCACCTCAAGGTGGGCGCCACGTTCTTCCTCAATAAATATTTTTATGTGACAGCCGGGGCAGATGACTTCATAAGTAAAATTGGGCTTGGCTCCTCTTTTGCCGGCGCCGGGCTTCAGTTCAGAGACGACGACCTTAAACTGCTCCTGACGAGCGTGCCCAAGCTCTCGTTCAGATAACATATTAGCCCTCTCCCCTCTTACATGGGATAAACAAACCGCCTTCTTGCCTGCCCTTAAAAGGCGCGGAGCCCCGGGCATTGAGACCATCGTTGGTAATATGAGCATATACAAAAAAGAAAAGACCGCGGGAATAGCCCTTGATATAGGGACCACCACCCTTGCCGCCTGCGTAGCCGACGTGAAGACCGGGGAGATGCATAAGTGCCTCTCCATGCCCAACCCGCAGATACGCCGGGGAGCCGATGTGCTTGAGCGCGTCAATGCCATGGAATCCGACCCATCGCTCCTCCATGAGCTCACCCAATGCCTCCTGAGCGCCTGCGGCTCCCTCATTAAAGAGCTCGCGCCGGATGCCACTGCGGAGGCCGTTACCGTGGCGGGCAACAGTATAATGGAGCATTTTTTCCTCGGCCTCTCCCCCGCCTCCATCGCAAAGGTCCCTTATAAACCCCTCTTCAAAGAGGCCCGCACCGTACCGGCCGTAAAAGTGGGGCTCAACGGGGTTACCGATAATGGCTATGTATACGTCTTCCCCATGGTAGGCGGTTTTGTGGGAGGCGACACCGTTGCCGCGGCCCTCTCCCTCGGTCTTACTGAAGAGACGGAAAACACCCTCCTTGTAGACATAGGCACCAATAGCGAGATAATGCTAAAGGCCGATAACAGACTTTACGCCACATCAGCGGCCGCAGGACCCGCCTTTGAGGCCGCGGGCATAACCCACGGCATGACGGCCTCGGACGGCGCCATAAAGGGCGTGGTGATTGAGGGCCATTCCGTACGCCTTGATGTCATGGGCAATGTCATGGCGAAGGGCATCTGCGGCTCCGGCCTTCTTGACACGGTCTCCGGCCTTCTGGCCGCCGGGGTAATCGACAACACGGGCAGGATAAAGGACGCCGATGAGATTGACTCAAACCTCTCAAGCAGGATAAAAAGCGATGAAAAAGGCAACTACTTCATACTTTTTAGAGGCGCAAGCAAGACTATCTCTATTACGCAGGAAGACATACGGGCCCTTCAGGTAGCCAAATCCGCCATCAGGGCAGGCATTACAACGCTCCTCAATAAGGCGGGCGTCCATGCCGGGAATATCAAAAAAGTTCATATTGCCGGGGCCTTCGGCAGTAACCTCAGCATGAGGGGCCTTATTGATGTGGGGCTTATCGATGCGCTCTGGGCTGGCTCCGTGAACTTTGCCGGAGACGCCGCGCTAAAGGGAGCGGCTCTGGCGCTCAATGATGAGAAAAAGAAAGAGGCCCAGTGGTTAGCCGCGAATACCACATATCAGCCCCTATCCGGCGGCAAAATCTTCGAGAGAGAATTCTTGAAACACATGGATTTTCCCCTTACTTTCTTTTAGAAGAAGGTAACGAAGACAAAGAAAACCTCCCGCTTTCTTTTAGAAAAAAGAAAGTGGGGCAAAGAAAACCAATA
>CAZMKZ010000047.1:0-15939 GCA_964567185.1 uncultured Thermodesulfobacteriota bacterium
CGTCGGCATCGTCGGTAACCTTTATGATATCAAGGTCCTCGGCGGATATAGTATTGTATTTAAACATAGTGTTCCGCATGAAATCAAGGAGGGGGTTCCAGTACTCTCTGCAGAAAAGTATTATGGGAAGGGGGAATATCTTATGCGTCTGTATGAGGGTAAGGGCCTCGAAAAATTCGTCAAGGGTGCCGAAACCGCCGGGCAGGCAGATGTAGCCCATGGCGTATTTTACGAACATGACTTTTCTGGCGAAAAAGTAGCGGAAGTTAAGAGAATTGGTCTGATACTTGTTGGGTGTCTGCTCCATGGGCAGGTTTATGTTAAGGCCAACGGAGAGGCCGCCGTTGTCATAGGCGCCCTTGTTGGCGGCCTCCATGATGCCCGGGCCGCCGCCCGTGATAATGGTATAACCTTCCTCGGATAGCCGTCCCGCTATCTCTTCGGTCTTTTTATAGAATTTATCTTCAGGCTTTGTCCTTGCCGAGCCGAATATGGAGACGGCGGGTCCTATATCGGAGAGCTCGTCAAAACCCTCTATGAACTCGCTCAGTATCCTGAATATCCTCCAGGTCTCCTTACCCTTAAGGTCCTCTACCATTATCTACTCCCATTCTATTGTGCTCGGCGGTTTTGAGCTTATGTCATAAACCACCCTGTTTACACCTCTCACCTCGTTTATTATCCTCGTGGATATGCGTTCAAGGGCCTCATAGGGCAGGCGCGCCCAGTCCGCGGTCATGCCGTCAAGGCTCTGCACGGCGCGCACGGCCACGGTGTTCTCGTATGTCCTCTCATCGCCCATGACGCCCACGGTCTTTACGGGAAGGAGCACGGCAAAGGACTGCCAGACCCTGTCATAGAGTCCGGCGGAACGGATCTCCTCAAGGACTATGGCGTCGGCCTCGCGGAGGATATGACACCTCTCCTGCGTTACGCTCCCTATAATCCTTATTGCAAGACCCGGGCCGGGAAAGGGATGGCGGTCTACCATTTCGGCGGCCATGCCGAGCTCACGTCCAAGCTCGCGCACCTCGTCTTTAAAGAGCTCCCGCAGCGGCTCGATGAGTTTGAGGCGCATATTCTTAAGGAGCCCGCCTACGTTGTGGTGGCTCTTGATGGTGGCCGATGGCCCTTTTGTGGAAACGCTCTCTATGACATCGGGGTACAGGGTGCCCTGAGCAAGAAAACGGGCGTCTTTTATGGAGCGCGCTTCGCGCTGAAAGACCCTTATGAACTCGTTGCCAATGAGTTTACGTTTCCGTTCCGGGTCGGCAACGCCCTTGAGTCTTTTCAAAAATCTCTCGGAAGAATCGATACACAGTAGATTCATCTTGAAGTTTTTTCTAAGGGCCCGCGCCACAATAGGCCCCTCGTCCTTTCTGAGGAGCCCGTTATCAACGAATATGCACGTTAATTGCCTGCCAATGGCCCTGTGAACAAGGAGCGCCGTCACGGAAGAATCAACGCCGCCGCTGATACCGCAGATTACGCGCGCGCTGCCTACCTTTTCACGTATCTCCTCTATGCTCGAATCAATAAAAGAGCGCATGGTCCATAGGGGCTTTACCCTGCATATGGTAAAGAGAAAGTTCTTGATAAGCCGTGCGCCCTGCTCGCTGTGGGCCACCTCGGGGTGAAACTGCACGCCGTAGATATTCTTTTTTTTGTGCCTAATGGCGGAAAAGGCCGAGTTATCACTGCTGGCTATGGCGTGAAAGCCCTTGGGAAGTTTCTTTACCTTATCGCCGTGACTCATCCATACACGGAGTTTTTTCTTGCGAATGCCTTTGAAGAGATCCGTCCGGTCCTTGATAATAAGATCGGCGCCTCCGTACTCGGATTTGCCTGACCTCTCCACAGTGCCGCCAAGAAGGCGGGCCATGAGCTGAAGCCCGTAACAGATGCCGAGGACCGGCACACCGAGGTCAAATATTTCTTTTGAGATAAGCGGGGCCTTCACCCCGTATACACTCGAAGGGCCGCCCGAAAGGATAATCCCGGCGGGGCGGTATTCCTTTATAAAGGAGATATCACGGGAAAAGGGGTGAATCTCGCAGTATACCTTTGCCTCGCGAATACGCCGCGCGATAAGCTGGGTGTACTGAGAGCCGAAGTCCAGTATGAGTATCCTGCCTGAATGAATGTCCATTTATTGACCCTGTTGTTTTATTTGGCGGAAAAATCTTTGGCGGCCGCAGTTGCCCTGCTCTTTGATGGGCTACGTTTCACTCCACCCATCCTACCAGTCTGAAATATTATTTAATGGTGGGCAGTGCCCACCCTACGGAGACTTTTAAAAAAAAGAAATCACCCTATACATGGAGCTTGTAGTTGGGCGGCTCCTTTGTCATCATCACGTCATGTACATGGGACTCACGGAGCCCTGATGAGGATATTCTGACAAATTGCGCCTTGTCATGGAGCTCGGGTATGGTCCTTGATCCGCAGTATCCCATGCCCGCGCGGAGCCCGCCCACAAGCTGGTAGATGGTGGCGCTAAGGGGGCCCTTGTGAGGGACAGAGGACTCGATACCCTCAGGCACAAGTTTAAGTTCGCTCTCAACATCCTCTTGAAAGTATCTATCTTTACTGCCTTTTTTCATGGCCTCTATTGAGCCCATACCGCGATAGACCTTGAATGTACGGCCCTGATAGAGCACGGTCTCGCCGGTGCTCTCGTCGGTTCCGGCAAAGAGTCCGCCTATCATTACGGTGGAGGCCCCGGCGGCGATGGCCTTTGTAATATCTCCGGAATACTTGATGCCTCCGTCGGCGATAACGGGGATATTTTTCTTTTTCGCCTCTCTCACCACCTCGAAGATGGCTGTTATCTGCGGCACACCGATACCCGTTACAATCCGTGTAGTGCATATGGAGCCCGGCCCGACACCTACCTTGAGGGCGTCAACGCCGGTCTTCATAAGGGCCTTAGCGGCCTCGACCGTGGCGATGTTGCCGGCGATGAGCTCGCACTTGAAGCTCTTCTTCGTGTCTTTAAGGGCCTCCAGGACACCTTTACTGTGCCCGTGGGCCGTATCAAGGACAATGCAGTCAACACCGGCCTTCACCAGCGCGTCTACCCTTTCCTCTCTGTCAAAGGATACACCCACAGCCGCGCCAACGCGAAGCCTTCCAAGCGAATCCTTGCAGGAGCCTGGGAACCTCTGTCGTTTTTCAATGTCCGTAACCGTAATAAGCCCCTTCAGGCGGCCTTTTGCGTCCGTAAGGGGGAGTTTTTCTATCCTGTGCTGGTGCAGTATGTCCTTGGCCTTTTCTATGGATATGCCCGACCTTGCCGTCACCAGATCCTTTGTCATAATCTCGGATATTTTCTTCGTGGGATTTGACTCAAAGCGCAGGTCTCTGTTAGTGAGTATGCCTACGAGGAGATTGTCTTTTACGATGGGAAAGCCCGATATGTTCTCCTTGGCCATTATCTCAAGGGCGTCACATACCATCTGATCGGGATGGAGCGTCAGGGGGTCTCTGATTACGGCGGACTCGAACTTTTTTACCTTGTCCACCATGGCCGCCTGCTCGGCTACGGTAAGGTTCTTGTGTATGAAACCAATGCCTCCCTCCTGCGCTATGGCTATGGCCATGCGCCAGCCTGTCACCGTATCCATGGCCGCGCTCACAAGGGGGATATTAAGACGTATCTTATCCGTGAGCCTTGTTGAAGTATCTACGTCCCGCGGCAGTATCTTCGAGTAGACAGGCTCAAGGAGCACATCATCAAAGGTAAGCGCCTCTTTTATCTTCAGGGTATTCATCTTTAGTCTAAACCTCCGTAATCTTCAGTCATTTCAATTATGAGCCCTTCAAGGAGCCCGGCATCGCTAACCTTTACTTCATTAAAACCAAAGGCTTCCATGGTAATCTTTGTTATGGCCGCGCCGGGTATTATCAGGTCTTCCCTGCCCTTCTCAAGGGCGAGTATCCGCTCTTTTGCCTCAATAGTAAGTTTGGCCAGATATTCATAAAAGTACCCCACCCTCTGCTCCGGGAGCGTGTAGTTGTTAATTTTGTCCCTATCGTATTCATCGAGGCCCAGGTCAAGGGCGGCAAGGGTGGTGATGGTGCCCGCTGTGCCGATAAAAACGGCCTCATGGCCGTACAGGGCCGGGTCAACGCCGCTCTCAGACATCATCTGCATGAGTTCACCTATAACTCCCCGTATTTCACCCTCCATGGCGCGTAACTCGCCGGCCTCCGGGGGGTCGTGCCTGAAAAACTTTTCCGTGAGGCGCACTACTCCCATCTCAAGGCTCCATGCGCCCATGGATTTTCCATTCAGGGTGGCGATGAACTCCGTGCTCCCCCCGCCTATGTCCATGACAAGGGAGCGCTCTGCCTGCCCTGTGATTACGGAGTTTACGCCTTTCAAGGTGAGGCGCGCCTCAATAAGGCCGTCAATAACCTCTATCTCAAGGCCCGCCCTCTTTTTTACCTCGTGCAGAAAGGCATCCCTGTTTACGGCCCTTCTTACTACGCTTGTGGCAGAGGCCCTGACCCGATCCACACCGTAATCTTCTATGATATCACCGAAGTCAGCCAACGCCCTGATACTGCGCTCCATGGACTCCGGGGCCATGCCCGCCTCAGTGGTATACCCGCCGCCGAGCCTTGTTATGGCCCTTTTATAGAGGAGCGGTCTTAACGGGCCATGGGAGGTCTTTTCGGCTATAAGGAGCCTCAGGGTATTGGTGCCCGTATCAATAGAGGCGTACTTCATAAAATCGTTATCTTCCTATACCGTCGATATAGTCTTTAGAGTAGGCGATATAGTTATTGGCCGAGCGTTTGATGCGTTCAAGCTCATCGGGCCGCAAATCACGCTTTACCCGCGCCGGCGTGCCGAATAGCAGTGTCCCCGGAGGGGCCTTTGTCCCCTCCGTTACCACCGAGCCCGCCCCCACTATGCAGTCCGGCCCGACTTCCACATCATCAAGGAGTATGGCCCCCATGCCGATAAGGCACCTGCTCTTTACATGACAGCCGTGAAGCACCACGTTATGTCCGATTGTTATATCATCGTCAAGGACAAGGGGAAAGATATCTTTTGTGACGTGAAGGGTGCAGTTGTCCTGCACGTTGGTCCTCTTGCCTATCCTGATGAAGTGCACGTCCCCGCGGACCACTGAGTTGAACCAGACGCTTGAATACTCCCCAATATGCACATCGCCGATTATGCGCGCGCTCTGCTCAATGAATGCCGTCTCATGGATGGTGGGGAGGATATTTTTATACTTTAATATCACGCTCAATGGCCCCCGGTCTCTGCTTAATCTGTCAAATATATCAAAATTATACTCGATTCACAAGTCTAATGCCCTTTAAGAAAATCCTCAAGGGGATATGCGCTATTTCCCATATTTTCAGTGGAATTCAGGCGCCAAAGCACTTGGGCCATAAGATATTCCATTTAAAAAATACTTTTGGCTGGCCTTTTTGTCGCGCTCCTCATGGTATTTTTTATACAAATGAACGCGCCCTGACCCGGGGGCCGCTAAATCCTTTTACAAAAAAGGGCCGCCAAAAAACGGCGGCCCCTGCTATTTATTGACCTTCTCCCCCACCCTTAAAGGAGTCTGGCGAATATGCCTCCGGATAAGCTCTTCCTACCCACCGGAACGCCCCTGCCGGAATCTTATCATAAGGGTTTTTGTAGTCGTCTTTTTGACCTTGCAGGTCTCGGACTGCCTCACTCCCGCCACCCACAGGACCTCGCCGCCAACATGGACTATGGGCGTCCTGCCGCGCCTCTCAAGGGGGATTTTCTCATCGATAAAGATGTCCTTGACCTTCCTGTGCCCCTTCATGCCAAGGGGCCTTATCCTGTCACCGGGGATAAAAGACCGTGCCTTAAGGGGGCCATCAATGGAGGCGTAATCAAAACAGGCGGCTCCCTTCTTAAAGGCCACCGGGGGGACATCAAGGACCGTGGCCTCAAGGGTTCCGACGCCATGTATTTTAGTTTTACCGGGAACATCAAGGGCCATATCAAATGTGACTGCACCGGCGGGAGGAACCAGAGACAGGATTATCCTTTCGTATTCCCGCCGCACGAAAAGCCCGTCCGGAAGCGTGAGAGCCGCATTGGGCCTCTGTCCCCTGACAAGGCCTATAAAATCGGTTATGTTAGCGGAGCTGATACGGGACCTCTTTGAGAGGGCCCCGGCAGAGCCTAAAAATACTCGAATAAGGAGGGCGTGGTGGAGTTCCCTTAATCGCCCGCCGTCAAGGACGACCTCTCTCTTTGACCTTTTAATAACCACGCCAAGGTGCCCGGCGATGGCCTCGATATAATCGTTGTCGTGACGAAGCGCCCCGGCGGTCCTTGCCAGAGACTCGACTATGGAGGGGTTGTAATTATCCCGTATAAATGGCAGAAGGTGGTGGCGTATATTATTTCGCAGGTATGCGTCCTTGAGGTTGGATGAGTCCACGATGTAATCAATGCCCTGCTCTTTTATAAAGTCCATCACCTCAACGCGCCTTATCTCGATAAGGGGTTTTATGAGGAGCCCCCGCACGGGCCACATCCCCGATAGCCCGGGTAAAGCGCTTCCCTTCATGAAACGCATGAGCATGGTCTCGGCCTGATCGTCCATGGTGTGCCCCATGGCAACGCGCCCTGCGCTGAACTTTTTTGCCGTATCAAAGAGAAAAGAAAGCCTCTTGTCACGCGCCGCGGCCTGAAGGCCCTCTGCGGATGACTTTTTCAGTGCCCCGGACCTCAAGGTGCGCCCGAAGAACTCAAGGCCGTATTCAGCGGCCTTATCCTCTACAAACTTGAAGTCCCGTTTCGATTCTCCACCCCTCAGGTTATGGTTAAGGTGTGCCACGGCAAGCTCGAGCTCAAGCTCGTCTCTCAGCAAAAAAAGAGCGTGAAGCATGGCCATGGAGTCAGGCCCGCCGCTTGCGGCCACGAGGACCCTCTGGCCGGCGCGGAGCATGGAAAACTTGTTTAGCGTATCCCTTACCCTGGATATCATCTCTGGTTTTCTTTTTATAATATATTCAAGAAAGAACAGCGGTTAATCGAGGCTTCTCAGTGATGTTGAAGCGCATTAAAGGGCCAATCCATCTGCAGTAAAATATACTCAAGGCCGCTACGGTTAAAAAA
Organism: uncultured Thermodesulfobacteriota bacterium; assembly: GCA_964567185.1. Lineage (GTDB taxonomy): Bacteria > Desulfobacterota > GWC2-55-46 > GWC2-55-46 > JADFVP01 > JAJRZX01. The sequence continues at coordinate 7,130 of CAZMKZ010000047.1, forward strand.
TGCTCAACCCGGCTCGTCGGCCCTATTTCTCTGAATGGCCTGCATTACGTCAAGTTCGCCATAGGTCTTGCTGAGTTTATCAAGGAGGCGTGTGTCTCCATCGTGAAAGACGGCCGTCTCGCATATCTTCTTCAAAACATCATGAAGCTCATCAAGACGGAAAGGTTTTGTGAGATAATCGCAGGCCCCGGCGTCTATGGCCTTCAGGGCAGTCTCGATGGTAGCGTATCCGGTGATTACGATTACATGGACCTCTTTGTCATGAGCCTTTATCTTCTTGAGGAGCTTAAGACCGCCCATACCCGGCATTTTGAGGTCGCATATAACAATATTGAATTTTTTACGGCCCATGAGCTTAATGGCGTCCTCACCGCTGCCGGCGATGAAAACATCATAGCCCCAGTCCTTTACCGCCTCCTCAAGAAGCTCACGGAGGTTGGTATCATCATCTACGATAAGCACTCTTGTTGAAGTTTTATTTGCCACTAATATCTCTTTTTGTTATTAAGATATCTGTTATGGTATTAAACTTTTACTTTATTTTACTGTTTTTAAAGGCTTTTTGTCAATATATCTTTTTTAGCGGATTTACAGGCACGTCCCTTAAGAGGCCGGATTGACAAAACAAAGGCCAATGGTATATCCTAACTATAAAAAAAACCAGAGGAAGACCCCCTATGAATAATGCTATGGAGAACATATTTACCCTGAATCTCGGCGTAAAAAAGGAAGAGCGTGTCATTGTCTTCACAGACACCATAAGACCGGATGAGACCCCGACAGAGGCCGAGCGCAGTAGAAGGCTTGAGCTTGCGGTGATTGCCAGAGAACTCACTGACGTGGGTAGCGCCTTCTGTCATACCGAGTACGTGGAGTTCCCTTCAGGTGGAGGTCACGGCGTAGAGCCCCACGAGGACCTATGGCGGGCCGCCTTCGGCGAAGAGGCCGCGCTGAAATTAAAGGCCGGAGGTCTCCTTGAGAGGATACTCACAAAGACCGCCCATGAAGATGACATCCTTATGGCCGAAGATATTGTCCGTAGACACGCCACAGCTCCCGCGGCAGTCGTTGCTCTCAGCAACTACTCCACCACGCACACGAGGTTCCGTAAATTCCTCACCGATACAACGGGGGCAAGATACGCCAGCATGCCCATATTCGAGAGGGCCATGCTTGACGGGGCCATGGCCGTAGACTGGGAGGACCTTGTAAAAAGGACCCTCTCACTTCAAGAAAAACTCTCCGGCGCGGTCCGTGTCAGGATAACCTCGGCCAACCACACGGATATAGGCTTTTCCATAGAAGGGCGGGACGTGCTTGCCGACACGGGCATACTCACGGAGCCGGGCTCCTACGGAAACCTCCCGGCAGGTGAGGCCTTTCTGGCCCCCGTAGAGGGCACTGCCGAGGGGAGGCTTGTCCTTGAGTGGGCGCCTACACGGAAGATGAATAATCCCGTAACCATTGAGATAAAAAAAGGTCTCGCCGTATCTGTAACAGGCGAAGAGGAATACGTTGGTGTGCTTTCCGAAGAGCTCGCGCGAACTCCCCTTGCCGCCAACATTGCAGAGCTCGGCATAGGTACAAACGATAAGGCCACGCGGCCCGATAATATCCTTGAGACAGAAAAAATACTCGGCACCGTTCACATAGCCCTTGGAGACAACGCGGGTTTCGGCGGAAAGGTTTCCGTGCCCTTTCATCAGGACTTCATCTTCTACGGCCCTACGATGAAGGCCCTGAAGGACGATGAATGGATTGATATCCTTCTTGAGGGTAAACCCTGCTTCTAAGCCCTCGCCTCTCCCGTCTCAACGGGCTCTCTGCGTTACAGCGGTATGGTCTTTGGGGTCTTGCCGGTGGGGTAAGGTGAGTTTTGCAAAGATTACGCCCTACTCGCCAATAATCTTTACAAGCACTCTTTTCCTTCTTCTTCCGTCGAACTCGCCGTAAAATATCTGCTCCCATGTCCCAAGGTCGAGTCTCCCCTCTGTGATCGCCACGACTACGCCCCTGCCCATTATCTCTCTCTTCAGATGGGCGTCGCCGTTATCCTCGCCGGTGTCATTGTGACGGTATCGTGATATGGGCGCGTGCGGGGCAAGCCCCTCAAGCCAGGAACGGAAATCTTCGTGCAGGCCCGGCTCGTCGTCGTTTATGAATACAGAGGCAGTAATGTGCATGGAATTTACAAGCACAAGGCCCTCGGTAATGCCGCTATCGGCAAGGGCGTCGGAGACCTGCCCTGTGATATTCACAAAACCGAACCGCTCGGGGAGGTTAAAAAAAAGTTCCTTCCTGAAACTCTTCATCAGTGGGCCGTCCTCTCAGATAATACCTGTGCCGTCCTCTTACTTCAGGTGACAGGCCATGCAGAGGCCGCTTACACTATTATCAAGGGTGAGCATTGGGTCTGCTCCGGCGGGCATGGCCAGACGTTTTTTGGCAAGGACGAGATGATTCTTTTTATCATAAGGCACATGGCAGGTCAGGCACCCTATCCTGCCGTGGTCAAGCCGCAACTTCGGATTCAGCTTAGCTGGGCGCACAAGAGAGGGATTTCCCTTTGCGAGCCGCACGTAATCCATGCCTATGGGATGATCACTGCCTTCGCTGTGGAAGACAAGGTCTACCTTGAGGCCGCTTTCATGGCAACCGAGGCACTGCATGGTGGCGGCGTCATGGGCAGTGCCCTTTGCATGCGCCGGGGCGGTTGAGAGAAAAAAACCGAAAAGGATAATGGAAAGTAGACTGGCTAAGGTCTGTAGCCGTAAGATACTCATGAGAGGCCTCCGCGATGGATAAAAGGCGTAGGGTCCGTATTTATCTGATTAAATAAGTCTATCACAGCGCCCCTGTACTTGAAAGTCTTTTTGAAGTACGGCATCATGAGGCGTCCCGACCGTCACGCCGCCTCATCGACATCGGACCTGAGGTAGGCGTTATATCTATTGAGTATCTCTCTGACATAGTTGACTGTTCTGCGCCCGTTACAGTACCCGTATCTGGTCTTACGGTAATAGCGGCGTTTCTGAAGGAGAAGCATGGCCTTTTCAACATTGCCGAACCATACATCGGGGTTAAGCCCCTGCCTCTGCGCAAGGAGTCTCGCGTCGGCGACATGATTATACCCCACATGATAAGAGGCCAGGGTAAACCTTATGCGGTCTTTCAGCTTTATGGAAGGACCGAACCTTTCCAGAAGCCTTTTCAGATAATAGGTCCCCGCCTTTATGGATGACTCCGGGTCATAGAGGTCCTTCAGGCCAAGCTCCCTTGCCGTCCTCGGCATAACCTGCATCAGCCCCTTCGCGCCTGCCCAGCTCTTCTTGCGCGGATTGAAACCGGACTCCTGAAATATCTGCGAAACCACAAGGCGCCAGTCAAGCCCGTACCTGCCGGCGTATTTTTTGGCCAAGTCGTCATAGGGCGATATCTGACCGCTCTTGTCATAACGGAAACCCTTGCTCCACGCGCCCGATGGGGCCGGATTTTTGAAGTATTTATCTTTTATGGTATTATAGAAAAAGCCCCTGTATTTCTTTTTTATAAAGGTATTGAGCGCGGCAAGGAGCTTAACGTCTCCTTTTCTGACGGCCCACCCGATACCCTGTTTCTTCAGAGTAAACGCGGCCTTCAGGTCCTTTCCCTTATCGCGCTCCATCTCCAGAAGGTTGGAGTCGCTGACAGAAATATCCCAACGCCCGTCGGCAAGACCATCAAGGATATCCTCGGTCTCCATATCTTCGGGCAACTGGACTATCTCAAAATCAAGGCCCTTTTTCTTAAGAGCCATGAGACTCTCGTAAAAGGAACTGCTCTTTCGGACGTGGACGGTCTTTCCCCTGAGGTCGGCAGGCGATTTTATGGACTTGTCCTTTCCCCTCACCACCACTATCTCCCTGACATAGTTATAGGGCACGGTAAAGGCGGCCTCTTTCTTCCTCTCATCTGTCATGGTCATGGCCGCGGCTACAACATCGGCCCTGCCGTCATTAAGCCACGGGATTAGTTCGCTGTGCCCCGGAGGCAGAACCACCTCGAGCCGCAGGCCCTCTTCGTCGGCAAATTTTTTCATTATCTCGTACTCAAAGCCCACCGGCGTGCCTCTGTAGATATAGTAGGTAAGGGCGTTGTTGCGGGTTATCATCCTGATGACTTTCTTCTCCTTTATGCCGTCAAGGTCAAGGCTGTATTTAAGGGCGCTATCTGAGGTAAGGGACCTTGATATGAGAAACTCGTTTATTCTTCTCCGCAGCTGAACGGCCCCCGGCCTCATAAGAAGCGCTATGGGCAATGATTTTTCAAGGACCCTCGCCTGCGTGAGAGTGGGATAATTATCGGAGAGCTCGTCCCATGATACGGAATCCACTACGGCGCCAAAGCACTCGCCGCTCTCCACGAGACCAAGGGCCTCATCGGCGCCCGTGCCTCTTGCGGGCTTGATAAACCTCTTGACCCCCATATTCTTAAGCCTCTTAACGGCCCCTGTCTTGAGGCTTCCGGTGCTAAGGCATATGGACCTGTGCTCCAGAGAAGGACGTGACGCTTTAGCCCCCTCTGCCGGGACCCCTTCTTTTTTTACTATAAGTAATTCATCGGTATATCTATAGGGTATGGAGAAGGCCAGGCCCTTTTCCGGCGTGGCTATGATACCGGCGGCTATGATATCGGCCTTGCCGTTTCTGAGTTTCTTCATCATCTCGGCGTTGTCATCCATGACCACGAGCTTTAATTTCAGGTCAAGCTCACGCGAGAGCGCGAGGGCGAGTTTTCTGTCTATGAGCACCTGTGTAATGCCCGGGGTGGCAAAGGATATGGCGCGGGGACGCACGATGACCTTCAGAAGCCCTGAAGACTCAATTACCTCAAGGTCCCTTGCGCCCTTTTCTTTGGTATCGGTAGAGCACCCCGTAATAACCAGGACAAGGACTGCTAAAAAGACGCCGAGCGCGCGCGTACTCCTTATAGTCTTCACGGCATAAGCCATATAATTTTTTTTCACCGTCGCCTTTTCGATACAACCCGCCATTATGCTCGTGATATAAGGCACACTTTAAGGTTAACCGCCTTTCAGGCGGCCAAAGTCCCCATTTCGGGGTGAAATAAAAAGGTATAGGCGATACGCCGGTACAAGGACACCGGCGCAGGCAGAGGCGGGACGCCCTCTTGTAAGGTAAGTCAAATAAAGCTCTAAAGGGCTCCTACTTCAATTTGTAGCCAAACCTCCGCAATAGCTCTTTACGCTCTTTTATATCGGCTTCGCCTTCCAAACCCTCTGTTTTGAGGCCGTCGATTACGCCAAGGATACCTCTGCCCTGACCGGACTCGGCAATCACGACCTCCACGGGGTTTGCCGTGGCGCAGTAGATACTGCAGACCTCGGGCACGGCCTTTACGGCGTTCAATACGTTTACTGGAAAGGCCTCTTCAAGAAAGATAATAAAGGCATGACCTGCCGAGAGCTTCAGCGCGTTTTTACCTGCAAGCGCCCGCAGGGCCTCGTCATTGCCTGAAGTCCTCACAAGACAGGGCCCCGATGCCTCGATAAAGGCAAGGCCGAACCTGATGCCCGGAAGAGCAGATACAAGGGTCTCGTGCAGGTCTTCAACGGTCTTTATGAAGTGGGCCTGCCCCAGTATCATATTAAGGCCCCCCGGGTTATCTATCTTCAGGCTCTTTATCTTGAGGCCGTCTTCCATCTCTACCTCCTACTCACAGGCGGTCTACCGTCACAGCCTCGATTATCAGCCATGGCCAAATGAAAGTCAATTCCAAACTTAGGGGGTAAGGCAGGGCAAAGGCGGGGAGGAAGAGAGGCGGTTAGAGGCCGTTCACGACACGGGCGAAGAGTACGGGCAGGCTACTGGCGAGTTTTTGCGCGTCAGAGAGCACGACGTAATGCCCCTTGCCGAAGAGCCGCGGCAGATACGCGCCCGCCGAATTATCCACGGTGAGGCAGAATGGGGTTATTCCGGCCTTTTTCGTCTCTCTTATGGCCATGGCCGTATCCTCAAGGCCGTACCTGCCCTCGTAGATATCCATATCATTGGGTTTTCCGTCAGATACGATGAAGAGGAGCCTTACACGCGCCCTCTCCTTTTCAAGAAGGCCGGCGGCGTGCCTTATGGCCGGTCCCATCCTCGTGTAGCCTATGGGAACAAGGGCCCCTATCCTCTCTCTTACCTTATCGGTATAGGGTTCGTCAAAGCCCTTGACATGATAGTAACGGCACCCTGACCTGTTTCTGCCGGAAAATCCATATACCCCGTACCTGTCCCGTAGCTCCTTCATGGACTCGCAAAGGAGAAGCAGGGCCTCTTTTTCGTGGTCTATGACACGCTTTTCCCCAACCCATGTCTCCGTTGACATGCTAAGGTCCGTGAGAAAAAGCACCGACATATCCCTTGCGGCCCGCGCGTCGCGGATGTACAATCTGTCCTCAAAACCCCTGCCCGCGAGGCGGTCGGCAGTGGCGGATATAAGGGCGTCAATATCTATATCCCCGCCGTCTATCTGCCTCCTTAAGGGGCGCAGTTCCGGCGTCAATAGCTCGAACTGGCGGCGTAGCTTTTTTATGAGGCCATGGCGGGTCTTAAGGACCTTATCGGCAAAACCCCTGTCCGCGTCCTCGGCAGTGGTCTCCCTGAGGGTAGAGTAGTCTTCCTGGTAAGCCTTTTTAAGGTAATTCCACTCCGGGTATTTGAAAACACCTGCCTTTTTAGCCCCCTCGTCCCTCTCTCCATCATCATATAAGGCCTCTTTTTCAAGCTCTGCGTTAAAAAAGGCGTTAGTTGAACGCTGGACCTGGGCCGTGGAAATCTCATCCATGGACTCGGCCTTTTTATCAAGGTCATCATCGGGGTCGTCGTCAAAGGGGCGGTTCAGGTTAACGAACTCCGCCCATGTTATAAACTTATCGTAAATATTGAGGGCAAGGCCCTCGTTGTTGGCCTCTTCATCTACCTTCTCGCTCTTCTGATTAAAGCGTTTCTTCTCTTTATCATTGACCTTCACATCCTCGCGCACCGAATCCTCGGACCCGTATGTTGGGACGTGCGGGGCCCCCCTGAAAACAGCCTCGGCCTTAATCCTCGCGGGCAGTAACCTGCCATAGGGGATAAAGGGCATTATGGCCCTGTACCGTCCGCCGCGGTGGCCTTCGCTCTGCCGCCTTTTTTTCAGGTCCATGGCAAAGCCAAGGCACTGCTCTGCAGAGGAAACTGCTGTAAAAGGGCTTTTATCAGATACGGAATCCCTTAAAAGCCCCTCGACAAAGGCCTCTTCGGACCTCAAAAGCCCTGTGCCGGGCCTTGCCTCGAATAGGAGCTGATTTATGGCCTCATAGTATTTGAGGGCATTTGGATACTCTCTCCTTATAAGCCTCGTAAGCCTCTTGTTCTCAAGAATCCAGTATATATCCATAAGTTCCTGGTCGGCCTCAAGGAGGGATTTATTCATGAGGGCCGTTGCAAGTGAACCGTGGATAATCTGGAAAGAAAGGAAGAATATGGATATTTTAAGGAGTTCAGCTTCCATCTTATGGTCTTTCATATGTATGGAAGTAATGGGCAGGAAGATGCTCTCGCCATCAGACCAGCCAAAGGCGTGCTCGCCGAGCTGAGAGGGGTGCCCAGCCTTGTAAAGCATGGGAGCGTAAGGACGGGGCGGGGGATCCCCGTGTACAGGGGTGACAGTCATGGATCTGCCCATGATGATAGTGGCGAAGATGGAGAACCTTCCTGCCAGCTCCTTTACGCGCAGGGGATCGCTCTGCTCCTTCCACTTCTTGAGCTTTCTGCCGTGACGAAGCCGGAGGGCCTTGTCTATGCCTTTTCCAATGAGGTATTCCATGAGGCACGCTTCTTAGAGCATGGACTTTGCGATATCAAGCATGGCGCCGATAGTCTCGGCGTCGTCTGTAACAGGGCGAATTATGGCCGTCAGCACCGCCGTGGCCGGGGTCAGCCCGTTATTGACAAGACGGGCGGCGTGCACAAGAAGCCTTGTGCAGGGCGGAGAGTCAAGGCCCTCTTCGGTAAGGAGGCGCATCTTTCTTCCGGCCCGCACTATGGCCGCCGTGCGCTTCTCGTCAAGACCGCTTTCTTTTAGAACTATCTGAATCTCAAGGTCTTCAGGAGGATAATCGAACTCCAGGGCCACAAACCTCTGCCTTGTGCTTGGCTTGAGGTCTTTAAGTATATGCTGGTAACCGGGGTTATAGGAGACAACGAGCATGAAGTCATCGGGCGCGGTAAGCTCCTCGCCTGTCTTGTCGATGGTGAGAATCCGCCTGTCGTCCGTAAGGGGATGAATGATTACGGTAGTGTCTTTACGGGCCTCTACCACCTCGTCAAGGTAGCATATGCCTCCTTTTCGTACCGAAGAAGTAAGGGGGCCGTCTACCCAGACGGTATCGGCCCCCTTGATAAGAAAACGTCCCAACAGATCACTGCCAGTAAGGTCGTCGTGGCATGCTACTGTCTTCACGTCAAGGCCGAGCCTGAAGGCCATGTGCCTTACAAAACGGGTCTTTCCGCAGCCCGTAGGTCCCTTCAGAAGCACTGCCATGCGGGACTTGAAGGCCGCCTCGAATACCTCTACCTCGTCACCGACGGGCAGATAATAGGGCAGGACCGCCGGCTTCCCGTGGTGTTCTTCTTTATGGAGAGATACTCCCATAACGCCTTACCTCGCCCTTCCGGCCTTGGTAAAGAAGTCGTAGAAGTAGGCCGCCAGACCGATGGCAAAGGTTACGCCAAAGGCCTCTCTTATGCCGTAAAAGACCACCATATGAGTCTGCGTCTCCA
>CAZMKZ010000048.1:0-15854 GCA_964567185.1 uncultured Thermodesulfobacteriota bacterium
CTCTCGCCGCCCTCTGTCTTTTTAAGTCCCTTTATTTTAGTGGCCCTTGTCAGCTCACGAAGGACCCTCGTCCTGTATGAGGCCGCGGTATTTAGCCCCGTGCCTACTGCCGTGCCGCCAAGCCCTATGCGCTTCAGCCCCTCTGCGCCGGCCTCTATTCGCTTTAGAGAGGTCCTCAGGATAGCCGCGTAGGCTGAGAACTCGCTCCCAAGGGTTACGGGCACGGCGTCCTGAAGGTGTGTGCGCCCTGATTTTATTATGGGCTCGAAGTCCACGGCCTTTGCATCAAGGCTCGCGATAAGTGCCCTGAGGGCCTTGCCAAGCCCCTCATTGGATAAGAGCGCGGCGATACGCATGAAGGTAGGGAAGGTGTCGTTAGTGGATTGGCCCCTGTTAACATCGTCATTTGGGTGGATTACCTCGTAGCCGCATCTTGGTCGGCCAAGAATCTCAAGGGCCCTGTTGGCGATTACCTCGTTGGAGTTCATATTGTGCGAGGTCCCGGCCCCGGCCTGATACACATCCACGACAAATTGCTCATGGTGTTTGCCTGAAATTATCTCGTCAGCGGCCTTGATTATGGCCCGGGCCTGTTTTTTCGAGAGCAGTCCCAGAGAGAAGTTTGCCGAGGCCGCCGCCTTTTTGACCATGGCCGTGGCCTTTATGAAGACGGGTTCAGGCGCAATGCCGCTTATGGTGAAGTTCGCCCTGGCGCGCGCAGTCTGTGCACCGTAGTAGGCCTTTTCCGGGACATATACGGGTCCCATCGTATCTTTTTCAACGCGAAATCCCTTTTTTTTCATGGCATGACCTCTATGAGTCTTGAATTAAACCACGGTACGGCCCAAGGGGGACGCTGATGTCAATATGCCCGGCAAGGGTCTTTTCTGTCTTTCCGTCTATGAGTATCTTTACTCTTTTGATCTCGGGGTAGTTGAGGGTTATGCTGTTAACGATGGAGTATATGGTCTGCATCTCCGTTGATGTGCCTCCGGGGTGGTTATCCTTTATGGCCCTGTTTATGTTTAGGTAGGCCGTATTGTCGCGTATATCCACGTCAAGGAGCCTTGTGCCCCGCGGTATGACCTCTCCGGAATCGGCCCATAGGAGGATGGTGAATGTCTCGCTTATCTCGCTCTTAAGGGAGCCTTTTTTAACGGACCGGCTCACCCCTTTAAGGCCCTCGCCATGGGCAATGAAGAGTTTTATATTTTTTCTGGCCCGAACGCGGCGCGTAGTCCTTATTACCTTTGGCCCGCTCCGGATAAACCTGTGATATACAAATACACCGGCAATGGCGATACAGAGAAGTATGATTATTGATTTTAAGAATCTTCCTGAGTGAGAGCCACGCTTTTTGCTATGGACCTTTTTTGCCCTTTTTTTGCGTTTTTTTGCCATTTTTGTGCCTTAAAGGCCCCTTTTTGATAGATTTATCAACTGCGGGGCGGGCAGGCGCTCTCCGAAAAATATCCTGCCTACTCTAACGAAACGGCCGGGTGAATCGGTGACGAAAAATCTGTGTTCTCTGGCATTATCGCCTTCGCTCTTTGCAAGGCCCCTTGCCTCAAGCAGCCTTTTAACCTCTCCGGCCGTGGACTCGGCAGAGTCAATCAACCTGACTCCAGCGCCCATGACAGCGGAGATGGCCTCTTTCAGAAGGGGATAGTGCGTGCACCCGAGGACAAGTGTATCAATGTCACGGCCTTTAAGCTCGTCAAGGTATTTTTCTGCGATAAGGGCCGTGGCCTCCTCAGTGATGAAACCCTCCTCAACAAGGGGTACGAAGAGGGGACAGGCCTTCTCGATGACGGTAGTCCCGCTTTTGATGCTGTTTATTACGCGCGAGTAGGCGTGGCTTCCCATGGTGCCTTCTGTGCCTATGACGCCTATCCTGCCCCGAGAGCTTGCTGAAAGGGCCGCCCGCGCGCCGGGCTTGATTACTCCGATTACGGGTATGTCAAAGGCCTCTCTCAACTCATTTATGGCGTAGGCGCTCGCCGTGTTGCAGGCCGCGACAATGAGTTTTACGCCCCGGTCAATGAGAAAACGGCTGTTTTCAAGGGAATACCGTATGACTGTCTCTTTTGATTTTGTCCCGTAAGGCACGCGCGCCGTATCGCCGAGATACACGGTCTTCTCATTGGGCAGAAGGTCTATTATCTCTTTTAATACTGTAAGGCCGCCTATGCCGGAGTCAAAGACGCCGATGGGGCTGTCATTCATTTTCAACCTCCCTCACTTTCTTTTGGAATAAAGAACGTGAGACAAAGAAAAAAATATCCATGGCTGTCAGCAGTTCTTGAAAAAAACGTATGAATATTAAAAAAAAATCAGCCGGGCAAGGCGGGCCGTGCCCGCCATTACAATCTGCCGTGTTTTTTTCTGGGGCATAAAGAGTTTTTGTATTATATAATACTTTGAATCAAAATAAAATCAGCTTTTAATGCCTCCGGTTATAAGGTAAAGACATGGAAAATAACGAGATAGCGAGAAACTTTAACGAGATAGCCGATCTCCTTGAGATAAAAGGGGCAAATCCCTTCAGGATACGCTCCTACAGAAACGCCGCCCTCGTTATAGAGGGCTATCCTGAGAGCTTCAAGAGGCTTGTTGAAAAAGGCCCAGAGGCCCTGAAGGGCATACCCGGCATAGGCGAATCCATTAGAGAGAAGATAGTGGAGATGCTCGCCACGGGAAGATGCGCTTTTCATGAGAACCTGCTCGAAGAACTGCCCCCCGGCATACTCGACATATTGAAACTCAACGGCGTGGGCCCAAAGAAGACCTCGGAGTTTTACAGGCTTCTCGGCATAGGCTCCGTAGATGAACTCGAAAGGGCCGCCCTTGCGGGCGGCCTTAGAGAGCTGCCGGGCATGGGTGAAAAGTCCGAGCAGAAGATACTCCGGGCCATTGTGGCGTTCAGAAAGATTTCAGGGCGCTTCAACCTTGCCGTTGCCTGGTCCGAGGCCGCAGAGGTAGTGGATTATATCCGTGGTCTTACGGGCGTGGATGATGTGGCCGTGGCGGGAAGCCTGAGAAGGTGGCGTGAATCCATCGGCGATATTGATATACTGGCGGCCTCTGAAAACAGCGAGGCCCTCATGAAGGCATTTACCGTATACCCCGATGTGAAAGAAGTCCTCCTGCAGGGGCCGACCAAATCAACGGTTCTCCTTGGAAGCGGTTTTCAGGTGGACCTGCGGGTAGTTAAAAAAGAGGTCTTCGGCGCGGCCCTGCAGTACTTTACGGGCTCAAAGGCCCATAACATCGCCATGCGCGAGAGGGCGCACAAGATGGGGCTAAAGATAAACGAGTACGGCGTATTCGACACAAAGGGTAAGTCTGTGGCAGGGGCCACCGAAGAAGAGGTCTACAAATCCGTGGGGCTTCCCTTTATAGCGCCCGAATTAAGAGAAAATACCGGTGAAATCGAGTCCGCGTTAAAGGGAACACTGCCGCCCCGCCTTGAGCTCTCTCATATCAAGGGCGACCTTCACGCACATACGAAGCTGAGCGACGGCTCGGCCACCATCGAGGAGATGGCCGCCGCCGCCATGGAGCGGGGCTACGAGTACCTTGCCATTACGGACCACTCAAAGGCCCTGGGCGTTGCCCACGGCCTTGACACAAGGAGGGCGGGCCGTGAGATGGACGCCATAGAGTCATTTAACGAGAAGATGCAGATGTCGGGGTCGGCTTTCAGGCTCTTGAAGGGCGCGGAGGTGGACATAATGGCCAATGGTTCTCTTGACCATCCCCGTGAGCTTCTGGAAAGGATGGACTGCGTTGTTGCCTCCATCCATTCGGGCTTTACCATGACCGAGGCGCGTATGACGGAGAGGATAATCAAGGCCATGAGCACGGGCATGATTGATATACTGGCCCATCCCACGGGCAGGCTCATTTCCTCAAGACCGCCTTATGACATGGACATGGAGGCCGTCATGGATGCGGCAGTAGAGTATAAGGTTGCGCTGGAGCTGAATTCCTGTCCGGAGAGGCTTGACCTCAAGGACAGCCATCTGAGGCTCGCAAAAGAGCGGGGCATTCTTGTCGCCATATCAACGGACGCTCACTCCACGCTTCAGCTCTCCAATATGCTCTTTGGCCTGCATATGGCTGTAAGGGGATGGCTTGGGCCGGAGAATGTCATAAACACACTGGGGCTCGCCGAGCTGACGGCCCTTTTCGCGAGACGCAGGGCGGCCCGTCATAAATGATGTTCAGTATGGAAAGTGGTGAGGTGAGGGCGCGCCTCTATTCACCGTAGGGGAAGACGAGCTCTACGGCAAAGCCTGAAAAGGTGGTCGAGGCGCTCTCTTCGTATGGCAGGCCATTATGTGCCGCTTTTTTTACATCGGCCCTCTCGTTGAGAAAACGCGTTATAACTGCGCCACGTTTGACGGCAAGACCTTTTGCGGCATTCTCGTTGCCCCCTTTGAGAGAGGGTGAAATCGGACGTATCTGAATATGTTTACCACTGAATTTCAAGTTGTCGCGGGCAGAGCTTATCCTCTGCAGGAGGGCCTTGCCCTCGGGAAGAAGCACGGCGCCTTTGCTCTCAAAGAGGGCCTTCTCGCTTATGAGCAGAGAGAGGGTCTTTGCGCCCCTTATTATGCTGAGCGAGCCCATATCAATGTCTTCTTGCAGGGCCTTGAAAAGTTCTCCGTATACATCCATGCCCGGGTGGTCAATCTCAACGGCCCCTTTGGCGGGAAGCCCGTCGGCACGGAGGGCATCAAGTTCTTTTCTTAGATCCGCATTCTCTTTAGCCTTGCCTTTCAGCACGGCCCTTAGGGAGGCTATCTGCTCGGACTTATTAAGGTTTCCCTCTACAAGGCCTTCGTTGCGGGTTCTCAATTCCTCAAGGTCTTTTTTTATGGAGGCTATCTCTTCAAGGTGAGACTTGTTGGCCTTTTCGGCGCTCGCGGCCTCAAGCCTCGCGGCATCGGTTTCGTTTATGGCCCTTTTGAGGGTTGAAGACCTGACACAGCCGCCAAAAACAAAAAGAAGGGCCATTAAGGGGATAAATGCTTTTTTCATTACAGGGGGTTTTCCTTTAGAGTCTTATTTTACGGCAGGCAGGTCCAGGGCGGTGTGCAAATCTGTATTGATTCAATCTATTAGATAGTGGACGCCTTGTCAATCAATAAGAAGGGTCCAACCGCTGAAAAAGCTGAAGTAGAACTGCTAAATAGCCCTCCTGAATTTGTGCGGAACTCAGGCGGAGGCCTTTTTCAGGCGTTTTACCGGTGTGAGGGGCTCTACCTTGACCTTTACTATCCTGTTGGCCTCAACATCAACTATGGTGAAGCGTTTGTCTTTATATATGACAAACTCGCCGCCCCTTGGTATCCTCTGCAGTTTTACGAGGAGAAAGCCGGCAAGTGTGTTGAACTCCTCTTCTTCCTCATCAATAACAATGCCCTCGTCCTCGAGGTCGCCGATGGATATGGTGGCGTCAAGTATCATGGTGCCGTCCTTGAGCTTTTCAACGAGCCCGCCCTTGCCCACGTCGTACTCGTCCTCTATCTCACCTACTATCTCTTCCAGTATGTCCTCAATGGTCACAAGGCCGTCTACGTCGCCGTGCTCGTCCACGACTATGGCTATGTGAACCTTTCTTCTCTGCATCTCGCGCAGAAGCTTGCTTATGAGTATGGTGCTGGGCACAAAATAGGGCTGGCGCATTATGTCCTTGATGATAATGGGACCGCCTTTTTCCACTGAGCGGAAGACGTCCTTGTTAAAGAGTATCCCCACTATCCTGTCCACGCTGTCCTTGTATATGGGGTACCTTGAAAAACCGGCGTCGGATAGAATCTTAAGCACCGAACCTGATGGCGTATTCACATCAATGGCGGAGAACTTGGGTTTGGGGACCATGACCTCCTTTACCGTCGTATCGGCGAATTGGAAGACCCCGTGAAGAAGGTCTGCCTCGGTCTCCTCGAAGACCCCGGTGGCGCGGCCTTCCCTTATGAAGTATTTTATCTCTTCTTCAGATATGAAGGTCCTCTCTTCATTGGCCTTGACTCCCATGACCTTAAGGACCAGCTTCGTTGACGAGGTGAGTATCTTTACGAGTACCGCGGTTATACGGGTAAAAAAGTCAAGGGGCCGGGCCGAGAAACAGGCAATTTTTTCGGCGTAGCGCAGGGCCAGGGATTTGGGCACAAGCTCTCCGATGATTAGCGAGGCATAGGAGATGAGAACTACAACGATGACAACGGAGAGAAACTCCGCCGAGTGCCTGATGGGTGAAAAGGGTATGGCAACGAAGACCGGTTTGATATATTTTATGGCCACAAGACCGCCGAGCACAGAGGCGATGGTTGTGACGATGGTGATGCCGACCTGTACCGTGGCAAGAAAGCTCTCAGGCCTCTCCTTCATCCGCTTGACGCTTTTGGCGGACCTGCGTCCTTCCTGTGCGAGCCTGTCTATCTCGGCGCGTCTTGACGAGATTATGGCTATCTCGGCGCCGGAAAAAAAACCGTTTAATATGATTAGGACCAGGATTATAACAGCCTGAAAAATCAAGCCTTCGGCTGACACACATTCTCCTTATTACAGGTGATACAAAAGGGTCGGACGCCTTATGCAGGCAACCCGCTATACTTCAATTATAGCATAATAAGACCGCTAAGGCCTTTGTTTTTAGCGGGCAAATACATCGACGCCGGCAAACCTTGCCGATGAGCCGAGCTCGTCTTCTATGCGCAGGAGCTGATTGTACTTGGCCGTGCGCTCCGTCCGTGAGCAAGAACCTGTTTTTATCTGCCCAGCGCCTGTGGCAACGGCTATGTCGGCGATGGTGGTGTCCTCGGTCTCGCCGCTCCTGTGGGAGATGACGGATGTGTAGCCCGCCCTCGTGGCCATGTTCACCGCGTCAAGGGTCTCGGAGAGCGTGCCTATCTGGTTTACCTTTATGAGTATGGAGTTGGCGACGCCCAGCTTTATGCCGCGCGCGAGCCGCGCCGGGTTTGTGACGAAGATATCATCGCCTACGAGCTGAACCTTACTGCCGAGCCTCTCTGTAAGGAGCTTCCAGCCCTTCCAGTCCTGCTCGTCAAGGCCGTCCTCTATGGAGACAACAGGGTACTTTGAGACGAGTTTTTCAAGGTAGGCCACCACCTCGGCGCTGGAGAGTTTTTTGCCCTCTATCTCATATTTTCCACGGGAATAGAACTCGCTTGCCGCCGAGTCGATGGCGATAAATACGTCTTTACCGGGGCTGTAACCGGCCCCTTCAATGGCGCCTATGATTAGCTCCAGGGCCTGACTGTTGGACTCAAGCATGGGCGCGAAGCCGCCCTCGTCTCCCACGGAGATGGAGAGGCCCTTGTCTTTCAGTATGGACTTCAGCGTATGGAATATCTCAACACCGGCCCGGAGAGAGTCCCTGAAGCAGGTGAACCCAGCCGGGGCTATCATAAACTCCTGAATATCAAGGTTGTTGTCGGCGTGGGCACCGCCGTTTATTATGTTCATCATGGGCACGGGAAGGAGCCTTGCCGAGGTCCCGCCTATGTACCTGTAAAGGGGCTGCATGGTGGCGCAGGCCGAGGCCCTTGCAGAGGCCAGGGACACGGCGAGTATGGCGTTGGCCCCGAGTTTACCCTTGTTCTTTGTCCCGTCAAGGTCGATAAGAATAGAGTCCACAAGGGGCTGGTCCATGGCGTCAACGCCGATGAGGGCCTTTGCTATGGGGCCGTTTACGGCCTTAACGGCCTTTAATACCCCCTTGCCGTGAAATCTCTTTTTATTGCCGTCCCTGAGCTCAACTGCCTCGAAGCGGCCGGTTGAGGCACCCGAGGGCACAATGGCCCTGCCCTTGAACCCGCCGCTCAATAGCACCTCGGCCTCTACCGTGGGGTTTCCACGCGAATCAAGCACCTCTCTTGCCGTAATATGCACTATGCCCGTCATAATATGACCTCCTTGAGATCAAAGGGGTTGTATACCACCCCAGAGATTAAAATAATTGGAAATCCATAATTCCACTCTACGGATTTGATATTATACTTTCGAGTCGGGAAAAAGCAAGGTAAATCATATGCGTTATACGATGGAGCCGTAATTATTGTATAATAGTAGGTAGGCGTACGCATAAGGGAGATATATGACTACTGTTGCCATCATAACCCTCTTTGGGGCCGTTATGCTCCTGCTCTACGGCATAAGGCTCGCAGGAGAGGGCCTGCAGAAGTCCGCGGGAGCAAGGCTCAAGGGTTTTTTGTTAAAGGCCACGAGTAACCGTTTCAGGGCCCTCGGTGTTGGGGCGCTCATTACGGCCCTCCTGCAGAGCTCGAGCGCCAGCACTGCCATGCTCGTTGGACTTGTGGGCTCGGGGCTCATAGGCCTCTACGAGACCATGGGCGTGATACTGGGCGCCGATATAGGGACCACGCTTACGGTTCAGCTCATCTCATTCAGGGTTTACGACTACGCCCCGTTGCTTGTGGGCGCCGGCGTCCTTCTTATACTCGCATCCAGGGGCGGCAGAAAAAAGGACATTGGGCTTGCCGTGCTTGGTTTCGGTTTTGTCTTTCTCTCCCTGAAGATAATAATAGATACCTTCATGCCTCTTGCCGAGAACGCGGCGGTAAGAGACGCCCTCATAAGTCTCAGCCGCGACCCCCTTGCCGGGATTATCATCTCCGCTTTTTTTACCGCCCTCTTTCACAGCAGCGCGGCCACACTCGGCATAGCCATCACTGCGGCCCACGCCGGCCTTCTTACCATTGACGGGGCCATGCCCATAGTGCTCGGCGCAAACGTGGGAACCTCTGTATCGGCCATACTATCGAGCATCAACGCCCCCGTGGACGCGAAACGCGCGGCCCTTGCGCATATACTCTTCAAGATACTCGGCGTGCTTATGGTGCTTCCATTTCTTGGCTGGTTTACCACCCTTACGGGGCTTACCGCCGGGACTGCGGCGCGGCAGGTGGCCAACGCCCATACACTTTTCAACCTGGGCATAGCCCTCATCTTTCTTCCCTTTACGGCCCCCTTTACAGGGCTGGTAAAGAGGCTAATACCCGAGAGGAGCGGCTCTGGCAAGACCTTTGGACCGAAGTTTCTTGACCCCATGGTGCTCACTTCCCCTACACTTGCCCTTGCGCAGGCCTCGCGTGAGGCCATGCGCCAGTCCGATGTTGTAAAGGACATGCTCATAAGGTCCATGGACGCCTTTGAGAAGCGGGATATCTACCTTATAGAGGAGATAGAGGCCATGGACGACCATGTGGACATCCTGGACAGGGAGATAAAGCTCTACCTTGCCAGGATCTCACGCGAGGGCCTTAACGACGAGCAGTCCGGGCGGGACTTTGATATAATGCATTTTTCCGATAATATGGAGAACATAGGCGACGTTATTGACAAGAACCTCATGGAGATAGCGAGAAAGAGGGTGGAGAAGGATCTTACCTTCTCCGGGGCCGGCGTCAGGGAGATAAAGGACCTGTACAGAGAGGTTATCAGCAACTTCGAGCTTGCGGCGGCGGCCTTTGGAACGGGAGACAGGGAGCTTGCCAAAAAGGTCGTTGCCATGAAGTCCGCTATCTCCGCCATGGAAAGGGAGCTTCGTGACGCACATCTCAGGCGGCTCCATATGGGGCTGAAAGAGAGCATGGAGACGAGCTCCATACACCTTGACGTGCTTGCCAACCTGAAGAGAATCAACTCATATATTACCAATACCGCCTATCCTCTCTTTGATAAAAAAGAGGAATAGGCGGAACGCCAAGACAATGAGCGCGCGCCGTCATAAAAAGTGGTTTGCATTATAAGGCCTTAACGTGTATATATGAAAGCTTGGGTAGAGGATTTTTACTTCCGTCAAAAGAGGGTAAAGGGCGCATATTCCGTAGAGAACATTACCGTGGCGCACAGTTGCGCGGTAATGAAGCACAGGTCTCATTCATGCGCTGATACAGGGGGAGCCCGTTGCCGTGAAGAAGTACGATATCATCGTAATAGGCTCTGGCCCGGGCGGAGAAAAGGCCGCCATTCAGGGTACAAAGCTTGGTAAAAGTGTCGCCATTATCGAGCGCGAGCCCTTTATCGGAGGCGCCGGAATCCACACCGGCACTATCCCCAGCAAGACCCTTCGCGAGACGGCCATGTACCTTGCGGGCCTTCGGCAGAGGGCTGTCTTCGGTTTTCAGTATTCCCTTAATCGAGACGTCACCCTTGGCGAGCTCATGTACAGGAAGACCGATGTCATACGGAGACAGATGGAGGTAACCCTCGACCAGCTCGGCAGAAACAACGTTGAGATAATCTACGGAGAGGGGTCTTTTGTCGATGAGCACAGCGTTTCTGTGCGGTCATCCAAAGGCGGGGCAGATGAGATTATCAAGGCCGATGTCATTGTCATAGCCACGGGCACAAGGCCGGCAAGGCCGGACAACGTGCCCTTTGAGAGCGTCCACATCCATGATACGGATTCCATACTCGGCCTTGACAGGCTTCCGCAAAGCCTCACAATAATAGGCGGCGGCGTTATAGGGTGTGAGTATGCCTGCATATTCGCGGCCCTTGGCGTCAAGGTGACGCTTGTGGAGAAGAGGCCCCGTGTGCTGAGGTTTGCCGATGAGGAGATTACCACGACCCTTACATACTGGATGAGGCACTCGGGCGTTACCATGCAATTATCCGAAGAGGTAGTTGAGATAAAGGTGGACGGCCGGTCCAGGGTGCTCACCGAGCTTGCCAGCGGTAAGTTCATCGTCTCGGACCAACTCCTCTATACAATGGGCAGGATAGGCAACACGCAGGCCCTGAAATTAGAAAACATCGGCCTCAAGCCCGGGGCAAAGGGTCTGCTTGAGGTGAATTCCTCTTTTCAGACCGCTCATCACAATATTTATGCCGTCGGCGATGTCATAGGCTTTCCCTCTCTGGCGGCCACGTCCCGCGAGCAGGGAAGGCGCGCCGTCTGCCACGCATATGAGCGGGAGAGCCTTACCTGTGAGACCACAGGGGTCATGCCGTTCGGCATATACACAATACCGGAAATATCAATGGTAGGGGCAAATGAGGAGGAGCTCCGGCGGGACCGTGTGCCCTACGAGGCGGGAAGGGCCTTTTTTGAGGAGGTGGCCAAGGGGCAGATAACAGGAGATGTCCACGGTATGGTGAAACTGCTCTTCCACAGAGAGAGCCATAAACTTCTTGGAGTCCATATAGTCGGAGAAAAAGCATCGGAGCTTATACATATCGGTCAGGCCGTCATGAATTTTGGCGGCACTGTTGATTACTTTAAAGATACGTTGTTCAATTACCCCACGCTATCGAATGCCTACAAGGTGGCGGCTTTGAACGGGCTTAATAAATTGTAATATCACTTAAGGAGGGCTTCAGATGAAACTCAATATTATTTTTTATAGTCTCTACGGCCATGTTTATCAGATGGCCGAGGCCATGGCCGAGGGGGCAAGGTGCATTGAGGACGCAAAGGTAAAGCTCTATCAGGTTCCGGAGACGCTCTCCGATGAGGTCCTGGAGAAGATGAACGCCCTTGAGGCCAAGAAGTCCTTTGCCGGCGTTCCCACGGCAAAGCTGGAAAACCTTGCCGAGGCCGACGGCATTATCTTCGGCACGCCCACGAGGTTCGGCAATATGTGCGCACAGATGAGGACCTTTCTTGACTCAACGGGTCAGCTCTGGCTTCAGGGCGGGCTTGTGAACAAGGTGGGCAGTGTCTTTGTCTCCACGGCCACACAGCACGGCGGGCAGGAATCCACCATATTGAGCTTTCATACCACGCTACTGCACCACGGCATGATAATCGTGGGCATGCCCTATACAGAGAAGCGGCAGATGACATTAGAGGAGATTACCGGGGGCTCGCCCTACGGCGCCACCACCATAGCGGCGCCCGACGGCTCACGTCAGCCAAGTAAGAATGAACTTGAGATGGCCCGTTTTCAGGGCATGCACGTGGCAAAGATAGTAAAACGGCTCAAAGATAGCAAGATAGAGGAAGATGAGGAGTAGGGGGGAAGGGTTACCTGTAAAGCCCGGCCACGAACTCGCCGTAGCCGTTGTATTTAAGGGTCTTTCTACGTTTCCCCGTGCCGAGCATCTTTTCCGTTGCCTGGCTCCATCGCGGGTGGGGACGAGCGGGGTCTACGTTAGAGACAAATCCGTATTCCGAGGGGGCAATGGTGTTCCAGAAGGTGGCGGGCCTTTTGGCCGTAAATTCCATGCTCACAATGGCCTTTATGCTCTTGAACCCGTACTTCCATGGGGTTACAAGCCTTATGGGAGCGCCGTGCTGGGCAGGGAGCTCGTGGCCGTATATGCCCGTAGCCATGAATGAGAGCTCGTTAGCGGCTTCGGCCATGGTAAGCCCCTCGGTGTAGGGCCAGGGCAGCCAGAAGCGTATCTTCTGCTGGCGGTAGACCTTTTTATCATTAAGGGAACGGAATATTACATATTTAGCTTTACTTGAAGGTTCCGCCATATCTATCAGGTTTTTAAGGGGAAAACCTGTCCATGGCACGGCCATGGCCCAGGCCTCCACACACCTTAAACGGTAAAGCCTCTCCTCAAGTCCGAACCTCTTTATGAGTTTGTCCACATCATAAACACCGGGCCTCTTCACGAGCCCGGATATGGTTATGGTCCAGGGTCTTGCCTTAAAACCTTCCACATACTTCCATACGTTCTTTCGAGACGAAAACTCGTAATAATTATTGTACTTGGCGGCGACTCTTTCATCTGTAAGGGGGCGGTCAAGGGTGAAGCCGGGGTTCTGTATGGCGGGATATGTATTTCCCTTCAGGCCCTTTCGGGGTCTTGCGGTCATGCCCGTAAGGGTAGAGGCAAGGGCCGGGGGTAGACCCATAAGCGAAGCGCCGCCGTAAAGCACAACCCCGGCCGTAAGGCCGTATTGGGCCGTCTTTTTAAGAAATTCCCTTCTCGAAAGATAGACCTCCTCGTCTACGGCTTCTTTAAGGGTATCCCAGGGCTTTTTTATCTTTATGAACATGGCAAACTCCCCCCATTCACTTAAAGTATAGCGTATTTTTTCTTTACCGCTTTAACAGGGGGAGGGGAGAAGGAAAGGCAGGTAGGGATAGACGGGGCGCTATGAGCCCTCGCGTCTCAGGAATACAATACCAAGGGGCGGCAGTGTAACGGCCATGGAAAAGGCGTACCCCTCCATGCGTTGGGCATCGGCCTTTATGAGCCCGCTGTTCACTACGCCGCTGCCGTAGTATATCTCTTCATCGCTGTTAAGGACCTCTCTCCAGAACCCGCCCTCGGGCACCGGGACGCGGTATCCTTCTCTTACGATGGGCGTCATGTTGCAGAGCACGAGCATGGAGCTTCCGCCGCCCTCCCGCTGGAAGTACAGGACGCTGCCCTCCCAGTCGTGTGCGCCGAGCCAGGTAAAGCCCCTCCTGTCAAAGTCCATGGCGTACAGGGCCGGGCTCTCCCTGTACATGAGGTTCAGGTCTCTCACCCATCTCTTCATACCCGCGTGGCAGCTATATTCAAGCACGTGCCAATCGAGTGATTCTTCATGGGTCCACTCGCGCACCTGACCGAATTCGCCGCCCATGAAGAGGAGTTTTTTCCCCGGATGGCCGTACATGTAGCCGAGAAGGAGCCTCAGGTTGGCGAACCTCTGCCACTCATCTCCCGGCATCTTGCCCAAAAGGGAGCCCTTGCCGTGGACTACCTCGTCATGGGAGAGGGGGAGCATGAAGTTTTCGGTAAAGGCGTACCAGATGCTGAAGGTTATGTCGTTATGGTAGTGCTTTCGAAAAAGCGGGTCCTCTTTGAAGTACTTCAGGGTATCATGCATCCAGCCCATGTTCCACTTCATGCCGAAGCCCAGGCCGCCAAGGTACGTGGGGCTTGATACGGAGGGCCAGGCCGTACTCTCTTCTGCTATGGTCTGAATGCCGGGGTGGCGCCCGTAGGCCTCTTCGTTCATCTTTTTAAGAAAGTTCATGGCCTCGATGTTTTCCCTGCCGCCGTACTCGTTTGGTATCCACTCGCCCTCTTTTCTTGAATAATCGAGATACAGCATGGAGGCCACGCCGTCTACCCTGAGGGCGTCGATGTGGTAGACGTCGAGCCAGAAGAGGGCGCTGCTGATAAGAAAGGAACGAACCTCGTTGCGTCCGTAATTAAATATGAAACTCTTCCAGTCGGGATGGAAACCGCGCCTCGGGTCGGCGTGCTCATAGAGGTGCGTGCCGTCGAAAAAACCTGGTCCGTGCTGGTCCGAGGGAAAATGAGAGGGCACCCAGTCCATGATGACTGCTATGCCAGCCCTGTGCAGGGTCTCCACAAGAAACATGAAGTCCTGCGGTGAGCCGTATCTTGACGTTGGGGCGAAAAAACCCGTTGTCTGGTAACCCCATGAGCCGTAAAAGGGGTGCTCCATTACGGGGAGAAATTCCACATGGGTAAAACCCATCTCCAGGACATATGCCGTAAGCTCTTGGGCAAGCTCTCTGTAAGAAAGGAATTTGCCCCCATCTCCGCGCCTCCATGAGCCGAGGTGAACCTCATAGACTGACTGTGGGGCTTCGAGGCTGTTTTTTTCGGCCCGATGCTCCATCCATTCTTTGTCTTTCCATTTATAGGCGAGATCCGTAACCACAGAAGCCGTCTTTGGCGGAGTCTCGGCGCGGACGGCGAGCGGGTCCGCCTTATCCACGGTGTAGCCGCTTTGGCGCGAGACGATATGGTACTTGTAAAGGGCTCCATCGCCTATATGCGGGATAAAGCCCTCCCATACGCCGGACCAGTCGTCTCTGACCCTCAGCGGGTGCGAGCCCCTGTTCCATCCGTTGAAGTCGCCTATGACGGATACGGAGCGGGCATTGGGGGCCCATAGGGCAAAATGCGTGCCCTTTACCTTGCCAATGGCCGTGAGGTGCGCGCCAAGTTTATTGTAGAGGGCAAAATGCGTGCCTTCCTTGAGCAGATATATGTCGTGGTCCGTAATAAGACCCGCGTTGTAGATAATCTCTGAATCCATTTTTTCCTGCCTGCATTATGTTCCGTATGCGCAACCTTGATGGTGCCGCTACAATCTATCACATTAAGCCGCTCTAAAAAAGTTAATAAGAGGGTCTTCGCGGACCGGCCCTTTTGCCGTCCCTATCGGAATCTACGTGCATACCGTCATGGCAGGTGTTCTCATTGACCGGCAGTATGCACAAAAACCTGTGCAGGCTCACATTAGAGTGTGCGCTTTATATAACAAAATGCATGCCACTTACAAGATGCGATAGAAGTGGAAGGTGCTGAATTAAAAAAAAAAGGCGTTGCGCCTTTTTTTTAACCTGTGAGGAAGAAGTATTTTTTTTTTAGAGAGTCATGGCTTCGCATACCGGCGGTAGAGGATGCCTTGCTGCTTACAGCATCAATGAAGGGGCCGGTATGCATGGAGGGCGCTTACAGAGAAGAAAAAGGCATATACTGCGAATAAATCCCTGCGGACGGCTTGAGGAGGCCCGGAAGCGCCTCATATTAAAAGGGCTCAACAATAACCGGGTCTTCCGATAGTTGTATATTCAGGAGGCCGTTGCCTACAGCCATTGTCCATTTTTGGAGTGTCAGGGTATCTGTAATCTGCACATTTGCCGCCGCAATGGGAAGGCTTGCCGTCGCCCCTGTATCAGACCACATTATATAGCTTGAAGAGTTTGGCTTGTTCACCTTGAAGCAATACACACCGGCGCCTACATTCAGGCTCTCTATGGTATTGAAGCCGTCTATTACCGGAAGAACGAGTTTATAGGTAAGAAAAGCCGGCTTTCTTCTGGTAAAACCGTCGATAAGACTTAGCCTCAGGTATTTAACCGGCC
>CAZMKZ010000049.1:0-14784 GCA_964567185.1 uncultured Thermodesulfobacteriota bacterium
CACTTTCTTTTAGAAAAAAGAAAGTGGAACAAAGAAAACCAATAGGAAAATTGCCCGTATCCACTTGAAAAACGCCCCACGCCCACTAACGTTACAAAACTTGAAACATCTAAAAAACGCTCCGCGCCCTGGAGGCGAAAAAGGTAACTCATGACCATGCAACAACCTAATAAATGCTCCGGCATCCTCTTCATACGCCGCGATAACATCGGGGACCTTGTATGCACTACGCCGGCCATAAGGGCGGCGCGCCTTGCCTACCCCGGGGCGCGGATATGCGTCCTTGTAAACTCCTACAACGCCGAGGTCATCGCCAATAATCCCGACGTTGACGAAGTATTTATCTATGAGAAGGAAAAACACCGCGGCAGTAAGAGCAGGCTAAGCGTTTTAAGCTCCAACGCCGGGCTCATGCGGCGCATACGCGCGAAAAAGTTTGACGTGGCCATAGGCTGCGCCTGCTCATACTCGCCGAGGCTTGCGAGATACACCTTTTTAACGGGGGCGCGCCTTAGAATCGGTTACGGAGAAAAGGGTAAATCAAAGGCCGGGCTGTATTACAACCAGCCGCTTCCCGCCCCTGCCCGCCCCATGCACGAGGTAGAGGCCGTCATGGGACTGCTCCGGCCCCTTGGCGTCACAGGCCCAGCCCCGGCCCTGTCCGTAAGGCCGGATACCGTCACCCTTGCGAGGGTGCGTAAGGCCGTCATTGACAAGACCACGGGAGGCAAAAGGCTCATCGCCTTTCATATCAGCTCAAGAAGGCCTGAGAACCGATGGCCAATCGCGTCTTTTGCAAGACTCATCAGCCGCCTTAAAGAGACCTCTGATATAAGGCCCCTTGTGCTCTGGTCTCCCGGCACTGCGGATAATCCCCTGCACCCGGGCGATGACGAGATGGCCGGGCAACTTGCAGGCGCCATTGAACCGCGCCCCATTTTATTCAGGACCAAAACCCTCGGCGAGCTCATAGCCGCCCTCAGCCTCGCGGAAATGGTAGTATGCCTGGACGGCGGGGCCATGCATCTTGCCGCCGGACTCGGCAAACCCGTCCTCACCATATGGGGCTCCACAGACCCCGCCCGCTGGGCCCCATGGGGAGTTGAAAATATAATACTGAAAAAACCATCGTGCAGGGCAGAAGACGTAAGCGCGGAAGAGGCTGTCACGGCCTTTATAAAACTCTACACAAACCGGGCTCATACATGAGAATAGGCATCATAAGAGGCGCGTTCAACCCCTATGGCGGGGCCGAGGTCTTTCTCGCAAGGTTCATAAAGGCCCTTATCTCAAAGGGACACGAGGTCCTGGTCTACGCAAGAGAGTGGCCCGAGGCCGAGGGCGTAAGCCTTCACAGAATAACGGCAGGCGGGCCTTCTTTTCTACGTCCCCTTATTTTTGCCCTTAAGGTCAAAAAGGCCGTTGAGGCGGATAACCCCGATGTGGTCATCGGCTTTGAGAGGACCTTTTCACAGGACATATACCGCGCCGGAGACGGCTGTCACCGTGAGTGGCTGAGAAGACGCGCCCAAACCGTAGGCCCCATGAAGAGACTTCTGCTCGCCCTGAGCCCCAAGCACCGCGTCCTGCTTTATCTGGAAAAAAGGCTCTTTACAGACCCGCGCCTGAGTAAAGTCGTGGCCAACTCCGAGAGGGGCAAGCGTGAGATTACGGGACTTTACGGTTTACGTCCGGAGGACATCTGTGTTATATACAACGGGACTCCGCCCCTTAAGGCAAAGGGCGCTGAGAGGGCCAAAGAGAAAAAAAGGCTGAGGCAAGAGCTGAAGATAGCGCCAGAGGCGCCGGTGCTGCTCTTTGTGGGTTCAGGTTTTGAGAGAAAGGGACTTCGTTATCTCATAAGGGCCCTCGCCATCTTGCCCGAAGAGACCGTACTCGTGGTTATAGGCAAGGGACGGATAGCCCCCTATGAGAAGGAGGCCGAAAGGCTGGGCATTGAAAAACGGGTGAGGTTCCTGGGGCCCGTAAAGGGGGCGACGAGCTACTACCCTGTTGCCGACGTATTTGTCCTGCCATCCATATACGAGCCATTCAGCAACGCCTGTGTCGAGGCCATGGCCGCAGGGCTTGCCGTGGTTACGTCACGCGTCGCCGGGGTGAGCGAGATAATTGTGGACGGTATCGAAGGCGGCGTCGTGGAAGACCCCACAGACGCCGAGGCCCTGGCCGCCTGCATAAAGCCCTTTCTTAATGCCAAGACGGCAAGGGCCGCCGGGGCAAGGGCCCGAAAAAGGACCCAAACCCTTACCATGGAGAATAATGTGGAGGGGTTTTTAAGGCTTGTAGACGATATTTGCGCCAAAAGAGGATAAACAATATAAGAGAATCCGTTATTTCAATGAAGGAGCGGCCGCGTGCGTAGATACATCACCATAGAGAGGGCAGGGGAGCTTATCAACAAATTCCCCTCAGTGAGGGTCCTTGTAATCGGGGACCTCATAATGGACCACTTTCTCTGGGGAAAGGTAAGGCGCATATCCCCCGAGGCCCCAGTGCCCGTAGTGGAGGTTGAACGCGAGGACCTTATGCTCGGCGGGGCGGCCAACGTAGCCCATAACATAGGCAGTCTCGGCGGCGCGGTATCCATCACCGGGGTCATTGGAACCGATGACGACGGCAGGCGTTTTCTGCAGGCCCTGAAAAAAAAGTCCATACCCGCAGAGGGCATTGTGCGGGACCCCAAAAGACCCACCACCACGAAGACGAGAATCATCGCCCACAACCAGCAGGTTGTGCGCTATGACCGCGAAAAAAAAGACGGCATAAAGGCCGCTGTAACCAGAGAGGTCCTCGCCTGCATCAAAAAGGCTATTTCCGGGGCCGATGTGGTCGTTGTCTCGGATTACGCCAAGGGGCTTATATCCGAAGGCCTGATGAAAAAAATAGTGGACCTCTGCGCGAAAAAACAAAAACCCCTCGTAGTGGACCCCAAGGTGGAGCATCTTGATTATTACAGGGGAGCCGATATCGTCACCCCCAATAACCTTGAGGCCGCAAGAGGCGCGTCCATTGAGATTAAAGACGCTAAGACACTTAAAAAAGTGGGTAAGATACTTAAAGATAGGCTCGCATCAAAGGCGCTCCTTATCACAAGGGGCGAGCACGGCATGAGCCTCTTTGAAAACGACTCTGATACGCATATACCCACCGTGGCAAAAGAGGTATACGATGTAAGCGGCGCAGGCGACACCGTGGCCGGAGTCCTTGCCCTATCCATGGCCGCGGGAGCTGATTTTCGAGAGGCCGCCGTAATGGCCAACTTCGCCGCCGGAGTGGTCGTGGGCAAGCTCGGAACCGCCACGCTCAGCGCCGAAGAACTCTTCGAGGCCGTTGCCGCGGCCCTTGAGAGGAGAAACGACCCCTCGCGCTGAAGATTCGGAACTACCTTACTTTCTTTTGGAAAAAAGAAAGTAAGACAAAGAAAACCAATAGGGGACAGGCTTGTAACCACTTAAAATACGCCTCACACCCCACGGACGAAAACTGACCCAAATACGAAAAAACAGTGGAGTTCAGCCTTGCTTAAGAGCATGACAGGCTTTGGAAGGGGCACATTCCTTGCCAATGGCCATGAGTTTACCGTAGAGGTAAAGACCCTTAATCACCGCCACCTCGATATCAAGACAAGGATACCCGATAGCCTCTCTATTATCGAGACAGGCATGAGGGGCCTTATAAAAAAGAGGCTATCGCGGGGCTCCGTGGTAGTGACAATGCTCGCTGAAAACGGCACCAACGAACCGCGCCTTGACATGGAGGCCGCCCGGGGCTACCTCACGGCGGCCCGGAAGCTCAAGTCTTCTCTTCACCTTGAGGGAGACGTGGACCTCGGCCTTATACTGAGGCAAAAGGGCGTACTTGGCGAAAAGGCCCCTGCCATCGATGAAAAAGGGCTCCTCGCCGGGGTTGGTGACGGCCTTGGCCGCGCCCTTGAAGCCGTGGTGGCATGGCGGTTAAAAGAGGGCAGGGCCCTCTCAAGGGACCTTAAAAAACGCATAAAAACCATAAAGTCCGCCCTGTCAAAGGTGGAAAAGGCCCTCCCCGGGGTCAGGCTGGCCCATAAAAAGCGGCTCGCCGCGCGCATCGACGGGCTATCCCCGAACGCCCTTGATGAGCCCTCCGTCCTTGTCGAGGCGGCCATATTCGCCGAAAAGACAGACGTTACCGAGGAGATAGTAAGGCTAAAGAGCCATCTTGAGGCCTTTGGCGGTTATCTCGCCGCAGATGAGGACGAGCCCCTTGGAAAAAAACTCGATTTTCTCGCTCAGGAGATATTCCGCGAGCTCAATACCATCGCCTCAAAGGCGCAGGACGCCTTCATATGCCAGACCATCGTCTCCATGAAGTGCGAGTTGGAGAAGATAAGAGAACAGGTGCAGAACATAGAATAAGGACGCCTTAACCATGAACCGCGGCATACCTTTCATAATTTCGGGCCCCTCGGGCGCGGGCAAGACCACACTATACAAGCTGGCCCTTAGTGAGATACCCGGCGTAAGGCACTCCATCTCTTACACCACAAGGCCGCCCCGGGCCGGCGATGTAGACGGCGTGGACTACCACTTTGTCTCCGAAGATGTCTTTAAGGCCATGGTCTCTGCCAACGAGTTCATCGAGCACGCCCATATACACGGCAACCAATACGGCACGGCGCGGGCTGACCTTGAGGCCCTTCTCTCGGGCGGCTCTCACGTCATACTGGAGATAGACGTGCAGGGGGCGGCGAGCATGCGAAAGGCCCTTGCCGCGGGCGTCTATATCTTCATCGCCCCGCCCTCCATCGAGGCCTGCGAAAAGAGGCTCTCCGCAAGGGCCAAAGACAGCCCCGAGGTCATTGCGAGGCGGGTACGCGCCGCCGTGGAAGAGATAGCCCATGCCCCGGCCTATGACTACATCGTAATCAACGACAGACTCGAAGACGCCTTTATGAGAGTGAAAGCAATTATTACTGCAGAGGCCGCGCGCTCCGCGCGCCTCGCGCCGAAGATAAAAGAACTTTTTCCATTATAGGCTGGATAAATACCCTCTTCCTCGTTATAATCATAGGCAATAGAGGCTACCATTAAAGGAGGCGCATTAGTCATGGCCAGAGTCACCATAGAGGATTGCATAGAAAAGATACCGTCCCGTTTTACCCTCATCCACCTCGCGAGTCAGCGCTCCAAACAGCTCATAAGGGGCGCGCGCCCATTCGTCGATAGCAATAACAAACCCGTGGTCATCGCCCTGCGTGAGATTGCCGCAGGCTACATAACCCTTGCCAAAGAAAAAAAGGGTACAGACGAAGAAGCAGAGAACCCGGAAGAGGCTTGAAGAGGGGCCTGAAAAGGGGGCCCCTAAAATAGAAGGGTAGCGCGGAGGTAGCGTAAAATATGGGGACCTGAAATGGACCTCCCCGGCACCCCTTGCCCTAACCGTCATATCATTGGCAGGGCGTCGAGGGGAGGGCCTGGTGAGCGTGCTTTCATATCCACCTTCGAGACTTATTCAAGGCCTCATCCCAAAGGGTGGAAATAGGGCAAAATCAAAGAGATACAAACAATCATTGCAACACGACAACCGGCGCGTTGCCGCAATACCCGCGGTCTTTCCCCCTATCCATCCAATTCAGGCACAGGCGCGAGATAGACGCAGTTTCTTGATATGTCCTTGGCCTTGTACATGGCCATATCGGCTATCTTTATAAGTTCTCTCTTGTCCTGCGTATGCACGGGATAGGTGGAGATGCCGATGGAGACCGTCAGCTTTATATCAAGCCCCTCTTCGCGCTGAAAGCCGCTCTTTTCAATAGTCGACCTTATCCTTTCCGCTATGCTCAAGGCGTGGTCATAACCCGCGTCAACAAGAATCACCACATACTCGTCGCCGCCGTACCTTACGACGGTATCTGCCTCGCGAACGCATTGGAGTATGGCCGTGCCCACTTCCACAAGGGTCTTGCTCCCCACAAGGTGGTCATTTTTGTCATTCACGTCCTTGAAGTTGTCTATGTCGATAAAGAGCAGGGACACGGGGAGTTTGAGCCTCGAAGACCTCTGAAGCTCCTTGTCGAGTATCTTGTGCAGGTATTTGCTGTTATAGAGGTTGGTGAGGCTGTCAACAAAGATAAGCTGTTGCGCCGCCTCGTATTTGCGGGCGTTCTCATAGGCTATGGCAATATGCTCGGCCACGAAAGCGGCCCTTTTTCTCTCTTTTATACCCCAGGCCTCTTCCTCTGTCTTTTTAAGGATAATCAAAAAACCCGTGGGCTTGCCGGCGTTCACTATGGGCACTACGAGGATAGAGGTGAACTCGCCGGCTCCCGCCTTTTCCTCATCTGTAAAGGCGTCCGTGGATATGACCGCTATATCCCGAGATGTCCTGAGCGCCTCGCCGGCGTAACTCGTAAGACTGCGCACAATCGCGGCGGCCCCTTTTCTGCCTATATGTCTCACGGCCTTTATCCTGAGGAGTTTGTTCTCGCATTCGTACCTGATAAGAGCGCCCGCGTCTGAGGGCGCTATCTGCAGAATGGCGTCCAGCGAGGCCTCATGGAGCTTACTGGTCTCAAGGGTCTTGCTTATGGTCCAGCTAACCTCGAAGAGCTTGAGGGATTGACGCATATCCTGATTTTCCTCAAGGAGCCGCCTCTTCTCAAGGCACGAATTTACCGTATGCAGGAGCACTTCATCGTTCACCGGCTTGGTGATGTAATCAAAGGCCCCCTTTTTCAGGGCGTTGACGGCAGACTCGATAGAGCTGTGCCCCGTTACAAGGATTACGTCTATAAGGGCGTTGCGCTGTTTCACTCCCTCAAGCACGGCAAGGCCGTCCATGCCCGGCATGACAAGGTCTGTTACGACAACGTCTATGTCCTGCCCGTTAATGATATCAAGGGCTTGCTCTCCGCGCTCTGCAGTGAGAATCGAAAATCCCCCACCCCTCAGAACATCGGAGCAACGTACACGGAAAAACTCGTCGTCATCTACAATCAGGATACTGCCTTTTCGCATAAGAGAGGCCCTTCATGGTTTTTTCCAGCTTTAAAATTAACAGAAGTGAGGTCTGGCTGTCAACTGCGCTGACCTCATACCTTGACCGCAGGCCTTTTTTAGGTGATAATAATCGACATACCAGAGAGGCTCAAAAGACTTAAAAAGGAGGGATACCCGTGCTGAAAGAAAAGCAGAAGGCCCCGGATTTTCAACTCACCGGCATCGATGAAGACGGGCAAGAGGGGGTTTTTTCACTAAGTGATTATGCCGGAAAAAAGATTGTGCTTTACTTCTACCCCAAAGACAATACCCCCGGATGCACGGTAGAGGCCTGTGACTTCAGGGACAGCATCGAGAGGCTCAAAAAGGCCGGAGCCGTCGTCCTCGGCGTGAGCCCGGACAGCGTGAAGTCGCACAGCGGCTTCCGGGATAAGCAGGCGCTCACCTTTCCCCTTCTCTCCGACCCGGCGAGGTCCGTGGCCGCGGCCTACGGGGCCTATGGAGAAAAAAAGGTCTGCGGCAAGGTAAAGATGGGAATCATAAGGTCCACGGTTATCATAGACGAAAAGGGGCTTGTGCAGAAGGTCTGGCACGGCGTTAAGGTGAAGGGACACGTTCAGGAGGTCCTTGAGGCCCTCTGAAGGGCCTTGCTATGTGAAAATTTCCCCAGTGCTCCCCGGCTTCAAGGCCATGCCGCGGGGTCGGAGTAAAGTGCGGCGGGTATGGCCTTGAAGAGCAATACCCGCCTCTTGAAGTCCCGCCTTTTCGTCCCATGCCGTTGATGGGCGGCCAGGGCGACAAAAAAAAACTCTCCTCAGGCAAAATATCAAAATTATCTAATGACAATCCCACCTATCTTTGCTATGCTTTTTTCAGTGGTCACGGCCTACGGGCCGGACCGTTTTCAGCATAAAAAATCCTGTCACAAAATTTGAAAAAGCACCTTTAACCGCACGAAGAGAGTTCTCTGGAGGGGGTATGGCGACCAACAAAAACGTTTACTTCTTTGGTGGAGGAAAGGCCGAGGGCAAGGGCCACATGAAAGACAAGCTCGGCGGCAAGGGCGCGGGGCTTGCGGAAATGACGAATATCGGGCTCCCCGTTCCCGCCGGCTTTACCATTACGACCGATGTCTGTGATTATTTTTACAAGCACAAGACGCGCTATCCGGCAGGTTTTGCCAAAGAGGTCGAAAAGCACCTGAAGAGGCTTGAGAGGCTTGTGGGCAAGAAGCTCGGAGACCCCAAAGACCCGCTCCTTGTCTCCGTGCGTTCCGGCGCGGCTCAGAGCATGCCCGGCATGATGGAGACCATACTCAACCTCGGGCTCAACGACAGCTCCGTCGAGGGCCTCGCCGAAAAGACATCCAACAGAAGGTTCGCCCTCGACGCTTACAGACGCTTTATCCTCATGTACGGCTCCACGGCCAAGGGCGTGGCGCGGGAAAAATTTGACGACGAGCTCGAAGCCGTCAAAAACGAGCTCACACAAAAGAGGCTCAAGAGGAAAAATGGCCTTATCCTTGACACCGAAGTTAACGAAGAAGAACTCGATGTCCTTATAGACCGGCAGAAAAAGGTTTACAAAAAAGAGACAGGCGAGGACTTTCCGCAGGACCCGATAAAACAGCTCTGGGGGGCCATAAACGCCGTCATAGGCTCGTGGATGGTGGAAAAGGCCGTTACGTACAGACGTGTCGAGAAGATGTTCGGCTTAAAGGGCACGGGCGTTAACATAGTGCAGATGGTTTTTGGCAACAAGGGAGAAGATTCGGGCACGGGGGTGTGCTTCACGCGCGACCCGAACTCCGGCAAGAACGTCTTTTACGGAGATCTCCTCATGAACGCCCAGGGCGAGGATGTTGTGGCCGGCATCCGCACGCCCCTACACCTTGACGACCTCAAAAAAATAATGCCCGCCGCCTACACCCAGCTTAACAGCGTTCGCGCAAAGCTCGAAGGCCACTATAAAGACATGCAGGACATAGAGTTTACCATTGAGGAGGGCAAGCTCTACATCCTCCAGACCCGTACGGGCAAACGCTCGCCGGCGGCAACCTTCAAGATAGCCGTTGACATGGTCAAAGAGGGACTTGCCACAAAGGAAGAGGCCATAACGAGGATAAAGGCAAAGGACATAGACGGTCTCTTTTATCCCGTAATCGACCCCGCCACACCCCTTGAGACCCTTCAAAAATACCTCTTCGCCAATGGCATAGAGGCCGTGCCCGGCGCGGCCGTCGGTAAAATTGTCTTTAACGCCAAAGACGCCGAGGACTGGTGCGCGCAGGGCGAAGACGTAATACTCGTAAGACAGGAGACAAGCCCCGAGGACGTAGGCGGCATGCACGCGGCAAGGGGCATACTCACGGCCACGGGCGGAAAGACCTCTCACGCCGCCGTCGTAGCCAGGGGCTGGGGCAAGGCCTGCATAGTAGGGTGCTCGGAGCTGCAGATAGACTCCAACGAAAAAACCCTTACCGCCGGCCGTATCACCCTGAACGAGGGCGACTTCATTACCCTCAACGGCTCCACGGGCGACGTCTTCAGCACAAACCTCAAACTCACGAAACCAGAACCGCCGGCGGCCTACAAGACACTGATGAAGTGGGTTGACAGGGTGCGCACCCTGAAGGTAAGGACCAACGCCGACACTCCATATGACGCCGCCAGGGCTATCAGCATGGGGGCCGAGGGTATCGGGCTCTGCCGCACAGAGCACATGTTCTTTGATACGGAAGAGCGGCGTCTGGCCATACAGAAGATGATAGTGGCCAATGACACCGAGACAAGGCAGTGCGCCATAGACGAGCTTCTGCCCTACCAGAGAAAAGACTTCGAGGGCATTTTTACGGCCATGGCGGGAAAACCCGTCACCATACGTCTGCTTGACCCGCCGCTCCACGAATTCGTGCCGCACAGGGACGCGGAGCAGAAAAAACTCGCAAGGGAGCTTGGCATACCCCTCAAGCAGGTAAAACGCAGCATCGAAAAACTCCGCGAGACAAACCCCATGCTCGGGCTTCGCGGCTCGCGCCTCTGCATCGCATACCCGGAGATACTGGAGATGCAGGTTCGGGCCATCATGGAAGCGGCCTGCATCTGCAAAAAGAAAAAGCACCGCGTTACGCCTGAGATAATGTTTCCCCTTGTCATAGACTCCAACGAAGTCGCCATTCTCGCAGATAGGTCGCGGGCAATAGCAGAGCTGGTAATGAAGGAACGCAAGGTCAAGGTCAAATACCTTGTAGGCACCATGATAGAGGTGCCGCGCGCCGCCCTTCTCGCAGACCGCATCGCCAAAGTGGCCGAGTTCTTTTCCTTCGGCACAAACGACCTCACACAGCTGACCTTCGCCCTCTCAAGAGACGACGCCGGGAGATTCCTTCCCGACTATGTTGACGAACAAAAGACGGGTATCCTCAAAAACGACCCCTTCCAGTCCCTTGACCAGGACGGTGTAGGCATGCTCGTGGAGATGGGTATCCAAAAAGGCCGCAAGGCACGGCCGGGCATCAAGGTGGGTATCTGCGGAGAGCACGGCGGGGACCCGGACTCCGTGGAATTCTGCCACCTGCAGGGCCTCGATTATGTCTCATGCTCGCCCTTCAGGGTGCCCATAGCAAGGCTCGCCGCGGCCCAGGCCGCCCTTAAATGGCCGCGCAAGACTAAAAAAACCGCCAAAAAAAAGACAAAGGCCGCCAAATGAACCTGGCCATGGGGCCTGATTTTTAAGGACATAAGGCTTGAGAGTGGTTGGGGGGGGCCGGGGGAGTCTGAGGGGAGAGGGCATATTGGTGGGGGAAAGTTTAAAACAGAGGGCTTATTCAGGGGGCGCGGTCCAATGCGCCCCCTTCGTTTATAGTCAATATATCACTCTGCCGCACTCCACAAATCCGCAACATATAGTATTACTCAATCATTTCAGATACATTCCCTTGTATTTATCCCTTTACAAGACCTTGATTTTCTGCTAATATCTGCGCAATAAAATAGATAATTCTCACAAGGCATTCCATGAAAATAAAAAAACTCAGCGTACAGGGCTTCAAGTCCTTTGTCGACAGGGTTGTCCTTGACTTTGCCGCCGAGCCGGCCGCTATAATAGGTCCCAACGGCTGCGGCAAGAGCAATGTCATCGATGCCATAAGGTGGGTTACGGGCGAGCAGAACCCGAGACACCTGCGCGGCAGGCATATGGAGGACATCATCTTCAACGGGAGTGAGAGCAGAAAACCCGTGGGCATGGCCGAGGTGGTCCTCACCTTCAGCAACGACCGGGCAAAGGCCCCTGTACGTTTCGCCTCCTTCAGCGAGATAGAAGTTGCGCGCCGCCTCTACCGCTCCGGCGAGAGCGAGTACTACATTAACAGGATAAGGTGCCGCCTGCGCGATGTAGTGGACCTCTTTACGGATACGGGTATCGGCAAGGAGGGCTACTCCATAGTGGAGCAGGGTCAGGTAAGCTGGCTCGTGAACGCCCGCCCCGAGGAGCGCAGGGTCCTCTTCGAGGAGGCCGCGGGAATTAACAGATTCAAGCACAAGAGGGACACGGCCATACGGAGGCTCGAGTCCACAAAAGAGAACCTTGTCCGTGTGGGGGATATCATAAGCGAGGTAAAGCGTCAGCTTAACTCCCTTAACCGTCAGGCAAAGAAGGCCGAGCGCTACAGGGCCGCCAAAGATGCCCTCAAAGAGGTGGACCTGCGCCTTGCCTCCATGGAGTACGCACTGCTCCTTGAAAAACGCGGCCAAAACCTCAAACGTATCGAAGAGGCGGAAGACTCGGCGCTCGCCCTCACTGCCGAGAAGGCCGGGCTTGAGCTCGAGCGCGACGAGGCCCTTCAAGGCCTCTCCGATGCAGAGCAACGGTACAGGGCAGTAGAGGAGAGGGTCTTTGACCTTGAAAAGGAGCTTGGCGCCGAGGAAAGAAAGGCCGAGCTTGCCCGCATGCGTGGCGAAGAACTCACAAGAAACAGGGAACGCCTGGCAGGCGAGATAGATGATATAAAGAACAAAAAGGAGGCCGCTCTATCGGGCATTGAGGAGACAAGGGCCTCCCTTGATGATGCCCTCCGCTCCATGGAGCTGGCGCAGAAGGAACTCGACCTGCTGAATAACGGCCTTAATGAGGTGCTCGGCGAGCAGGAGGCCGGCGCCAGAAACGAGGCCGAGATAAAGTCGCGGCTCGTGCAGGGCGGGGCCCGGCTCTCGGACATCAGGCATTCCCTTCAGACCGCCATTAGTGACGAAGAGCGCGCCCGTGAACGAGAGGCAAAGTCCGGCTCCGGCATAGTGGAGGCCCGCGAAAAGATACTCTCCATGAGAGAGCCCCTTGATCTGCTTAAAAAAGACATCGCGGAATCAGACCAGAGGGGCCAGTCCATGGAGGCCTCCCTTGGAGGACTGCGTGGAAGGCTCGGTGATCTTGAGGGGCAACGGCACTCCCTTCTTGGCGAAATAGAGGGTGTAAAAGAGGCCCGCGCCGCCGACAGGGCGCGCCTCAATACACTTCTGGAGATGGAAAAAAACCTGGAGAACATCCACGGCGGAGCGCGCTCCATACTGAAAGAGGGCAACCTCCGCGGCGTTCACGGCATAGTAGCCGACTTCATCGAGACCAACCCCGGATATGAGAAGGCCGTTGAGGCGGCCCTTGCCGAGAGGCTCGAATACGTCATAGTAGAGGGTCAGGGAGAAGGCATCGATGCCATAAGTTTTCTCAAGAGCAACGCCGGCGGCAGGGGCAGTTTTGTGCCGCTGAAAGATCTGCGCCCCTCGCCCAGCGCCGTGCCAGCGGGCTTTACGGCAAAGTCCGGCGTAAGACCCCTTAGCCGGGAGATAAATGTAAGAGACGGCTATCACCATATAGTTGAGTCCCTTCTCGGCGATGCCATAATCGTTGAAAACCTCGACGAGGCCATTACTGTCTGGCGTACAGACGGTATCTTCAAGACCATAGTGACCCTTGAGGGGGAGAGACTGAACCCCGAGGGCATAATAACGGGCGGGGGCCTCGGGACCTCTGACGGCGGGATACTTCAGCGAAGGGGTGAGATAAAGCGCATAAAAAGCAATTTGGCCGAGCTTGAGACAAGGCTCGGCGAGCTGACCGGGTCCCTGAACGGGCTTGAGAGAGACCTTGCCTCAAGTCGAAGCGAGCTCGATGAACTCACCGCACGCCTTCACAGGGTAGAGCTTGAGCGCGTCAATACGGACAGCGAGATAAAGAGGCAGGAAAACGCGATTGAGGGCCTTATCCGTCTGAAAGAAGACCTGCAAAAAGAGCGGGACGAGGCAGGCGACGCCATTGCGCGGATAATAGAAAAGAAGAAAGAGCTCGTAAAGGAGAGAGAGGGCCTTGAAGAGGTCATAAAAAAAGACGAGGAAGCGCTTGGGCGCCTCATGGTCGAGATATCCTCCATAGAGGAAAAAAAGACGGCTATCAACAGCGCCGTGACGGCCTCGCAGGTAGAGCTCGCAAGGGTAACGGAGCGGCGCGGGGCCCTTGAGGCGAAGTTAATAGAGCGCGAACGCCTCGTAAAAGAGCTCTCCCATATCTTTGATATCAGGGTCCGGGAAAGGGCCCTCGCCGAGACCGGGATAGAAGAGAAAAACCAAGAGGTTGCCGCCATCGGCGATAGACTCAAGGGGCTCTACACCGAGCTCGAATCAATGAGGCTTGACCGGACCAGAGAGCAGGAGGCCCTCGCGTCGGTAACGGCCGGCATAAAAGAGAAAGAAGAGACCATCTCCGTGCTTACGGAAAAAATACGCAAGCTCGAAGAGCTCAAGGGCACGCTGGGCTTCGGATTAAAGGAGATTGAGCTTCAGGTCTCAGGCCTTGACGAAAAGATGAACGAAAGATACGGCCTGCGCCTCGACTCCCTGCCACCCTGCGATGCCGGTGATGAGGCGGAAGCCGTTGCGTCGACCGCACTCAAGGAAAGCCGGGATGAACTGCACGCAAAGATACTCGCCATGGGCGAGGTAAGCCTCTCGGCCCTTGATGAATACAGAGAGCTTGATGAACGGCATACCTTTTTACTCGCCCAGCAGGAAGACCTGACAAAATCCACAGACGGGCTCATGCGGGCCATCGCCCGTATCAACAAGACGAGCCGGGCCATGTTCAGCGCCGCCTTCGAGGAAATCAATACCAAGTTCAAGGAAAACTTTCCAAAATTTTTCCGCGGCGGCAAGGCCGAGCTCAAGCTCACGGACGAGGCCAACATACTGGAATCAGGGATAGAGATAGTGGCCCAGCCGCCGGGTAAAAGGCTTCAGAACATCACGCTCCTCTCAGGCGGCGAGAAGGCCCTTACGGCCGTATCTCTCATATTCTCCATCTTTCTCATAAAACCAAGCCCCTTCTGCCTCCTTGACGAGGTTGACGCGCCCCTTGATGAGGCCAACATAGACAGGTTCAACTCCTTTGTCCGGGATATCTCCCATGTAAGCCAGTTTATTCTAATCACACACAACAAGAGGACCATGGAGGTAGTGGACAGGCTCTACGGAGTCACCATGGAAGAGCCCGGAGTCTCGAAGATAGTATCCGTCAAGTTCTAAGCCTGCCCCTCACGCCCACCCCCGGCCCGCCCGCCGTCCCTGCCGCGCCTGATTAAAAAATTCTCTTTAATAAGAGCTGGGTCTATGGTGTATTAAGAGTAAAGACCCGCCATACTCACTCATGGATAACAGGGGCGTCATGGACCCTCTCACAGAAAAAACCTATGCTTCAATCGCGGTCTGCCTTGTGCTCTTCGCCCTTTGTGTTTTGACCCCCC
>CAZMKZ010000050.1:0-14584 GCA_964567185.1 uncultured Thermodesulfobacteriota bacterium
GTGCACAGGCAGATAAACAAACATAAGTTCTCCCTCAATCCATTCCTCTATATAGGTTTCATAGCAAGTGTGCGTGGGCTCCTCCTTACGCAGATGTCGGTCACCATGGGAGATACGGAGTGGTCAAAGGGAATGATACAGATATCAATACACGCGGGTATCCTGCTGGTCCTTGTCCTGTGCTATATCCTGTACAACAAGACATACTCTAAAAGCGGAGATGACATCTGAGGCCTGTGACCACTCTTTTCAATATAACCGGGGATTATCTCTTCTCAACGTTATGCGCAGAATCCTTGACTATTTCAGCGGTTCCTCTTTAGTGTACGGGAGGTTGAAGGGCATATTCATATATACTGCGCTCTTTTCAGCCCTTGGTCTCGTCTCGGCAGGCTGTGAGCAGAGGCCCTTCCCTGATGCCGACTCTCCTTCCGCCATGCTTTACGCGGCAAAGTGCAGCATATGCCACCCGTTGCGCCATCCCAAGGTACATACCTACACGGGATGGAAAAAGACCATCCCCATTATGGAAAAAAGGGCCGAGGAGATGGGCATAACGCCCTTCTTGTCTGAGGAAGAAAAAAAAATCATACTCAAGTATATGAAAAAAAACGCGAGAAAAGGCTTTTAATCAGAGCTCATCTAATCTTGCGGAGACCAACACGGCTTAAAACATGACGATAAATACCGGCCGGTGATTTTTC
This sequence comes from uncultured Thermodesulfobacteriota bacterium, assembly GCA_964567185.1. Lineage (GTDB taxonomy): Bacteria > Desulfobacterota > GWC2-55-46 > GWC2-55-46 > JADFVP01 > JAJRZX01. Next base: position 705 of record CAZMKZ010000050.1, read on the forward strand.
TAACCATGGTTCTTTATTATTTATTATACCTGCCCCGCATATCCTCCAAGCCTCATCTTTTCCACTGCTACGCCCCCTCGACCCTTAGATGCCCGAAGTATCGATAGATAAAAGGGGCCCTTAAAGGAGATGAGCCATGCCCCCTCATAAAGAGAGTGCATGGCTCGGGGCGTACAACCTGAAAATATCTTTATCGAAAAAAGTCCTAAAGGACCTGGGCCTTCTTTATGAACTCCTTACGCTCTTCAGCGGAAAGAAAGGAATCGGACTCAGGGTAGAGTATCTGCTCCTCTTTCATATTATGGTCGGCAAGGGTATTGGTAAGCATGTCCGTGGCCTCTGCCGCGGCCTCCCTGTCTTTTGCCTTCGTGGCATTCATAATCTTTTCAAGAAAATCCCTTATATCCGTATGCTCCATCCTCATTACAAAGGTGGGACCCGCATCAATCATTCCCGTCTTCTCTTCAAAGAGGGGAAAGAGAACCTCTTCCTCTCCCTGAATATGCCTTCTAAGCCCCATGTCAAACTCCTTGAAGGCGTCAAGGGCTTCGTCCCATCTCTCTTCTTTAAAGGCCTCCTGAAAGTCGTTGAAGATCGTATCGAGCCGCCTGTGGTCTTCCTGCATATAGTCCGTAACATCGCGCTCCACGGCCTTTGTCCGCCTCTTTACTATCCTTACCCGCCACGCTACGGGTCCCCGCTCAAGGGGCCACCACTCGAACTCGCCGTCAAACTCGTTCTGAAACTGGTACAGTAGCGGTCTCGGGTCATGGTCGTTTACAAGTACAAATGAATCGCCGGGGGCGAGCCCCTTAAAGCTATTGAATATGCCGGGGTGCCTCTCCGGCGGGGTTAACGGCCTTACGTCAAGTACGGTTTCCATCTATATACGCCTCCTTCTTTCTTTGAATATAGAGTCATTTTAACAACAACAAGATAAATGTATATGATAAAAGTCAATAACCCGAAAAGATACCCGCCATGTCAAAAAAATGTCTCAAAAGGCCGCGATGGGTTGTTTTTTTGACAAAGGTATGCTATTATGACTTAAATTACAGCCCTGAAGGTGGGGCGCGTCCGGCAGTGTGGCCACAAAAAAGGCCGTATGGGTATTAAGATTCCCCTTACGGTTACATGGTTTTCGCAATGCCGCCGTCCTTCTGTATCCCCTCTCAGTATGCCTGCACAAAGGGGAAGGTCTTATCATCTCAGGGCACATCGTTTACAGCGGCTCGTATCTACTCACCCCGGAGACTCAGCATGGCGCGCGTAAGCGTACTTATCGTTACTTATAACTCCACCCAAACCATTACCACCGTCCTTGAATCCCTTAACAGGCAGTCATACAGGGATTTTGAGGTAATACTTGTAGACAACGCTTCTACTGACTCCACCACAATGCTTGTAGAGGCCTTCAAGGCCGTCTCCACCTATCCCCTTAGAACAATATATCTCAAAGACAACAAGGGCTTTGCTGGCGGCAACAATATTGCCCTCGGCCAGGCCGAAGGCGAGTATATCGCCCTCCTTAACCCCGACGCGCGGGCAACCGAAGGCTGGCTCGGTGAGCTCACCCATAACCTTGATAAGGATGGCAGCGCCGGTATCTGCACATCACGGGTCCTTACCTGGGACGGAAGCGCCGTTGACAGCGCAGGGGATGTCCTGCTCTCTACCCTCCGGTGCTTCAAGCGCGAGAGTGAGGAGCCTGATACATACAAAAAACGCGAGTACGTCTTCAGCGCCTGCGCCGCGGCGGCAATGTACAGACGGGCCATGCTCGACAAAATCGGTTTTTTTGACGAGGACTTTTTCCTCCAGTGCGAGGATACGGATCTCTCCATGAGGGCCCAGATAGCCGGTTGGAAGGTGCTCTACCTTCCCGAAGCAGTGGTATACCACAAGGTCGGCCACTCCATAGGCAAGGCCAGCGCAACGGGCATCTATTACAGCCAGCGCAATATGGAGTTTCTGCGCATAAAGTACCTGCCGCTCTCACTAATTATAAAATCCATGCCGCAGATGCTCTTTGGCTTTACGGCGGATATGCTCTACTTCGGCGTAAGGCAAAAAAAGGCCGGCCCCTTTTTCCGGGCGAAGTTCGATGCCCTTAAGATGGCCAAAGGCATGCTGAAAAAAAGAAGATTCATAAAAAAAGAACTCAAGCAGGTGGATAACGCCTACATGAGCTCCCTCGTCACTCCGCTCTTCATGCACAGCGGCCTTATCAAGATGAAGATGACAAAACTAAAGCCAATGTCATGGGGTCAGGCAGAAAAAGTCCATCAAGGCAATAGATTCCTCAAGCGCCTCTTCTCAATAAACCGCTAAAGACAAGGTATAGAAAAAAATCCCCGTACCGCGCACCTCTGGCTGTGCTATGAGCGGGGCTTTGCCCCTTCGGCAGGCCCCTGGCTCGCATTTATTATGGATATTATCCCCTTTGCCCTGTCTCCGGGTTTTCCGCTTTTGAGGATATGAGAGATAACGGCAACGGCGTCAACGCCGCAAGCAAGGACGCCGGGCAGATTTTCCGCCTTTATCCCGCCGATGGCCACAAGGGGTTTTTTTACCAGAGCACGGGCCTCTTTAAGGGCCTCAAGCCCAAGGGGCGGGTCTGCCTTCTCTTTTGTAGAGGTGGGAAAAACCGGCCCGAAAGAGACATAATCCGCTGTTGTCCCCCCGGCACGCTTTGCCTCGGTGAGGCTATGCGTTGAAAGTCCTATGAGTTTATCGTGGCCCATGAGCCTTCTCGCCTCTTCCACGGGGATATCCGATTGACCAAGATGAACACCATCGGCCTCTGAAGCCGCGGCGATATCCACCCTGTCGTTCACGATAAAGAGCGCGCCGCGCCCGGATGCCATGTGCTTGAGCCTTCGGGCAAGCAGTAAAAACTCACCGGACGGCAGGCCCTTTGCCCGCAGCTGAAGTATCGTGAGACCGCTCTCAAGCAACTGCCCTGCCGCCTCCGCCGCCCTCCCGGGAGGCACGAGCGAGGTATCTATTATGCCGTAAAGCCCGCGTATCCTATTGCATGGCAAACGCGCTCTCACCCCTTGGCCCCCCTGCCGCCCCCGCCCCTCTTCTTGTCTATGCCCAGGGACCTTATCTTTTTTCGAAGCGTATTCCTGTTTATCCCGAGGACCTCGGCGGCCCGGAGCTGATTGCCCCCGGTTTTTTCCAATACAAGGCGCAGGAGAGGCCTCTCCATGAAGGGCATGATAAGGCCGTATACATCCTGTCTTCCCTTCATCTCCGTCTTCTCGATAAAGGGTTTCAGCCTTGTGGCTATGATGTTCTCAAGTGAATCGCCGCGCCGCTCTCCCGCGGCGATGTTGAGGTCGCATGGGAGTATCTCCATGGTGGATGAGAGGAGCACGGCCCTCCTTATGACGTTCTCAAGCTCACGGACGTTTCCGGGCCAGCGGTAGTGCCGGAGGGCCTCCATGGCCCCTTCCGAGAGGGTCCTCGGTCCATAGCCCGACTCCCCGGAAAACCTCTCAAGAAAGTACTCGGCCAGCAGGGGAATATCCGACTTTCTCTTTCGAAGCGGGGGCATGGTGATGGTGAGGCCGCTGAGACGGAACCACAGGTCTTCCCTGAAACTCTTCTCCCTTACCATGGCCGGCAGGTCGTGGTTGGTAGCCGCTATAATCCTTACATCAACCTTTACGGGGGTCTTGCCCCCGACCCTGTAAAACTCCCTCTCCTGCACGACTCGAAGGAGCCTTGCCTGCAGGTCCGGGCTCATGTCTCCTATCTCGTCAAGAAATATGGCCCCGCCGTCGGCAAGGGCGAACTTTCCTGGCCGCGCCTCCACCGCCCCTGTAAAGGCCCCCTTCTCATGTCCGAAGAGCTCGCTCTCCATAAGGCCCGCCGGCACTGCCGCGGCGTTAAGGGCGACAAATGGGCCGTCCTTTCTCGGACTTGAGGCGTGAAGTATACGCGCCATGAGCTCCTTGCCCGTGCCGCTCTCGCCAAGGACCAAAACATCTACATCGCCGGTGGAAAGCCTGCCCACGGTCTTGAAGACCTCCTGCACGGCGCGGGACTTTCCAACAAAAACCGTGGTCTCGGCAAGCCCCTCGTCAAGCCGCGTAGTGAGCCTCTTGAGTTTTTTTCTCATGGAGCGGTCCTTCAGCGCGCGCTCCACGATTATCTCAAGCTCGTTAAGGTCAAAGGGCTTTGATATGTAATCAAAGGCCCCGAGCTTCATGGCCTCTACGGTATTGGCCATGGTGGACTCTGCCGTCATTATTATAAAAGAGGTCTCAAGAACGTGCTTTTGCCTGTCTTTCAGTACCTGCAACCCGTCTTTTCCGGGCATATTTATATCAAGAAGGGCGATATCAGGGGATTCGGAGGCAAGTACGGCCTCGGCCTCTATTCCATCCGATGCCTTCATGGTCTTAAGTCCCTTATCGGAAAAAAAATTCCCAAGGAGCCAGAGCATGCTCTGGTCATCATCGGCTATAAGAACGGACTGTCTCTTCTTATCAAGGCCAACCATCTTTAGTTCTCCTCCACGCGGGTCCTGCCCGGCGAAGCGATAGGCAGAAAGACCCTTACCCTTGTGCCCTTGCCCGGGGTGGACTCGATATTAAGATACCCGCCCTGCTCCTTTACTATCTTCAATGAGAGCGGCATGCCAAGGCCGCTGCCCCCCTGTTTGGTAGTAAAAAAGGGGGTGAAAATCTTCTCAAGGTCGCCATCGGCTATACCGCACCCGGTGTCCCTTATCTCCACGGCCGCCATCCTCGGCCCCCTCGCGCCCTCTTCCGTGGCCCCGGAGATATGAAAATCCGTCAAAATCCTCGTAGCAAGACTTATCTCACCGCCCTCGGGCAGGGCCTCTCTTGCGTTCTTTACAAGATTCAAAAATACCTGCGTCAGCCCCCCCTCATCGCCCGATACGTGGGGCAGGCTCGGGTCATAGACCCGTGTTACGGTAATGTCAGGACGTTCCTCTGTAATAAGAAAGACCACGGAATCAAGGAGCCTGTGGATGTTAATATCCTTTTTTATTTCGCTTCGGGGCCTGGTAAGGGCCGCCACCTCCATGAGCATGCCATCGAGGCGGTCCGTCTCCTTTATGATGATGTTCGTATAATCAGATAACCCGGGTTCCTTAGCCTTTTTTGAGAGGAGCTGGGCCGCGGCCCTTATGCCGCCAAGGGGGTTACGTATCTCGTGGACAAGTCTGGCGGCGAAAAAGCTCATGCCCGATAGCATGCCGCCGGGAGAGGAGAGGGTCTCCAGAGATTTACCGCCTGAGCCGAGGTCCCTTATAAAGGCAAGGGCCCCCTTTACATTGCCATCATCGTTGTAGACCAGCCCTGTTGTGATACTTACGGAACAGGGCTCCCCGAAGGTACGGTGCAGGCGCCCCACGCGCTCGATAAAGACCTTGCCCGAGAGGGTATCCTCCAGAAGCTCCCTGAACCACGGGTCAAAACGGAAGACCTCGTTCAGGGGCGAAAGTATGGCCTTCTTCCTCGAACGCCCGCAGATCCGCTCGGCCATCTGATTAAAGGCCCTTATCCTCATGGACAAGTCAATGTAAACAAGACCGCCCATGAGGCTATCCAGGATGTCCTCATACATCTTGAGAGATGTATCGCTCATATAAAAAAGACCTCCTCTATCTGCCTAAATAATAGGCATTGTAGCATGACAGGCAAGAAAAGACAATACACTTTGGCCATAAGGGTTTTCTATTGCCGTTAAATTGGCCGGCAGGTAAAAAAGGAGGGACGCGTTAGAGAATATTTTCGGGGTCGAGACAATGGGGCGGGCACGCCGTTACAAACGGCCGTAGAGCCCGTAATGGGGGCCGGAGGGTTCAGGGGCGCTCCGCCAATCTTCGGCGCCCACTTAACCACTTAAAAAACCCCGGAGCGGTTGGTTATGATCTCCTTCAAGAATACCCTCAGGGACGGCCTCTCACCTCGCGGCGCGCGCCTTCCACGGGTCAGTCACAAACCTCAGGGCCTCTTTCAGCCGCCCTATCAGCCCTTCTCTATTCACGGCGTCCTCAACAACATCATGCTTTACGGCCTCAAGACCGATACGCTGGATAAAGGTCGCCGTCCTCTCTCCGTAGTGCGCCTCCTCACGGTAGTACTGAAGGAAGGCAGAGGTCATCTCCATGGCCTCTTCGTCGGTCTTTACCGTACAGAGCAGCTCCGCGCCCCGCGTCTTTGTTCCCCCGCATCCGCCGACGTAGATCTCCCACCCCCCTGTAATCCCTATTATCCCCACGTCCTTTATGGCGGACTCGGCGCAGTTTCTCGGGCACCCCGTTACTCCCATCTTAAACTTTGCCGGCGTCCAGAGCCCCTCGAACTCCTTCTCAAGGGCCATGCCCAGTCCTATGGAGTCCTGCGTGCCGTACCTGCAAAAAGAAGAACCAACACAGGTCTTAACCGTCCTAATGGCCTTTGCGTAGGCATATCCAGACGGCATATCAAGGGCCTTCCATACACCGGGCAGATCCGCCTTTTTTATGCCGAGCAGATCTATGCGCTGGCCTCCCGTAACCTTTACCAGTGGGACCTCGTACTCATCTGCCACGTTGGCTATACGCCTCAGCTCATCAGGGGTGGTAACGCCGCCGTACATCCTCGGAACAACGGAAAAGGTCTTGTCCTTCTGTATATTGGCGTGGCTCCGCTCGTTCACAATCCTTGAAGTGGGGTCGTCCTCACACTCGCCGGGCCATACCATGGATACGTAATAGTTGATGGCCGGTCTGCATTTATCACAGCCCACCGTCTCCCAGCCAAGGGAATCCATAACCGCCATTACGGATGTGAGGCGGTTCTCCCGTATGTTCTTGAGCAGATCGTCACGGGTGTAGCGGGTGCAGGCACAGATGGCCCGGTCCTCGCCCCTGCCCTGAAAATCAGAGCCCAGCGTGGCCTCCAGTATCTGCTCGACAAGGGTGCCGCATCCGCCGCAGGAGGTAGCGGCCTTTGTCTCGCGCTCCACATCCTCACGGGTAAAGAGCCCCTTTTCCTCAATGGCCTTTACTATCTCGCCCTTTGTGACGCCGTTACAGCCGCAGATGATGGTCTCGTCGGAGAGGGCCTCTATGGATGCCGAGGGTTTTCCGGCTATGCCGTCACCAAAGAGTATGGAGCCGCGCTTTTCAGAAATATCATGCTCGTCTATAAGGTGCTGAAAGAGGCGCGGCCCGTCACCGGTCTCACCGTAAAGGAGGATACCCTCTATCCTGTTATCCTTGATAAAGAGTTTTTTATATGTGCGTAGCCCTCTGTCAAAAAACTCGATAGTCTCTATCCCCTGCCCGCCGTCGACACTGCCCGCCGAGTAGAGCTCAATGCCAGGCACCTTCAGCTTCGTTGAGAGGGGTTTACTGAAGAAGTAGAGCCGCGAGTCGCCGGCAAGGTGATTGGCAAGGACCCTTGACTGCTCAAATATCGGGGCCACAAGGCCAAAGGTAGTCCCCCTGTGCTGAACGCACTCGCCAACGGCGTATATGGACGGGTCGTAGCTCTGCATGGTATCGCTTACCACGACGCCGCGCTCACAGTAGACGCCTGACGCCGCGGCAAGCTCGATATTGGGTTTGATACCCGCCGAGAGCACGACGATATCCGTATCAATATGGGTGTTGTCGCTGAATGTAAGCCCTGTGGCCTTTTCAGCGCCCGTAATCTCCGTAGTCCTTTTGCCAAGAAGTATCCTGAGCCCCTTTGCCTCAAGATCCTCCTTGAGGAGAGCGGCGCTCCGGTCATCAAGCTGACGCTCCATGAGCCTGTCCATGAGGTGGACAATAGTGACCTCCATGCCAAGGCTCATGAGCCCGCGGGCGGCCTCAAGGCCGAGGAGCCCTCCGCCGATGACAACGGCGCGCCTGCTCCTTCGCGCCGCGCCCTTGAGCCTCTCGCAGTCATCAATATTCCTGAAGGCGATTACCCCCTCTTTTTCAACTCCTGGTATGGGGGGCACAAAGGGCACGGAGCCCGTGGCAAGTATGAGCCTGTCGTAGGGGACCTCGGACCCGTCCTCGCCGAGCACAAGGCGTCTGGCCCTGTCAATCGTGCTTACAGGGCACCCGGCGCGCAGGGTTATCCCCCTCTCCTCATACCACTTGAAGGCGTTAAGGGTTATGTCCTCAAGCGTCTTCTCGCCGGTGAGCACATAGGAGAGAAAGACCCTGTTGTAGTTGGGGTGAATCTCCTTGCCGAAAACCGTAATGTCGTAACGCCCGGCGTCGAGGCGCAGTATCTCTTCAATACAGCTCACCCCGGCCATGCCGTTGCCGATTACAACGAGTTTCTTCCTTGTCTCTTTATTCTTCATATCCCTGACCTTGCGGACGCTCCAAGGTCCGACGTAAGTATAAAGGGCACGGCCCTTTGATTGAATGAACGTGGTATGGGAGGGACGAAATGATCCCGGTAAGTGGACCCGAGTGTGCTCAGGAATGTCTCCGCTACAAAGTCATATCAACGATGGGCAGAAAATGCTACGGGGTAAAAGAGAGAAGGGGAAGAGAGGGAAGAGGATGTGTGAAAACCGTCTTTGAACACAGCCTCACCTCCTCCACCCCCCTCTCACCTTTATCTTTATTCTCTACAGATTGTACCCGCTCTCTCCGTGCAGTGCCTGGTCCAGCCCCATGTACTCGTCTTCATGGCTGGGCCGGAGTCCTACGAGGAGGTCTACTATCTTCAGTATGATAAAGGTAGCCACCCCGGCAAGGACCATAGTGGCTACAACACCTATAATCTGCGCCTTCATCTGCGCGGGGTTGCCGAAAAAGAGTCCCTTTGCCCCTACGGATGCAAAGAGGCCTGTTGCAAGCGCGCCCCATGTTCCGCCTACGCCATGGATGCCGAAGGCGTCAAGCGCGTCGTCGTAGCCAAGCGCCGGTTTAACTACGGCCACCATGAAGTAGCATATAACGCCTCCCACGCCGCCTATGATAATGGCTGAGAGAGGGCCTACAAAACCGGCCGCAGGCGTTATGGAGACAAGCCCTGCCACTGCTCCCGACACAACGCCGAGGACAGTGGGTTTTCCGTTATGTATCCACTCCACAAAGACCCAGGTAAGGGCCGCCGCGGCAGAGGCCGTATTTGTCGTAACAAAGGCCATGGCCGCGATACCGTCAGCCGCCAGCGCGCTCCCCGCGTTAAAGCCGAACCAGCCGAACCAGAGAATGGCCGCACCGATTACGGTAAGCGTCATATTATGAGGAGGCGCGGCCTCGTGGGGATACCCCCTTCTCTTTCCTATGACCAGGGCCGCCACAAGGGCGGATATTCCCGAGCTGATATGAACAACCGTTCCGCCGGCAAAATCAAGGGCCCCCGTGGCTCCGAGCCAGCCGCCGCCCCAGACCCAGTGGCAGATGGGGTCGTAGACAACGGTGGTCCATATGAGGCTGAATATGATAACCGCCGAAAACTTCATCCTCCCGGCCACGGCTCCGGTGATTAGCGCCACTGTGATGATGGCGAACATACCCTGAAACATCATGAACAGAATGTGCGGTATGCTCCCCTTGGCCTCCATGCCCACATGTGCAAGCCCGAAGTACCGAAGACTCCCTACGATGCCTCCCATCATGTGCGGGGCAAAAGAGAGTGTGTAGCCCCAGAGTATCCATTGCACACTAATCAGGCAGAGTAGAAAAAAGCTCTGCATGATCGTGGAGAGGACATTTTTTTGTCTCACCATGCCCCCGTAAAAGAGGGCGAGCCCAGGGGTCATGAACATTACGAGGGCCGTTGAGACGAGTATCCATGCCGTGTCTCCCGCGCTTATGGCAGACGCCTCGCCCGCAAAGGCCGGGGCCGCAAAGAGCAAGAGCAAAAACAACGTTAACGATGCCTTTTTAAGCAACTCTCTTCTCCCTTGAGTATGTATTTTGTAGACAACATACATACCATTCAGAAGAGAGCCTGGCAAGCAAAAATCAACGATACGAAGAGGGATGCACCTGAAAATCAGGGTACGCGTTACCTCCATGCTCTCCGAAGTCGAGTCCCTCTTTTTCCTCTTCCGCCGTAACCCTAAGCCCTATGGTCCTCTTTATGATATTAAAGAGGATAAAGGCCAGGACAAAGGTCCAGACAAAACAGGTCACTACGCCAAGGGCCTGCACGCCGAGGCCGTGCATGGTAAAACCAGCCTCGTTGAAGATACCCACGGCAAGGGTTCCCCAGGCCCCGCATACGCCGTGCACGGATACGGCTCCCACGGGGTCGTCAATGCCTATCCTGTCGATAAAGAGGACCGAGAATACCACAAGTCCCCCTGCTATGCCGCCTATGATAACCGAGCTTAACGGGCTCACGTTGGCGCACCCGGCGGTTATGCCCACAAGGCCGGCCAGCGCTCCGTTGAGCGTCATGCCCACATCGGCTTTTTTAAATATAGACCATGAGACGAACATGGCTACCACGGCCCCCGCCGCCGCCGAGAGGTTTGTATCCACGGCAATCCTGGCGATGTCCGGTATGGCCGCCGTGGTGCTTCCGGGGTTAAAACCGAACCACCCGAACCAGAGGATAAAGACGCCGAGGGCGGCAAGCGTCAGGCTGTGCCCGGGTATGGCCCGCGGCTTGCCGTCGGGGCCGTATTTTCCTATCCTCGGCCCAAGCACCATGGCCCCGGCCAGGGCCGCCCATCCGCCCACGGAATGGACCACCGTGGAGCCGGCAAAGTCAATGAAACCAAGCCCTTCGAGCCAGCCAGCGCCATGGTACAGACTGCCCCAGGCCCAGCTTCCGAATACCGGGTATATGATGGCGCTTATAACGGCGCTGTAAATCAGGTAGCTTACGTATTTCGTCCTCTCGGCCATGGCCCCGGATACGATAGTGGCGGCCGTGGCGGCAAAGACTACCTGAAACATCCAGAAGGCGAAGAGCCATGGGTCCTTGTCAATGGCAAAATCGCTGAAAAAGAACCCCGTTGTGCCGAAAAGGCCGTTGGTGACGCCGAACATGAGCCCAAACCCTATGGCCCAGTAGACGAGCGAGCCCACGGCAAAGTCCATCATATTTTTCATCATGATGTTTATGGCGTTCTTTGCCCTTGTAAAACCGGTCTCAACCATGGCAAAACCAGCCTGCATGAAAAAGACGAGAAAGGCGGCCAAAAGGGTCCATGCAAAGTCCATGTTCTTCTGAACGCTCGCGGCCGTTGGAGCATCACCTGCCGCAACAACACCGCAAAAAAGAAGCGGCAAGGTCAGGGCCAATAGGGCCGTCTTCACATAAGTCCTTGTCTTCATTTTAATATTATCCTCCCTCATAGCGCGTCCTCTCCCGTCTCACCGGTGCGTATCCGAACCGCGTCCTCAACAGGGAGGATAAATATCTTGCCGTCACCTATCTTTCCGGTCTTGGCCGCCTCCATTATGGCCGTTACTATCTTCGGAGCCAGCTCATTGGAAGTAACGACCTCCATCTTTATCTTGGGAAGGAAATCCACGGTGTACTCGGCGCCCCGGTAGATTTCCGTATGCCCCTTCTGCCTGCCGAAACCGCGCACCTCGGTGACGGTCATGCCCTCGACATGCATCTCATTAAGGGCCTCTTTTACCTCTTCTATCTTGAAGGGTTTTATTATGGCCATTATCTTCTTCATCAACATCTCCTCGTTCTGCTCATCGTTCCCGATATTTCGTCTAAAAAACAGGTCTTCTAACCACGCCGCTCTTAAAAGGAGAAGCTGAGGGCAAGGCCGCCGTATATATTGTAGTCATCGCCGTCGAAGCTCAGGCTCCTGAGAGCGGCCTGCGCGTCGGTGTTCATGGCAAAGGTATATGCCACAGTGGGAGAGGCGGTAAAGTTCTTTGTTATGGGAATATCCACGGAGAGAGAAGCCTCTCCGTCATAAAAATTCGTGAACCTGCTTCCCTTGCGGTCAAGGCCCAATATGGCGTTCTGAAAATTGACGCTCGCCGAAAAACCGCCGTTAAGCGTCATACCCCTTGGCAGGGCAAGAGAATGACCGATTGAGAGGACGAGATAACCGCCTCTGCCCTCATCGAAATCCCCGTAGTAGGTAATGGAAGGAGAGCCGATGATATCGTAGGCAAGGGTGAGGTAAAGCTCCTGAGTGTCGTCAAAGCCGTCAAGGGCGTAGTATATGTAGCCCGCGTCTACGGAGAGCTTCTGAATCTCGCGGCTGTAACTGAGCGTAAAGTCCGTCTCCGTATGCTGAGAATTCTGCAGGTCTTCGTTTGCCCAGAAATTCACGGTAACCCCTTTATAGCTCGCCTCCAGTGAGGGCTGGATGACACCGTGGTCGTCACTCAACTGCTGACCGCGCCAGACGTAATTGGTAAAGACGTCAAGCTCCGCCGTGCCTGAGACATCAATGGCCATGGCGCAAAGAGGCGTCATAATCCCCCCCAACAAAAGTGCCATCATAATAAACAAACTCTTTTTCATCTTCTTCATCATCTTCTTCTCTCCCTCTTCTGTTTTTTTATCCTTCACCACAGACCTTTTAAACACATAACAGCCGTGCCGCCCCGAAAAGGTCAAAGCTTCGCTCTAATCCCCAGATATATTGCAACTTCAGTGCCAAAGGGATCTGTTACTAAAAAATACTTATATTACATATAGTTACGGATTAGACACAAAAAGGGGAGTGGTCTATCAACATGGGGTTTGCCTATTTTTTAAGCAGTGCGTGCGCATAAAAGGGCTTTTCAGGGAAGATTCTCAGGAGTTTGATTTAACGGACGCGTAACTCAGGCAATCTGCCGGAGGAACCTCTTTACAATGGCGCGCCCATGGCCGTGGATGGCGGGCAGAAGCTCACGGGCCTCTTCAAGTATTGTATCCGGAGCCTTTATGTAAGGCGCCCCGGCAAGCTCTTCGGTACCGGCGGCAAGAAAGTCCCGCACCATGGCCCCGGTCACCTCTATATGAAACTGAAGGCCATAGGAGTTGGTGCCAACCTTTATGAGCTGGTGTTCAAAAAGCGCGGAAGAGGCGAGATTCAGGGCATTGTGGGGGATTTCAAAGGTATCTCCATGCCACTGAAAGACAATAAATTCATTGGGGAGCCCAAGAAGTAGTCTATCGCTTTGGCCTTCAGGGGTAAGGCGAAGTTCATAAAAACCTATCTCCTTTTTTTCGCCGCTCCTTACCCGCGCCCCGCCCGCCCGTGCCATGAGCTGAGCGCCGAGGCATACGCCAAGTACGGGCACACCCCCCTTGAATGCAGATTCGATAAGTCTTAACTCGTCTGTTATAAAGGGATACCTCTGCTCATCATAAACGCCCATGGGCCCGCCCATTACTATTATGGCAGAGTAGCGGTGAGGGTCGCCGGGCACCCTCTCGCCACGAAAGAGCCTTATGGCATGCAGGGTAAAGCCCATATTCAAGGCCACCTTCCCTATGAGGCCGGGCCCCTCTGCCTCCACGTGCTGCAAGACGAGTATATCTTTACCGTAATCGTACACTTTCAGACTTCTCCATAACCCGCAGGCGGGCTCAGCGTTTTTTGCCCTTCTTGACCTTCTTGCCCCAGATATCCCTTCTCAAGCCCTTTTTTTCCATGGCGAGCCCGTATAGCTCCATATACCTCCGGGCCGAGCGAGACCACGAAAAGTCCTCTTTCATGGCGTTACTCTGCAACTCGCGCCACTTTTCAGCGTCTTTAAAGACATCCAGCGCACGGGTTACGGCCTTCACAAGGGCAGAGGCCGAGTATCTCTTGAACTTGAAGCCCGTAGGCCCCTTTTCGGCAGTAAAATCCCGCACCGTATCGTCAAGCCCGCCAGTGGCGCGCACTACGGGGATGGTCCCGTACCTCTGGCTGTATATCTGATTGAGTCCGCAGGGCTCAAACCTTGAGGGCATGAGAAAGATATCGCT
>CAZMKZ010000051.1:0-14527 GCA_964567185.1 uncultured Thermodesulfobacteriota bacterium
CTATATGTAGGGTAAGGCGGGTAATATAAAAAAGCCGGGTCGGGTGGGCGAGGCCCACCCGAGACTGTGCAAGAGAAAGAGGACGGATAATTAAGCATGTCGCCCCCCACCCCGGAATTTCCCAGGTATGGTATCCCTATGGATTTCGGAATTTCACCATCTCCCTGAAGTTCCCTCCCCGGACCAAACAAAGAAGAAAAAAAGTTAATTAACCAGGGTTTCTCCCTGAATTCAGACGTCCATTTGACAGGCTATTGAGTTTATTTATGAATACAACAACAGGCTCATCTGGCAATATGCTCTTTAATAAAAACTATCCAGCACTTGACCTTTTAAGGTCAGTGGCGATAATCCTTGTGATGCTCGTACATTTTGTCAGAAGGGTTTATCTGTTTCCTTCTGATAGCTTGCTGGGACACTTCGCCTCATGGGGGTGGAACGGAGTGGGCCTCTTTTTTGTTCTAAGCGGATTTTTGATAGGCGGCCGGATAATCGAGGAGGCTCAGCAAGGGGCCTTTAGTTTTAAGAAGTTTTACATAAAGCGTTTCTGGAGAATATTTCCACCCTACTACTTTTCGCTCCTCATAGTTGCAGTCATTTTTTTTGCCGGATATAAGGACAATAACGTCACTCGTCTACACATTGGTACTCAACAATTTTTAACAGACCTCACCTACCACATATTCTATTTACAGGACTATCTATCGTTACATCACATACAAGGAGCTCTCTACTTCTCTCTCGCTATAGAGGAGCAGTTTTACATATTGATTCCATTCGTGCTGTTTTTTTTGATCAGATACAAAAGGGGCTGGTTCGCCGCGGTCATTACCGCACTCATACTTACAGGTATCTTCATAAGGTTCGCCCTTTACTCCCCCCCCCCCCGATATCATCAGCGCCTGGGAATGGAATCTGCGAATCCGCTTTCCATTCCACACACGATTTGACAGTCTCCTCAGCGGCGTTCTGACAGCTTGGTTCTTTATACGGTACCATAACAGCCTGCGGCGTATTCCAGCTGCGCTCAGGGCATTATTATTCATCGCCTCTGCGTTGGCCCTCGGGGTATGTATTGTATATGGCAATGACAGCAACAGCTACTTTAATACATGCTGGCAGTTTACACTTACGAATTTCGGCTTCTCAACTTTAATACTGCTAATGGTTACAGGCTCTTTCTCTTTTAGCAGGTATCTCCGGGGCTTTGTTCATTGGTTTTTTGGGCATGTCGCAAAGCTCAGCTATACCATGTACCTGTATCACCTGCTACTGCTGTTCCCTGTGGCAAGGCTATTATTAAGCCGGCTCGACCCAATTGTCTCGCCTTCCCCGATAAAATTTTTAATGTTTTTTAGTATTTATTTCCTCTCTGTTGTCGTGCTTTCCAATCTTATTTACCTTTTAATCGACGCCCCCGCAATGAGACACCGCGCTAAAATCCTTTCTCGGATGGACAATAGATAAGGGAGATGAGGTTACGATTAACCGGGCACGCACAAACCCTCGCCACCTCTTATAGATTGGGTCGAGTGAGACGACACCCAACAAATCAAATGGGCGCCGAAAATGCAGTTGGGTTGATATTGAGAACCCGTCCTTCATGGCTTTTTCATCTTCTTAAAGGCTCTTATGGTGGGCACAGCCCACCACTTTTTCTTTTTTAAGGCCCGGCTTTTACGGTACGTGATTACTGCAACTCGATGAAGTCAGAGAGCTGAAGTGCGCGGTTTTAGAAATAATGAAGGGTATCTCCTCTTCCTTCAAAGACCGCTCCACAAGCGCATCGTAATACTTGAAATATTGCCGTGGACATGTAATTAATGGCAGCCCCGTAAAATCATCAACAATAAGATGTTTTTTTTCAGCCCACGCCCTTGATATCGTAATCTCGCCTGTGTCTTTATTTGTATAAATGTATCGCACATCCGGGCTTCCGGTACACCCCTGATATCCTGTTACTTCATATACTCCTGATTGGAATTCCCGGGTATAGTATCTGCGGACAATATTGGTATCTTTATCGAACTCTTCTATCTGACTTATCTCATTTGTTGCGTTAATCTCTCCCCTGGCATTTAGACCCAGCCAGAATGCCTTCAGGCTAAAGCCTGCCGATGCGCCCGCTTCTCCGCCATGCCTGGAGGCGATGGTGGTCTTGGTATTACAGGGTTTTTTTATGCCCTTAATGCCATCTATGATACTCAGCTTAAAGCTTGCCGCTTCCTGTGGGGTCAGTGTTTTTGAGAGGTCTACCATAGTTCCATTTTTTCTTGGCAAAGTTATATCGCGATAAAAACTCGCATTAACTCCCGGCACCTTATCTTTTCCAACCCTTATAATGAACGCTCCATCTGATTCCTTCACCAGGGGATATTTTTCTCCTCGAGTAAATCCTATGACAAGCCGCACTCCATCAGAGATAGATACAATGACATCTTTTGGACGGGTAATAAAAACCCACTTATCACCACCAACACGCCGCATATATCGTAAACTATCCTGGTCCCAGTACATACCCTCTTTGATATACGCAGTTATGCCGCTTTCGGAAAATACCAGCTGGCGTATTGAACCTCTATAGCTTACCGCCAGGTCCCCTTTATACAACCTGGTACCGGCCGGAAAATATGTAAATACATTTGTCTGAAATTCATACGTCTCAGGTGCGGCTATCTGCACAAATACACTCTTGGAAATAAGTAACTCATTCGATGCGAACGCCACAGATGGAAGCAGCAAAAATAGGATTAAGAATATTCTATTTTGCATGATTCACCTCCATTCATCTCTGTGCTGCTCTGCCCTAACGCCTGACTCGCAAAATCTATTCTATTGATGTAGCGATGGTAGCAGGCACGGCACGGCCCTCTCCTCACCGCTTCACCCCGTACCCCAGGTAATTGATGGACAAGTCCCCGGATATCCGGAACTCAAGACGCAGAGGGTTGAGGCTCATGCCCTTTAGCTCCTTCACCTCTACGCCGAGGCCGTCGAGTATCTCCACAAGGGTGGAGGGCCGCACGAATTTATTATAATCGTGGGCGCCGCGGGGGATGATACCAAGGATATTCTCCGCCGCATAGACGGCAAAGAGCCTTGCCTTCAGGGTCTTGTTCAGCGTGCTGAAGAAAAAGAACCCGTGCTTTGCAAGCAGGCTTGTGGCGTCCGATAAAAAAACCTGTAAATCCGGCACGTGCTCAAGGACCTCGGAGCAGGTGATAATCTGAAATTTTTTGGGCCTTTCCTTCCGTAGTTCCTCAATGGAGCAGACACGGTAGTCAATGTCGAGCCCGCCGGTTTCGCTGTGCCTCTTCGCCGCCGCTATGGAGCGCTCCGAGAGGTCTATGCCCGTTACCACTGCCCCGGCCCTTGCGAAACTCTCGGAAAGGAGCCCGCCGCCGCAGCCAATATCAAGGACACGCTTTCCATTTACATCTCCTGTGTGGCCGGAAAAATAATCGAACCGCAGGGGATTTATCTTATGCAAAGTAAAGAGCTTGCCCCTGGGGTTCCACCACTCATCGTCAAAGGGCTCAAACTTATCCGATTCTGTTGTCATCTTCTCACTTCCCTTTCCGCTTACCGGCCCCGGCCTTAGAGGCCATTACTCTATGCCGTAATCCTTCCATTTTCTATCCACCATGTCTACTACCGCCCTGTCCATCTCCACCTTCTCGCCCCAGGCCCGTGTGACCTCGGGGGGTTGTTTATTGGTGGCGTCTATGCCCAGCTTACTGCCAAGGCACTCAACGGGCGAGGAAAAATCGAGATAATCAATAGGGGTGTTCTCTATGATAATCGTATCACGGCCCGGGTCAACGCGCGTTGAGATGGCCCAGATAACGTCCTCCCATTTATGCACGTCTATATCCTCGTCAACTACAAAAATATATTTAACATACATGAACTGCTTCAATACGCCCCATAGCCCCATCATGATGCGCTTTGCGTGGCCGGGGTACTGCTTTTTTATGGAGACAACGGCAATACGGTAAGAGACGGCCTCCATGGGCAGGGAGAAGTCTTTAATCTCCGGGAACTGCGCGCGCAAGGTGGGCAGGTATATGTCGTTAAGCACGGTGCCTATGACAGCGTCTTCCTTTGGGGGCCTGCCCGTGATGGTGGTGAGATACATTGGCTTTCGCCGCATGGTGACGGCCTTCAGATGAAAGACAGGGAACTCCTCGACGCTGTTATAATACCCCGTATGGTCGGCAAAGGGGCCCTCAAGTGCCGTCTCGCCATGGCGGATCTCCCCCTCAAGGACTATCTCTGAGCTTGCCGGGACCTTCAGCGGGATGGTCTTGCACTCCACAAGCTCAATGGCCTTTTTCCGCAACACCCCTGCAAAGTGGAACTCTCCTATATTTTCAGGTACAGGAGTAACAGCGGCTACTGTGGTTGCGGGCTCGCACCCGATGGCTATTGCCACGGGCATGGGTTTAGCGTGTTTTTTCCATATGTCAAGGTGCCTCGCCCCGCCCCTGTGTCGGAGCCAGCGCATGATGAGGCGCCTCTCATCAAGGACCTGCATCCTGTAAATACCCACGTTCATGGGGGCGTTGCCCGAAGGCGGTCCCGTCACCACAAGGGGCCAGGTGACAAGCGGGGCGGCGTCCTTGGGCCAGCACTTTATGATGGGGATACCGGCAAGGGTGGCCTCTGCGCCCTTGAGCACCACCTCCTGACATGGGGCCTTTGAGACGGTTTTTGGCCCAAGGGTAAGGGCCTTTCCGAAAAAGGGTATCTTCTTAACGGCGTCCCAGAGCCCATCAGGGGGGGTGGGCTTTTGCAAAAGCGCGATGAACTCGCCTATCTTTATAAACTCGTCTTCCCCTACCCCGAGCCCGAGGGCCACCCTCTCGCGCGTGCCGTAGAGGTTGGCCACGATAGGCATCTCCGAGCCCTTTACCTTCTCGAAAATAACGGCAGGCCCGCCTTTTTGCACAAGGCGTTCCATGATTTCGGCTACCTCAAGCTCGGGGTCCACCTCAAGGCCGACCCTCTTCAGGAGGCCCTTTTTTTCCAGCAACTCAAGAAACTCTCTCATATCGCTATATACGGCCATAAATACCTCTCCGGGTGCATATTTGTATGATGGGTTTGGCTGTGCTCAACCCATGAAAACTCAAGACGGGCACTGCCCGCCATCCTTCTTCCTTACGTAAGGTCGTGCTCACGCCCCGATAAGGTCCATTACTATGAACCCGAGAATAAACCCGCCCACCGCGGCGTTTGCCAAAAAGGCCTTGAATGCAGAGGCAGGTACAGGATTTTTTTTAACCATTCTAACAAAAATCAAAAAAACCGCTACGGCCATAATAATTCCAAGGTAATAGTAAATACCACGGCCAAGAAGCGCTCCAACACCAATCATAACAATGGCAAAGGCCAAATACAGGCAGTAAAGGGCAGTATAGACACGGGCGCCGAAGAGGATGGCCGTGGACTTCACCCCTATCCTCTTGTCATCTTTAATATCCATTAGCGCGTATATTGTATCATAGGCCATGGACCAGAATATATTGGCGATAAATATAAGCAGGGCCGCGCTTGATATGGTGTTATTGACGGCGGACCATGCCATGACCGCGCCCCATCCAAAGGCCATGCCAAGCACGGTCTGCGGCAGATGGCTTACCCTTTTAACAAAGGGATAGACTACGGCGAGGGCGAGGCCCACAAAGGAAAGGGCGATGGTCAGACGGTTGAGGAAGAGGACGAGGATAAAGGCGAGCGAGGCGAGGACGATGAAGGCCGCGAGGGCCTCTCTGACGTTGAGCGTGCCCACGGCAAGGGGCCTCATGCGGGTTCTTTCCACGAGGGGGTCGAACTTTCTGTCGGCGATATCGTTAATCACACAGCCCGCGCTTCGCATAAGAAAGGTCCCCACAATGAATATTATGAGATATCTGGCCTCAGGAAGGCCCTTTGATGCCAGAAATAGAGACCAGAGCGTGGGCCAGAGGACAAGGAGCGTGCCGTACTGCCGGGGGAGCCTTATAAGCTCTGTATAGGCGTGGAATTTTTTTACTCCCGTGATGGCGCTCATCAAGGTCTCCGAAACAAGGGACAGAATCAGGGTTTAAGGCGGTCTGTGGCGATAAGCTCGGGGCTGAAGACCTCTGTTATGGCGGCCTTTATGGCCAGCAAGCCCGCCTTTTTGCCTGTAAGCACGTAACGGCGGGCAAAGAAGGCATTATCTTCGGCAAGGCCAAGGCCCCCGGCCACAGAGGCACACCTTATCACCCCTGCCTCCAGGTTTTGTTTGGTAAAGGGGATGTTGTTGCGGTTGAGGGTTCTTCCAATGGGTTCGAGGTCTTCGCCTTCAAGTATGGCGAGAAGCCCTTCATCTACGCTATCAACGGGTATGAGGGAGAAGGCATAGATAAGCGGCCGGGTATCGGCCTTTATCCAGACGCCTCGAACAAGGGCCTCCGCTCCCTCGGGGGCCTGCAAGTAGGCGGCGCTCAGCCTGTCCAGGGCCCTTCGCTCCCGTAGCACAGCCGCCACTTCGAGCTCTACGCCATACATCTCTTCGAGCAGTTTAGTCATGGAGTCCGGCGAGGAGAGAAAGAGCTCTTCACGGCAATCGAGGCCGGAAAAGGCAGGGCGCTCAGACCCAAGCCGTAGCCACGGATGGAGTATAGTGTACTGGAGACCTGTCATTCTTCCAAGGCGTTGAGGGTAGAAAAAATTTGTACTGCGATAAGGGTAAAAAATACCATATAGCAAGAGATTGGTCAATAAGTGAAGGGATTGGCCCGGGGTGGGCGGGGGCGGATTATCTGTGAAGGCAAGGCCCCCTGAAGACTCCGCGGAGGGACTGAGGGCAAGGGCAAGGCGTGCTCTGTACAGAAGGGGCATAGCCCGGGTTCGCTTATGGAAGCGGTAAGAGCCCTGCCACGAAAAAAGGGACCCTTGCCTTTCGGCCAGGTCCCTTATCATCTCAGCATCCTAATCCTATCCCCCTGGTTCCGCTTCCCGCCCCTTGCCCCTTAATGAAGTCCTCTGTATGCGTCCCCTCTTGCCCCTGCGCCCCTGTGCCATGCGGTCACCGGCCCCCTTTTATGTCCTCTCTGCCCCTCTGCCTGTCCCTGTCAGGCTGACCTCGTGTTCCGCACACTGTTGCGCCTCGTTATCCTCCTCAGCCACCCTCTGACAAAAGGCATTAAGGGTGCATTTGAGCGCGGAGGAGATGTTTTTATCTGTGGAGCGAAGTATTTTAAGGAGTTTTCCTATAAGGATTATCTCATCGGGATCAAGTGTACCGAAAAAAGAACATCCCTTCTGCGAAAACTCCCCGCCATAGGCCAGGGCCTCTTCCGCGGCCATGAGATAGCCCTCGGGTCCGGTGCCGAACCTGTACATATCGCCCTTTCCCGAGATAAGCCAGTCAACGGAGAGTGAGTGGATTTCGGCGAATCTCAGAACGAGGTCCGTTGGCATCTCGCCCCTTTTTTTGTAATTTGAGAGTGCCTGAGGGGTAACGCCAAGAACCCTGGCAACGGCGGAATCGTTTTTGAGCTTTCCCGCCCATCTCATCCTTTCGATTGTATCGAGATAATTCACGCCCATTTTTGGGCCTCCTTAATATTATAATATGGGCAGAACCGCCGGGACTCCGCCCTTGATGCTACATTCGCGCCTTATTGCTATCCGCCCCTTTCGCCCCTTATTGCCAGGCCGCTGCTTACGCCGCCCCCTTTTTAGACCGGCCCCAATAAACGCCGACCCACATTACATCGCCCCCTGTTACGCAGGCCCCCTATAAATTCGCCCCTTTACCCCCCGCAATGAAAGCCCTCCCCACATTGCCGCCGCGTAACCCGCCCCATTACACCCGCCCGTTACACGCTCCTCTAAATAGCCCGCCCCTGAATAACCCGCCCCCGAATAGCTCGCCCCCGAAAAACCCGCCCCTATATTTTTAATCGGTTAAAGGTAACTTGAACTTGAGACTTTATCCGCACTGAGCGTGAAAAAGTAACGGCACTTTAACCTGTCGCCTCTATAATAGCATATGATAGTATATAAATCAATACGTTATGTATTGAAGGCAAGAAGGCCTATCCTGTATGTAGTGAAACGTGATTATATCCATTATTACAGAGATGTGTCAATATGTTTTATCTTCGGGGGGAGAGGGATGTTATTCATTAAAGTCTTGAACAAATGGGGAGGGGAGGGAGAAGGTGGTCTGTATTTTTGGTGGGCGGTGCAGGGTTCGAACCTGCGGCTTCCACCGTGTGAAGGTGGCACTCTACCACTGAGTTAACCGCCCCTTTCGTTAACCGCCCCTTTCGAGTTTTTTTGAGGCTTCCACGAAGGGGTTTTACCCCCGGGGAGATGAAAGTGATGATATATTAAGAACCCTTTAAAGTCAAGAATTGCTTGAAGGCGCGTAGTGGTGAAGGTATATTGAGTTGATGAGGATACTTGGTCTTGATATTGGAAAGAGGAGGACAGGGGTTGCCATAAGCGATGAGCTGGGTCTTGTGGCAACGCCGCTTCGGACCATAAAGGCCTCTAAGAGGGCCGGGCTTATCTCGGTTATAAAGGATATTATTGATGAGTATGGTGTGGGGGAGATAGTGGTGGGCATGCCCCTGAACCTTGACGGAACGGCCGGTGCCAGGGCCAGGGAGGCCGAACGCTTTGCCGTGGCGCTGGAAAAGGCCACGGGGCAAAAGGTTCACCGCTGGGACGAGAGGTTTTCCACAGTAGCCGTCACCCGTGTGCTAATAGAGGCGGATGTATCAAGGTCCAAACGGAAAGAGGTAGTGGACAAGACCGCGGCCGCCTATATATTACAGGGTTTTCTTGATAGCAGGCGGCGTTCATAGAGGGCCGTTTTCTTAATAAAAGGTTTTTTCATGCAGAGTCGTCTTGAGACCATTGTTTTCGCCTCGGCGATTATCGCAACCCTTCTTCTCACCCATATCTATATCACCTTTTACGGTCCCGCCGGCAGGGACAGGGGCCTTAAGACGGTCACCGTGAGCCGCGGCGCGCCTTTACGTCTTGTGGCTGAAAGGCTCAAGGCAAAGGGCATCATAGGCTCGAAGAATGGATTCTTGTTTGTTGCCTGGCTCAAGGGGGCCGAGAGAGATACAAAGGCAGGAGAGTACGAGTTCAGCCCCTCAATGAGCCCGGTATTCATTATAGATATGCTCAAGCGCGGCGAGGTAAAAAAATACACCATAACCGTGCCAGAGGGTTACACCATAAGGCAGATAGCCTCTCTGCTTGAGAGCAGGGGCCTTGCCGATAGCTCGGAGTTCATGGCCCGCGCAGGGGACCATAACCTTGTAAAGGAGCTTGGCCTGCCCGGCAAGACCCTTGAGGGGTATCTCTTTCCCGATACCTACCGCCTGAGAAAGGGCATGAGCGCCACCGAGATAATCGAAGTGATGGCGCGGCGGTTCAAGGCCGTATACAGGGGAGAGTTTTCGAGGCTCGCAAAGCGCAGGGGCATGGCCCTCGCCGATGTGGTAACCCTTGCCTCAATAATAGAGAAGGAGACGAGCGACCCCTCGGAGAGGGCCCTCATATCATCGGTCTTTCACAACAGGCTTAGCAAGGGCATAAAACTTCAGAGCGACCCCACGGTCATATACGCCATCAGGGCCTTTGACGGCAACATCAGGAAGAAGGACCTCAAGATTAGGTCTCCATACAATACATACCTTCATTACGGCCTGCCCCCCGGCCCGATAGCCAACCCCGGAAAAGAGGCCATAAGGGCGGCCATCACTCCGGCAGATACAAAATACCTTTATTTTGTATCAAAGAACGATGGAACCCATTATTTTTCAAAGACTTATAAGGAACACATAAGGGCTGTGGAAAGATATCAGAAGAGGCGCAGGCGCGGCGCGCACCCATGAGCGCACCCATGTTCACTTTTTGAACACAATGCTTGACAGCAGGCATAAACAGATGTTATGTTCATGTTGTGAACAATAAAAACTCAGACAATAACGAGTACAGGTCCCTGCTTCTACTGGACGAAATATCACGGGACGAGCGCCTCACACAGCGGGAACTTAGCAAAAAACTGGGGCTCGCGCTGGGGCTTGTAAACTCATACCTTAAAAACCTTGTCTCTCGTGGATACATCACCGTATCTACCATACCGAGGAAGCGTTACAGCTACTACCTCACGCCTCGTGGGCTCGCGGAGAAGACCCGTCTTACATACAGGCATCTTCATAACTTTACCAACCTTTACAAGGTTGCAAGGAAGGATTTTCAGAGACTCTTCGAGTCCCTTGAGGGCACTGGGAGCAAAAAAATTGTCTTTTGCGGGGTAGACGAGACGGCCGAGATAGCCTATCTCTCGCTCATGGAGCGCAACCTCACCCTTGCCGGGGTTATTGACGAAAAAAGAAGCGGGAGTTTTTTCTCTTTTCCCATCAAGGCCATTGAGGATATATCGAGCCTTGAGTATGATGTTGTGGTTATAACCAGCTTTCGCAGCGGCAACGCCATGAAAGAAAGGCTAAGGCACGCCGGTGTAAAAAATGGGCGCATATTGGACATAAGCGGCGGGGACTGGCTGAAAAGGCTTGAGTGACCGCAGAGGGGGCGTGGGGTAGAGATAGTATTCCACAGGGGGCCGGCAAGAGGGCTGAACAGGACAGATGGAGTTGTTTTGGGAGAGAGACATGGTGAGGGTTAAGAAAAAAAAGCGGACCATAAGAGAAGGGGGTTCTCTGTGACGAAAGAACAGGGCCAATGCAATGAGACTACCGGGGGCGCTCCGATGAAGGCCCTTATCCTGAGCGGCGGCAGGGGCACGCGCCTCAGGCCGCTCACCTATACAGGGGCGAAACAGCTTGTCCCCATAGCAAACAGGCCCATACTCTTCTACATACTCGACAACATCTCGCGGGCCGGGATAAAAGAGGTAGGGATGATAATATCCCCGGAGACAGGCGCCGAGATAGAGGAGACCGTTGGCAACGGAGAAAGATGGGGTGTGAGCATAAAGTACATCCTGCAGGCCGAGCCAAAGGGCCTTGCACATGCCGTGATTACGGCGCAGGAGTTTCTGGGAGACAATCCCTTTGTCATGTACCTTGGCGATAACCTCATCGGCTCGGGCATAACGGACTTCACAAAGGCCTTCATGGCAGGCAACGGCGGCAAGGCCGAGGCGGCCATACTATTAAAACCCGTTGAAAACCCCTCCTCTTTCGGCATAGCCGAGGTAGGGCCGGGCGGAGAGATACTGAGGCTGGTGGAAAAACCCGCGGAGCCCAAGAGCAACCTCGCCCTTGTGGGCGTCTACCTCTTCTCACCGGCCATACATGAGGCCATCTCAAAGATAAGACCATCGGCCCGGGGCGAGCTGGAGATTACGGACGCCATACAGGAGCTTATCAGCTCCGGGGCTACGGTGCGCAGTGAGATACTTGAGACATGGTGGCTCGATACGGGCAAGAAGGACGACCTGCTGGCCGCCAACACCATTGTGCTTGACGAGTGGTTCGGCAGGGACTTGAAGGGGGAGGTTGACGAGGCCTCCACCATAACGGGCCGTGTCACCATAAGCGAGGGCGCGAGCGTGACAAACAGCACGCTCCGCGGACCCGTGGTCATAGGGCCGGACACTGTGGTAAAAGATAGTTTCATAGGCCCCTTTACGAGCATAGGAGGGGGTTCGAAGATAATAAAGTCCATTATCGAGCACTCCGTTATCTTTTCCGGCGCGGTGGTGGACCATGTGGACCGCCTTGAGGACAGCCTCATAGGACGGGACGCGCGTGTTATTAAATGCCGCCATAAACACCAGGCCCTGAGGCTCATGGTTGGCGACGATTCACTGGTGGAGGTATAAGAGGCTATGAGCATGGCAAGCGAAGGTACGATTGAGGGAATAATTGAGGGAGTAACCGTGCGTAGCCTTACAAGGTACTCTGACGCAAGGGGGTGGCTCATGGAGTTGTTCCGCTCCGATGAGGTGGAGGGGGCTATTGTGCCCGCCATGAGCTACATATCCATGACAGCGCCGGGGGTGGCGCGCGGCCCCCACGAGCACATGGACCAGACGGATTATTTTTGTTTCGCCGGACCATCGACCTTCAAGGTATATCTCTGGGACCGTAGAAAAGATTCTGCCACCTGCGGGATACGACAGGTGGAGCTTGCAGGAGAGGAAGACCCAAAGGTAGTCATCGTGCCTCCCGGCATTGTGCATGCCTATAAGAACGTGGGCTCTGCCGAGGGCCTTGTGGTGAACTTTCCAAACCGCCTCTTCATGGGCGAGGGTAAGTCCCAACCCGTGGATGAGATAAGGTATGAGGAGCTTGAGGACTCGCCATATGTCCTTGATTAAGGTGGCCGCAATGGAGGAGGAGAAGAAAACTTCTTGAATAAAAGGGAAAAGATACTGGTTACGGGTGCAAGAGGTCAGCTTGGCATGGACGTAGCCTCTGCGCTGAAGGCAGGCGGCCTAAATGCGGTGGGCTACGGCAGAGATGACCTTGATATCATTGACAGAGATTCCGTCAGCTCTGTGATAGAAAAAGAGGCCCCCAGTATCATCATAAACTGCGCGGCCTATACCAAGGTGGACCTCGCTGAAAAAGAACGGGAGAGGGCCTTTGCCGTCAACGCCGAGGGCGCCCGGAACCTGGCCCTGGCAAGTAAGGCAACGGGCGCTACTCTTATTCATATATCAACGGATTTTGTCTTTGACGGAAAAAAAACCGACCCTTATAAAGAGGAAGACAAGACCAATCCCCTGGGCGTCTACGGAAAGAGCAAACTCGCCGGTGAAGAGGCCATAAGGGAGACCTGCCCGGAGCATATCATTATAAGAACGTCCTGGCTCTACGGCGTACACGGCAATAATTTTGTAAAAACTATCCTGAGGCTTGCCGAGGATAGAGAGGTTCTGAAGGTAGTCAACGACCAAGTAGGCTCGCCTACATGGACAATGGACCTTGCGGCCGTAATAACGAAGACGACAGAAGCTATAAGAGGGGGTTGCGCGCCCTTTGGACTTTACCATTACTCTAACGTAGGCGTTGCAAGCTGGTTTGACTTTGCGCTGGCCATAGTTGAAGAGGCAAGGGGGCTGGGGATGGAACTAAGGTGCAAGAACATCGAACCCATACCCACAACGGCCTACCCCACGCCAGCGGCACGCCCTGCCTATTCTGTGCTTGGAACCTTAAAGATAAAGAAAACACTTAACCTGAGCATACCTCTCTGGCGTACATCTCTTAGGGCTATGCTTAAGGATTTTTTAACTAAAGGGGCTAAAAAAAATGGCTGAGAATATACTCGTCACAGGGGGCGCGGGTTTCATAGGGAGTAACTTCGTACGCCGTCTCTTCAAGGGGCATGCAGGTGTCTCGGTGACCGTCCTTGACAAGCTCACCTATGCCGGAAACCTCAAGAACCTTACGGGCCTTGAAAAAGACAACAACTTCACCTTTGTAAAAGGCGGCATCGAGGACGCGGAGCTCGTGGAGAGGCTTTTTATTGAGAAAGGCTTTGATGCGGTGGTGAACTTTGCCGCCGAATCGCACGTGGACCGCTCCATACTGGGGCCAAGGGTCTTTCTTGAGACCAATATCATGGGCACCTTCACCCTGCTTGAGGCGGCGAAAAAACACTGGCTCTCCGGCAGCGGAGCAGCGGTGGAAGGCAAGCGTTTTGTCCACGTCTCAACAGACGAGGTCTACGGCTCCCTTGGCGAGACGGGGTATTTTACGGAAACTACGCCCTATCAGCCCAACTCGCCCTATTCTGCGAGCAAGGCGGGCTCGGACCACCTTGTACGCTCCTATTACCATACATACGGACTGCCCGTTATCACCACTAACTGCTCAAATAATTACGGCCCATACCAGTTTCCTGAAAAACTCATACCCCTTATGATAATAAACGCCCTGAAGGGGAAAAAACTGCCCGTCTACGGCGATGGGCAAAACGTGCGGGACTGGATATATGTCTCGGACCACTGCTCGGCCATTGAAATGGTCTTGAACAGGGGCCGTGTGGGCGAGGTATATAACATCGGCGGCAGAAATGAGCAGAAGAACCTGGACATCGTGAATCTTGTCTGCCAAATAGTGGACAGGATGACCGCCGAAGACGAAGAGCTCGCCTCAATGTATCCCTTTGACGGGACTCGCGCGGATCTCATCACCTTTGTTACGGACCGCCCCGGCCACGACAGGCGCTATGCCATTGATAGCGAGAGGATAGAACACGAGCTTGGCTGGCAGGCCACAACGGACTTTGCTCACGGCATGGAAAAGACCGTGCGCTGGTATGTGAAAAACCGCCCGTGGTGGGAGGCCATCATCTCCGGCGAGTATATGAAGTATTATGAGACGCAGTACGGGCAGAGATAAGAGATGAAAAATTCTGGGAGGTCTAAAATGTTAGAGAGGGGTTTTACAATCTGGTTCACAGGGCTATCGGGAGCGGGCAAGACGACACTCTCGGACCTTGTGCACCACAGGCTTCAGGCGATGAGTATAACAAACGTAGAGGTCCTGGA
>CAZMKZ010000052.1:0-14441 GCA_964567185.1 uncultured Thermodesulfobacteriota bacterium
CAGCCTTGTGCAGCAGTTCGAGCGTTTCAGGGTTACGGCCCTGAGCCTTCCGGGGCGGATGAAGGATTCGGTAAGCCAGCATTGGGAGATTATAAAGGCCTTTAAAAATTCCGACGCCGCGCTTGTGGAAACCCTCGTAAGGGCCAACGCCGAGAAGGGCAGAGATGTTCTCGTGGACGAGATACTCAGGGAAAAATCGGGCGCACCGTGAGACCTCCGCGGCCTTGCCATACCATACCGCCTCTTAATCTCCCCCATCCCTATTGCCTATGAATACCAAAAGAGAGAGGCTCAAAATACCCCCACCAGAGGCCGCCAGCACACTTGAGACGGAGTCCGGCGGTTATGAGAAGGATTTGGCGCCGACGGTGACCCTCTCAAGCCTTGTCCATGGCGAGAGGCTGGACGTCTTTCTCTGCGAATGCCTCAATGAGGTCACGAGGTCGGCCATACAGAAGTCCATAACAGGCGGCCTTGTGCTGGTGAACCACAAAAGAGTAAAGCCCTCGTGCAGGTTGCGCCTTCGGGACAATCTGGAGATTACTCTTCCGGCCCGGGAGCCCTCTTTGTTAATCCCTGAGGATATACCTCTTGATATACTCTTTGAAGACGACGATATCATAGTCATCAACAAACAGGCCGGACTCGCCGTTCATCCCGGCGCGGGCAGAAGCTCCGGAACCCTTGTGAACGCCCTGCTTAATCACACCGCCTCGCTCTCTACCTACGGCGGGCCGCTCCGTCCCGGCATCGTGCACCGCCTTGATATGGATACATCGGGCGTCATGGTGGTGGCAAAGAACAACATCAGCCACAGGGAGCTCTCGGAGCAGTTCAAGGTTCACTCCACGGTTAGAAAATACATGGCCCTTGTGCGGGGTCCCATGAGGGAAGACGAGGGGCGGATTGAAAAACCACTTGGCAGGAGCCCGGCGGACAGAAAGAAGATATCCACGAGGGCGAGAAAAAAGAGAAAGGCCATCACCCGCTACCGCGTATTAAGACGCTACGGGGCGATTACCCTCCTTGAGCTCATGCCCGAGACGGGAAGGACGCACCAGATAAGGGTGCATCTGGCCTCCATGGGCAGGCCCGTGGTGGGAGACAGATTATACGGATGGGATGGGGCGAGGGACACGCCCGTGAACTTGCCGCCCCATGCGGCGAATTTACTTAAAAAGGCGGCCCGCCAGTGTCTGCACGCAAGGTATCTTGGCTTTACGCATCCGGTGAGCAGACGGTTCATGGAGTTCAGCGCACCCCCTCCGGAGGATATGAGCGAAATTATAGAGGCCCTTGATGAGAGCTTTGAGACAATCCAACTCCCTGGCCCTTGAGTCCTGTGAGAAGGACGGCCTGAGTTTTTTACGGGCCCCTGTCCTTATCGGCAGGCCCGGCCTTGAACACGCCTTCATGACAAAAGTGGGCGGGGTCAGCCCGCCTCCCTTTAATGCCCTTAACTTCGGCGGTGACGACGAAGTCTCTAACATCAGGGCCAATATGGGGCGCCTCGGACGTGTCTTCGGCCTGCCTCCCGCGGGAGTCGCTACGGTAGCGCAGGTCCACGGCAATCACGTTGTGGTTATGGACAGGAAGCCGGACCCCGCGGGCGGCAGGCCCGAGGGCGATGCCATCATTACCGCGAAAAGAGGGCTGCCCATAGGCATACTTACGGCGGACTGCGTGCCCGTGCTTTTTTTTGATGAGAAGGGCGGGACCATAGCCGCGGCCCATGCAGGGTGGCGGGGTTTTGTGGCCGGGGTACTGAGGCAGACCATATCTGCCATGAGCCGTGAGTTCGGCTCGCGCTCAGGTGATATACTCGCCGCCATAGGTCCCCATATCGGCCCCTGCTGCTACGAGGTCTCAGCGGATATTATTGAGAGGTTCAGCGAGAGCGGGCGTGAGACAGCGCCTTATTTCAGGCAAGATAAGCGCATACGCCTTGACCTTGGCAGGGCTGTCTTTGATGAGCTTATTGCCTGCGGTCTTGAGGCCGGACATATAAGCCGTCCCGGCCCATGCACATCATGCGACAGGGCCGGGTTTTACTCTTACAGGAGAGACGGCGCTACGGGCAGGCAGCTGAGTTTTATCATGATGAGGTGAGGGGCCTTATGAGCGGGCGGCGAGGGCGGGGAAACCCTTGTGTAGTAATAAGAGAGCCGTCACTCTCAGGGTTTAGGTATATGGACAAGAGCATGGTAGTGGGCATAACGGGAGGACCGGCAACAGGCAAGAGCCTTGTGGCGGGAGAGTTCAGGCGCCTTGGCGCAGTTGTCATTGACGCCGATATTATCGCAAGAGAGGTCCTCACCCCGGGACGGCCCGAATTTACGGCCACGGTGCAGACCTTTGGCAAGTCCATCGTGATGGGTGACGGGACTATCGACAGAAAGGCCCTCGGCAGGATAGTCTTTTCCGATTACGACCGCCTTGCCGAGCTTACGGCCATTACGCACCCGGCTATTATAAAGAACATAAAAGAACGTATAGCCGAATTCAGGGCAGCGGGGCAGGCAGGTGTATTGGCCCTTGACGCGCCTCTTCTCTTTGAGTCGGGGCTCGAAAGTGATGTGGATAAGATTATAGTGGTCTTTACGGACGAGGACGTGCAGGTAAAGAGGCTTATGAAAAGGGACGGCCTTGATGAGGCCCGCGCGCTCCAGCGGATCCGCTCACAGATGCCCCTTGATGAAAAAAAAAGCCACGCCCATTACCTCATAGATAACAACGGCGCTCCGGAAGATACTTTAAGGGATGTGCGAATCGTCTATGAGAGGCTTACATTAGAAAATAGTTGACAAGGTATTTCAACCGTGCTAATCTCAAAATACCTTTCAACCAGTTCCACCAACATTTGTACACATGCCCTGTTTTCAATCCGGTTAATAAACCCAGAGGATTTAAGTCTTAAAGACACCACTCACATAAAAAATCGCTTCAGAGGCTATTACGCGTGCCCCTTTGCGCGCTCTGCGTATTTGTTTCTATGCCATCTTCTTCACAGGAGCTTTTCATGAATTTACGAGATCTCAAGGAAAAAAAGATTAACGAGCTTACCACCCTCGCCAGGAAGTATCATATAGAGGGCGCCTCAAGCATGAGAAAGCAGGACCTCATATTCGCCCTTTTACAGAATCAGTCCGAGAAAAACGGGCTAATCTTCGGCGAAGGCGTGCTTGAGACCCTGCCCGATGGGTTCGGCTTTTTGCGGGCCCCGGATTATAATTACCTTCCCGGTCCGGACGACATATACGTATCGCCTTCTCAGATAAGAAGGTTCAATCTGCGGACAGGCGATATTGTCTCAGGGCAGATACGGCCCCCCAAAGAGGGCGAGAGATATTTTGCCCTTCTCAAAGTAGAAAAGGTCAACTACGAAGACCCTGAGATAGCCAGGGAAAAGATACTCTTTGACAACCTTACCCCTCTATATCCCGAAGAAAAACTTCATCTTGAGACAATTTCCAACCCCAACCTATCCATGCGGATTATGGACATGTTCACCCCCCTTGGAAAGGGCCAGAGGGCCCTTGTCGTATCGCCGCCGAGGGCAGGCAAGACCATGCTCCTTCAGAAGATTGCCAACTCCATTACCGCCAACCACCCCGACGTGGTCCTCCTTGTCCTCCTTATAGATGAGCGGCCCGAGGAGGTGACGGACATGGAGCGCTCCGTAGTGGGCGAGGTCATAAGCAGTACCTTTGACGAGCCGGCCCAGCGTCACGTGCAGGTCTCGGAGATGGTCATAGAAAAGGCCAAGAGGCTTGTGGAACACCAGAAGGACGTGGTCATACTGCTTGATTCCATTACGCGCCTTGCGCGCGCCTATAATACCGTTGTACCGCCCAGCGGCAAGGTCCTCTCCGGCGGTGTTGACTCAAACGCCCTCCATAAGCCAAAGAGGTTCTTCGGGGCCGCGAGAAATATAGAAGAGGGCGGAAGCCTCACCATCATAGCCACGGCCCTTGTGGACACGGGCTCGCGCATGGACGAGGTCATCTTCGAGGAGTTCAAGGGCACGGGCAACATGGAGATAGTCCTTGACAGAAAACTCGCCGAAAGAAGAATTTTCCCGGCCATTGACCTTAATAAATCGGGCACCAGAAAAGAAGACCTCCTCCTTACCAAGGAAGAGCTTAACAGGATATGGATACTCAGAAAGGTCCTCCAGCCCCTTAACCCCATTGACAGCATGGAGTTTCTCCTCAACAAGATAAGGAACACGGCAAGCAACAAGGAATTCTTTGAATCCATGAGTAAATAGCCCCCGGCCCGAAGGTCTGCCTGTCATCCGTCTTTGCCATTGTTTCCGTTCCGGGCCCAAGATGTTTTTTAGCGTCTTCCTGCCGTAGTTGCCGCCCATTGGGCCGCAGGGATAAACGGCGTCGCGGTAATTCCGGTCCGGTAGTTTCACTTCATAATTATGTCCCGCAAAGCCCCCCTTTTTTTTGCCGGCGCAGGCAAAGTTGCCCCTGCCTTGTGGTTGACAGACCGCCTTCTTATGTCTTAAAATAAAAAATTAAAGACAATAAGACCACGGGGCCCATGAAAAAAACTCTCTCCGCAATCGTTACCATAGCCTTAAGCATCGTCTTCGCCATCTCATTCGCCGTGGTGACAAGGCTTGTCCGTCCCGGCGAGCCGGTGAACGCCCTGTGGCTCGTTACGGCGGCGGGCTGTTTTTTTGTCCTTATTTACAGGCTCTACGGCGCCTTTCTCTCGGGAAAGGTATTAAGCCTCAACGACAGGAACAAGACCCCCGCCTTCGCCCATGAGGATGGCAAGGACTATCACCCCACGAACCGTCTTGTGCTCTTTGGGCATCATTTTGCCGCCATAGCCGGGGCCGGGCCCCTTATAGGTCCCGTCCTGGCCGCTCAGTTCGGTTATCTGCCGGGCTTTCTCTGGATACTCATAGGCGCCGCCTTTGGCGGGGCCGTTCACGACATGGTGATACTGCTCGCCTCGGTGAGGCGCGACGGCTGTTCACTTGCCGAGATGGCTCGAAAAGAGGTGGGGCCCGTGGCCGGTCTCTCGGCGGCCCTTGCCATACTCTTCATCATCATCGTGGCCCTTGCGGGCCTCGGCCTTGCCGTTGTGAATGCCCTGTACCATAGCCCATGGGGAACCTTTACCATCTTTACGAGTATCCCCATCGCCTTTTTCATGGGCCTCTACCTCTACAAAATCAGGCCGGGCCGTATCTTTGAGATGACCCTGATGGGCGTTGCCCTCCTTGTAGCCGCCGTCGTCGGCGGGGCCTATGTGCACGGCAGTATGCTCGAGCCCCTCTTCAGCCTTGACAGAAATACCCTTGTTATCATCCTCGCCTGTTACGGTTTCGTGGCCTCGGTCCTGCCCGTCTGGCTGCTCCTCTGCCCCAGGGATTATCTCTCCACATATATGAAGGTTGGCACCATACTGCTCCTTGCCTTTGGTGTGATATTCATGGCCCCTGTGATTCATATGCCCGCCGTAACACGCTTTACGGCAGGCGGCGGCCCGGTAATACCGGGGAGCGTATTCCCATTCATGTTCATAACCATTGCCTGCGGCGCCATATCAGGCTTTCACGCCCTTGTGGCCTCGGGCACTACGCCGAAGATGATTAAGAGAGAGTCTGATGTGCGTGTTATCGGTTTCGGCGCCATGCTTGCCGAGGGTTTTGTGGCAGTAATGGCAGTAATTGCCGCCACGGTGCTTATTCCCGGTGATTATTTTGCCATAAACTCGCATCTCGGGGCCAATGCCCTCTCGGCCCTGGGTTTCGCCCCATCGCGCATAGCGGAGCTATCGGGCCTTGTGGGGGTGAACGTGGCCGGAAGGCCCGGCGGGGCCGTATCCCTCGCCGTCGGCATGGCCTATATATTCTCGGCCCTGCCCGGCATGAAGGGGCTCATGCCCTACTGGTATAACTTCGCCCTCATGTTCGAGGCCCTCTTCATACTTACCACCGTGGATACGGGCACAAGGGTGGCGCGCTACATCGTGCAGGAGTTTGGTGGCCGCATATACCCGCCCCTGGGGGTTTTCAACTGGACGCCGGGCGTTATCCTCTCAAGCGCCCTTGTCGTCTTTTCCTGGGCGCTGCTCATAACCACGGGGAGCATCTCTACCATATGGCCCATGTTCGGCGTGGCCAACCAGCTCCTCGCCGTCCTCGCGCTTTCCGTGGGCACCACCATACTTATCAAGATGGACAGGGTGCGCTATATCTGGGTTACCCTTATCCCCATGTTATTCATGTTTGTAATTACAATTACGGCCTCGTGGGACCTTGTCTGGATTTTCGCGGAGCGTGGCGCGAGCATCCCGGAAGCGGGATTTACGTACAGGCTCGACGCCGCGCTCGTGGGGCTCATGGCCCTTCTTGCCGTAGTGGCCGTGGCGGACTCCGCGCTTAAATGGCATAAGATGCTCTTTGGCGGCAGATTATACGCGCCGGCAAGGCTGGAGACCCTTGATACCGATGGCACTTGATTCTCTCTACTCCGTGTTAAGGGACCTGCACGTCTATCTGAGGGGCCGTTGTCTGCCGCGCCTTGCCCCCGCGTTGCCCTTTAAAACCTCTCCCATGGACATACCTCAATAAAAAAAATGAAATTAGCGCGACCCATATCATGCCTTTTCATCTTAATGCTCCTCTTCCCGTTACTGCCCCGCGCGGCGTGGGGCTCCGGCGCCGACTTTGTCTTCCATAATAGGGGGGACATCTCAGGGTGGCGTTTTGAGCACGTCGAGGAGGCGCGTTTCACCGGGGGCGGCCTATTGCTGAAAGGCAATAACAATATAAGGATAGGCCCTCCCAATGATTTCAGGACCCCCGCCGGACGTGTGGTCATGGAGCTGCGCTTCAGGTCCCCTAAAAGCCTTATCATCAATGTCCGCGTAAAGGCCGCAGATGGCTGGCAGGCCTTCAAGACCGTGAGGGTGAAGGTTATTGACGGCAATAATGAAGATACGGTCCTGCGTGTCTATCTCGGAAAGCACGGAGGCGGCGGGCAAACCTATATAAATGATTTTGTCATAGATTTTTACAGCACAGAGAAAATAGCGGTGCGCCTTGACGGCCTGCGCTTCTATGAACCCGGCACCATGGGGCTTGCCGCATTATACTGGGGGGAGTTCTGGACGCCAGACTTTATCACCGGCACGACCGTGGGGGCCGTGACTACCCCGGAGGCAGGGGGAGTTGGTTTTATCTCCATGCTATACATCCTCATCGGCCTGGCCTTTATCACGGTCCTTATTGTTTACAGGGTCAGGGGGCATGGCCTCTCCTCTCCTAAGGCGTCAAGTGTCCTGATTGCCCTATTCCTCTCGGGCGGCGTACTCTTCACCCTGAGGATGGACTATAACTGGATGAGCATATTCCGCGACGATGTGAATACCCTCTCACAGGTGGACGTGGAGAAGAGGATACGTCTGGTAAATCAGAAAGACCTTGATAGTTTCTTTGATTTTATCGATTTCGTGAAGGAGTCCGTGCCTTTGGGCAGGGGTATACGCCCGGCTACCGTCGCTGAAAATACGCCCCTTGCGGCAATAGCGAGGTATTACCTGCTGCCCCTTGAGGATTCACCGCGGGATGCCGACTTTCTCTGGTCATACGCCGAGGTCCTTCGTCTCGACCCTTACTCAGGCGCGCTCTATGACGGCAAGGGAAAGCTAATAGTCCCGAGGGCAAGGCTCTTTGCTGAATTTGCAGGTAACGCGGCCATCTACGAGGTGATTAAATAAGACCATGGACATTATCTATCTCATCATATCCATGACCCTGCCCGTTGCGGGCGGCGCCTTTTTTGTCCGCTGGCTTTTGCGCTCCGACACCGGTATGGGGAGGGGCGAGGCCCTCTTTTTCGGCATTGGCGCGGGTCTTGGCTTTACGGCCTTTGCCATGTTTATCCTCGGCCTCGCGAGGGTCCCCTTTAGCCGCGCCTCGGTGGGGCTGCCCCTTCTTGTCTTTACGGTCCTTTTTTTCGTCCTCTCCCGTGGGGGGGCGAAGGCCCAGGGCCTGCCCAAAGCGCAGGGGCCGGGGCTCCGGGGATGGAGGCTTTATCTCACAATTATCATGGCCTCGTGGATAGCCCTTAAGGTGGGTTTTGTCTTTTACGAGTCCTTTACCCGCCCCATATTCTCCATTGACAGTTACCTGAACTGGGCCATATCGGGAAAGATATTCTTTTACAGGGCCGGGCTCCTCCTTGACCCCTCTGATGAGCATTTTTTCGGGCGCGGCTACAGGTTTTTTATCGGCCATCCCCTGCACCTGCCCCTTCTGCAGACATGGATAGCCCTTGCGCTGGGCAAGTTCCACGAGGTCTATGTAAAGGCCCCGGGCGCGCTTTACTTTATCGGGGTCCTTGGCGTGCTATACTACGCCGTAAAGAGAGAGGCCGGGGCCTTTTACGCCCTTATTACTGTCTTTTTCATGGCCGGCGTCCCCATATTCACGGCCCACGGACAGGACGCCTACTCTGACCTGCCGCTCTGTTTTTTTGCGCTCTCCGGCACGGTGGCCCTGTGGCGGTTCTTAAAGGATGATAACCTCTCTTATCTTGTGCTCTCGGGGATATTATTCGGCATAGCCATATTCGTGAAAAACGAGGGGCTCTTTTTCCCCCTTGCCGCCGGCACTGCGCTTGTAATATTCCTCTTTACCCGAAAAAAGGCGGTGGCGGCCCCGCTGGCGGCCTTTATTCTTCCCATTATCATAATAGGCGGGCCGTGGCTCCTCTTTAAGACGCATTACGGCATTGGTTTCGGGCACAGCGGCCCCTCTTCAGGCTTTAAATGGTTAGGCGACCCCATGGACACTACCGCCGCAAGGACCGGCGTACACTGGGAGATTCTACCAATGGGCTTTATGGAGATATTTTTTACGGCCAATCTCAACATTATCTTTCCCCTCTGGATATTTGTCACCGTTCTTGCCAGAAAGACCATAATGAGCACAAAGCTCAAGTATCTTTACATGATTATACTTATTGTCTTTTCCATGTTTGTCTTCATATATCTGGCTCTTGAGGTAACGGCTGTAACGCAGGGGACGGGCATATACAGGAATATCCTCACTTATCTTCCTATCATTTATTTTGCCACGGCCCTTGTGCTCTCGTCGCTCCGGCCCGATGCCCGTTGCAAGGCGCCGGACTCGCCACCTCAGCCCCCTTCCGCGCCGCCCCGCCTTCTTTGACAGGGGGGGCCCTCTGATGATATTCTTAAAAAAATCTGTTTTTTCAAGGCGGGATGGCGTTTTTTCCGGTGTGCTGCGCCCCTTATCTGCTCACTTAGCCTTGTGCCATGAACAGTCCGCCATAAAACATATGAGATCAGCGTTTCCCATATCAGTCCTTTTTCTCTTGATGAGCCTCTTTTCTCTTCTGCCGTCTACGGCATGCGGGGCCGGTGTGAGCTTTGCCTTCAATAATCGCGAGGCCATCTCAGGGTGGCGTTTCGAACACGTTGAGGAGGCGAGTTTCACGGGGGGCGGTCTCTTGCTTAAAGGCAATAACTATGTGAAGATGGGCCCTCCTGCGGGTTTTAGGACGTCCATGCGGCGTGTGGCCATGGAGCTTCGCTTCAGGACCCCGAAAAGCCTTATCTTCAATATCCGTGTAAGCTCCGCCGACGGCTGGCAGTCCTCGAAGATCGCAAGGGTGAATGCCCTTACCGGCGGAGATAAAGAGAGAGTCCTGCGTATCTATCTCGGAAAGACCTCGGCGTATATGGATAATTTCGGGATATCCTTTTCCGGCACAGAGAATATAGAGGTGCGCCTTGACGGTCTGCGCTTCTTTGAACCTGACACCATGGGGCTTGCCGCATTGTACTGGGGGGAGTTCTGGAGGCCCGACTTTATCACCGGCACGACAATCGGGTATGTGACTACCCCGGAGGCCGGGGGCATGGGTTTTATCTCCATGCTCTATGTCTTCATCGGCCTGACTTTTATATTGGCCCTTGTCTTTTACCTTGCCAGGGGCCGGGGCCTTTGCCTTCGCAAGGCGGGAAAAATTCTTGTCATCATATTCCTTTTCGCGGGCGTGCTTTTTGCCGTGCGGATGGATTATAACTGGGTGAGCATTTGGAGAGACGACCTTAAGACCCTCTCGAAAGCTGACGTGGATGAGAGGATACGTCTGGTAAACCACAGGTCTTTTGATAAGCTCCTTGATTTTATTGCTTTTGTAAAGAGGACCGTGCCTGCCGGCAGGGCTGTACGTCCGGCTTCCATTGGTCACAATACACCCCTTGCTGTTATCGCAAGGTATTATATGCTTCCCCTTGAGGAGTCACGCAATGCAGACTTTTTATGGTCTTACGGTGAGGGGCTTCGAGTGAATCAGCGCACCGGAGAGCTTTACGGCGCCGGGGGAAAAGTAGTTGCCTCAAGGGCAAGGCTCTTTGCTGAATTTGCAGGTAACGCGGCCATCTACGAGGTGATTAAATAAGACCATGGACATTATCTATCTCATCATATCCATGACCCTGCCCGTTGCGGGCGGCGCCTTTTTTGTCCGCTGGCTGCTGCGCTCCGACACCCTGATGGATAGGGGCGAGGCCCTCTTTTTCGGCATAGGCGCGGGCTTTGGTTTTACGGCCTTTAGCATGTTTATCCTCGGCCTCGCGAGGGTTCCCTTCAGCCGCGCCTCGGAGGGGCTGCCGATACTGCTTTTGACGGTCATCTTTTTCGTCCTCTCCCGCAGGGCTGGGGCCAAGACCAATGGCCTGCCCAATGCCCGGGGGCCGGGGCTCCGGGGATGGAGGCTTTATTTCACGATTATCATGGCCTCATGGATAGCCCTTAAGGTTGGTTTTGTCTCTTACGAGGCCCTTACCCGCCCGGTCTACTCTTATGATATCTATACGAACTGGGCCGTATCGGGCAAGTTCTTTTATTACAGGGCAGGGCTCCTCCTCGACCCCTTGGATGAGCATTTTTTCGGGCGCGGCTACAGGGCTTTTATAGGTCATCCCCTGCACCTGCCCCTTCTGCAGACATGGATAGCCATCGCGCTGGGCAAGTTTCACGAGGTCTATGTAAAGGCCCCGGGGGCGCTTTACTTTATCGGGGTCCTTGGCGTGCTATACCATGCCGTAAAGAGGGAGGCCGGAGCCTTTTATGCCCTTATCACTGTCTTTTTTCTGGCCACCGTCCCCATATTCACGGTCCACGGACAGGATAGCTATGCCGACCTGCCGCTCTGTTTTTTTGCCCTCGCGGGCACGGTGACGCTCTGGAGGTTTTTAAGGGATGATAACCTCTCTTATCTTCTGCTTTCCGGCATTTTTTTTGCCATGGCCATCTTTGTAAAGAACGAGGGGGTATTCTTTGCTCTGGCCGGCGGCAGTGTCCTTGCGCTTTATCTCTTTATGAGAAAAAGGTCATTCATTACCCCTTTAACCGCCTTCATCATCCCCATGATTATTCTCGTGGGGCCATGGCTCCTCTTTAAATTTCATTATGGCTTTGGTTTCGGACATAGCGGCCCATCTTCAGGTTTTGAGTGGTTTAGCAGTAACCCCCTGGACCCGTCCGCTCCCAGGACCGGCGTGCACTGGGAAGTGCTGGGCATAGGTCTCAGGGAGATATTCCTTACGGCAAACTATAATGTAATCTTCCCGCTCTGGATAGTCGCGAGTCTCATCGCCATAATAAGCATAGCAAAAACAAAGCTCAAGTATCTTTATATGATTACCTTGCTCGTCGCTTCCATGTTCTTTTTCACATATCTTACTCTTGAGGTAACGGCAGTGACGCAGAGGACGGGTATTCATAGAAATACCCTTACATACCTTCCACTTATATATTTCACCACGGCGCTTGCGCTCTCGTCCATCTGGCCGGACCCCCGTAAAGGGGCGTCACAAAGCGAGTCACCTGCCGCTTGCCCGCCGCCTTTGACAGGGGAGGCTCCTGATGATATTCTTTAAAGAAATCTCCCCTTTGAAAGAGGAATAATCATGGCATTCACATCGGGATTCGTCTCCATAATCGGGCGGCCCAATACAGGAAAATCTACCCTTCTTAACGCCATACTGGGCGAGAAGATATCCATTGTCTCAAAGCGGGCGCAGACCACGAGAAACGTCATCAAGGGCGTAAAAAACGTAGATAACGGTCAAATTGTCTTTCTGGATACCCCCGGCATACACAAGGGCAGGGGCGCGCTTTCGAGCTTTATGATGAAGGAGGCCATGAACTCCATCAAGGACGTAGACGCCCTTATACTCCTTGTAGAGGCGGCGGCTCCCGTCCCCGGGGACCTCTCCATCATAAAGGCACTGAAGAAGACGGACTGCCCTGTAATACTCTGCATCAACAAGATAGACACTGTGAGTAGAGAGGAGATACTTCCCGTCATCGAGTCCTACAAGCCCCTTTATCCCTTTCATGATATAGTCCCACTCTCGGCCCTTAAGGGCTCTGGTGTGGAGATTGTCCTCAATATCCTTAAGGGTCTGCTTCCCGAGGGGCCGCCTTTTTTTCCCGCGGACATGGTCACGGACCAGCCCGAGCGTTTTATGGTATCGGAGATGGTGCGCGAAAAGGTCTTCAGGCTTACGAGGCAGGAGATACCCTACTCAACGGCCGTGGTGGTGGAGGAGTTCAGCGAGGGGCCGAAGGTTATCTCCATAAGGGCCGTTATAAACGTGGAGCGCGACTCGCAAAAGGGTATAATCATAGGCCGGAAGGGGGCCATGCTCAAAAAAATAGGCACCCAGGCCAGGGTGGAAATAGAGAGATTCCTCGGGGCGCGGGTCTTTCTGGAGCTCTTTGTGCGCGTAAAAAAAGACTGGACCGTCAACGAGCGGAGTCTGCGGGAGTTCGGGTATTAGAGAAAATTTGCACGATGGGCGGAGCAGGTTAAAATCGGTCAACGAGCGGCTAATAGCGAGAATAAGCCGGGTAGGGCGGGCACTGCCCAACATTAAAAGATACAGAGTAAAATCAGGAGTTATATATTGACAGTCAGCAGTAATAAGATGGGCATAGTCCCCCTTGTGGCCATAGTGGGCAGGGCCAATGTGGGTAAATCCACGCTCTTTAACAGGATTCTGGGAAGGAAAAAGGCCATTACCGCCGACCTTTCGGGTGTAACGCGCGACCTTAACTACGCCGATATCAATGACGTGGAGCGGCCCTTTACCATCGTTGACACAGGCGGTTTCGAGGTCGAAGCCGAGGGCATCATGAA
Organism: uncultured Thermodesulfobacteriota bacterium; assembly: GCA_964567185.1. GTDB lineage: Bacteria > Desulfobacterota > GWC2-55-46 > GWC2-55-46 > JADFVP01 > JAJRZX01. The sequence continues at coordinate 13,209 of CAZMKZ010000052.1, forward strand.
CGACGTGCGCCTGCAGGCCCGTCTCGCCATCGAGGAGGCCGATGTTATTGTTTTCCTTATGGACGGCACCGACGGGCTCTGCCACGGTGATAGAGAGATAGCCTCCATGCTGAGAAAGTCTGAAAAGCCCCTTATCTGTGTGGTCAACAAGATAGACTCGCCCTCACGGGAGGCGCTTCTCGCCGATTTTTACTGCCTTGGAGTCGAGCCTTTAATAGGGATAAGCGCCGAGCACGGCCTTAATATCCCGGAGCTCATGGACAACCTGGAGCAGGCCTTGCCCCCCTCCGACGTTGGGTGCGAAGATATCAAGAGGACGGCCCTTGCCATAGTGGGCAGGCCGAACGTAGGCAAATCTTCCATACTTAACAGGCTCATCGGACGGGAGCGCTCCCTTGTGAGCGATATGGCCGGCACTACGCGCGACTCCATTGATACCCCCGTAAGGGTCAATGAGCGCGATTACCTCTTCATCGATACTGCGGGCATACGAAAAAAGCACAAGGTGAGCCTCACCGTGGAATCTTACTGCGTTATTGAGGCCATAAGGAGCATGGAGCGCTCTGATATCGCCGTGCTTGTCCTTGACGGCAAGGCCGGGCTCAAGACTCAGGACGAGCGCATTGCCGGCATTATAGAGGACAGGAAAAAGCCCTGCATAATAGTGGTGAATAAATGGGATATCGTTGAAAAAGATACCCATACCACGGCGCTTGTAGAGCAGAGGATAAGAGAGAGGCTTTCCTTTATCTCCTATGCCCCGGTGGTCTTTGTCTCGGCCCTTACGGGTCAGAGGATAGAGAGGATATTGCCTGCTGTCGACGGCGTACTTGAGGAGGCCGGACAAAAGGTGCCTACATCGCGCCTCAACACCGTGCTGAAAGAGGTGACGACGGCCCACAGGCCGCCTCTCTACAGGGGCAAGGTAGTAAAGTTTTACTATGCCACTCAGTTCGGCGTCAGCCCCCCGTCCTTTATCATATTCGTGAACAGGCCCGAAGGCCTGGCGGACTCGTACAAACGTTACCTCACAAAGGGCCTGAGGGCCGCCCTCGGACTTACAAGGGTTCCGTTGAGGCTCGTCTTCAGAGAGAGGCGTTAGCATGGCCCACAGAAAGGTCTTCATAGTGCTTCGCGACGGCTTAGGTATCTTCTCGGAAAAGAGCTGTATCCAGAGGGCCGCGGCCATATCCTTCTACGCCTTTTTCTCCCTTATTCCCATGATGTTTCTCA
>CAZMKZ010000053.1:0-14370 GCA_964567185.1 uncultured Thermodesulfobacteriota bacterium
TAAAGGATCTGCCAAAGAGCGCCCTTGGCGTGGACATAGAGAATGGTTTTGAGCCCAGCTATGTAAGGATAAAGGCAAAGCAGAAAACCATCCGTGAGCTCAAGAGCGCGGCAAAAGAGGCCGATACCATCTATCTCGCCCCTGACCCCGACAGGGAAGGCGAGGCCATAGCCTGGCACATAGCCGAGGAGATAGACAGGGACAGGAAGAAGACCCGGCGGGTACTCTTCAATGAAATTACAAAGGGTGCCATCCGCGAGGCCATCGCCCGCCCCACGGACCTTGATCTCAAAAAATACGAGGCACAGCAGGCAAGAAGGATTCTGGACCGCCTCGTAGGTTATCAGGTCAGCCCCGTGCTCTGGAAAAAGGTGCGCATGGGCCTTAGCGCCGGAAGGGTGCAGTCCGTGGCAGTAAGGCTTATATGCGACCGCGAGGCCGAGATAAAGGCCTTCAAGTCCGTGGAGTACTGGCACGTGGACGCACTGCTTGAGTCCGCGGGAGGCGATAAGTTCAGCGCCAGGCTCGCCAAAAAAGACGGCAAAAAGCTCGTTCCCTCAACAGAGGCAGAGGCCGCTGCCGTAGTCAGCGATCTCAAGGACCTGGAACTTTCCGTTGGGCGCGTTGAGAGTAAAGAGGTCAAAAGAAACCCGCTCGCGCCGTTTACCACGAGTAAACTCCAGCAGGACGCCTCGCGCAAATTCGGTTTTTCGGCGAAGCGGACCATGATGATAGCCCAACAGCTCTACGAGGGCGTGGAGCTTGGCAGCGCCGGCCCCGTAGGGCTTGTTACCTACATAAGGACAGACTCCACAAGGCTCGCCCCCTCGGCGGTTACGGCTGTGCGGGAATATATCGAGAATACGTACGGCAAGGAGTACTTGCCGGCCAAGGCAAATGTATACAAGAAAAAAAAGGGCAAGTCCAAGACGCAGGACGCCCATGAGGCCATAAGGCCGACTTCCATGGAGTATACCCCGGAGAGTGTCAAGGGTATGCTCGACCCGGCCCAGTGGAAACTTTACAGCCTTATATGGAAGAGGTTTGTGGCCTGCCAGATGGCCCCTGCCATTATGGACCAGACACGCGTTGAGATTCACGGAGGACCCTATATTCTCACGGCATCGGGTTCGGTGATGAAGTTTCCCGGCTTTACGCGCGTCTATGAGGTGGGCCTGGATAACGTGGGTAAAGACAGGGATAAAAATACAGAGAAAGAAAAGTCAGGGCTCCTGCCTCCCCTTGCGAAGGGCGAGAGGACAGGGCTTCTGGAGGTGACGCCGTCTCAGCACTTCACTCAGCCGCCTCCAAGGTTTACCGAGGCCACCCTTGTAAAGGAGCTTGAGGAGAACGGCATAGGCCGCCCTTCTACCTACGCCACAATCCTCAGCACCATTCAGGACAGGGGTTATGTGGAAAAAGAGGAAAAGAGACTTCACCCCACGGAGCTTGGAACGCTCGTAAACGGACTCCTTGTAGAGAGTTTTCCGGAGATACTTGACGCCGAGTTTACCGCCCATATGGAAGAAGAGCTCGATATGATAGAGGACGGGAAGCTGGCGTGGCGTGAGCTTATGGCGGAGTTTTACGGCCCCTTCAGCAAGAGGCTCGAAAAGGCCAAGGTCGAGATGAAGAGCGTCAAGGAAGAGGTAACGGAAACGGATATAGTCTGCGAGAAGTGCTCCAAACCCATGGTCATAAAGTGGGGGAGGCGCGGAAAATTTCTGGCCTGCACCGGGTATCCTGAGTGCAAGAACACCGCCGACTTCGTCACAGACGAGAGCGGCGCCGTGAAGGTGGCGGAAAAGACTGCCGAGACGGATGAGAAGTGTCCCAAGTGTTCAAGCCCCATGGTAATAAAAAGCGGCAGGTTCGGCCGTTTTCTCGCCTGCTCCAAGTATCCCGATTGCAAGAGTACTCTACCCTATTCAACGGGCGTCTCCTGCCCCGAGGATGGGTGCGAGGGCACTCTTGTTGAGCGAAGGACAAAAAAAGGACGTATCTTTTACGGATGCTCCAAATACCCGGCGTGCAAGCACGCCACGTGGAAACTCCCTAAAAAATAATCTTGTGCCCCCCCCGCGGGGGCTCATACCGGAACCCAGGGCAAAAAAAATCAGCCCATTCCATTGCACGCCGCTGAAACTTCTTGAAAAATTGAGCCCTCTATCGTAGAATTGTATCCGCCATGGTGATGCGCTCGCGCGGGCTTTCAGCGCAAGCCCACCTGTTAGCGGAATCGCCGTTATTAAAAACCTACATTATCCTATATACTTTCTTTTCAACTGGAGATTCCCTATGACCGATGTCTCTAAAAAACGGGTTTTTCTTGCAGACGACTCCCTTTTTTTCAGGATGAGGCTAAGCGAGATACTTACCGACGGAGGGCACGAGGTAGTCGCCTCCAGGAACGGAAGAGAGCTTATAGATAATATCGTCAAGGATAAAGAGGGGATTGATCTCCTTGTCCTTGACCTCCATATGCCTGACATGGACGGCTTTGAGGTCCTTGAATGGATGGCGGAGAATGGCTACAGGGAAAAGTTTCCCGTGCTCATCGTAACGGGCGTTTACGACCCCATGGAGGTAATGGACAAGCTCAGGGGACTGGGGGTGGCAAGGCTTATATCAAAGGCCTATACGCCGGAGCATATAATCTTCATGGTCAACAATGTGCTCTATCGGGACCTTGCGGCCTCGGGCAAGAAGAGGACGCGCGTGCCCGTATCCATACCCGTGGACTTCAAGATAGGCGAGAGGTCCCTTACGGGCTTTATCCTCAACATCAGCGATAACGGCGTCTTCCTTCATACCAAAGAAGAACTCCTGGTAGGCACGGTGGTTCGGCTTGTCTTTGCCCTTCCGGAGAGCGATAAGGTCATGAAGATACATGGCCTTATAAGGTGGGCTACATCCGAGAAGAAGGGAAAGGCCCTCTTCTGTGGCTCAGGTGTGATGTTTTCCGAGATAGCGCAGGAAGACCAGGACCTTATAGTAGATTTTGTGAAGATTCAAGCCGGGAAGTTCGGGCTGGACTAAGTCCTTTTTTTTCAGCCCGCCCCTTACGTCCCCCCCCTCCGTTGCGTCACGCATCTTCCTTTTTACGCCATTTTACATAAAGCCCCGCGTATTGACCGCGGCCTTTGCCTGTGAGCCCTTTTGGGAACTAATTCCTCTTTGGCGTGGCCGTCTGTTGGCCGCCTTTTATATACATGAGTATGATGGAGACTACGACCCCCGTGGTGATGGCCGAGTCCGCGAGGTTGAAGGCGGGCCAGTGGTAGGCGCCGAGGTGCACGTCTATAAAGTCCACGACCGAGCCCGTGGTGAGCCGGTCGGTAAGGTTGCCCGCGGCGCCGCCGCTTATGAGTGAGAGGGCAAGGGCCTGCAGGGCGCCGCGGCTGCGGCGCGCCATGAAGGCTATGAATATTATGGCGCCCATGGTAAGGGCCGTCATAAGGACGGTTTTTATGGATGAGGCCCCGCGCAGCATTCCAAAGGCCGAGCCCGTGTTTCGAAAATATACGATATCAAGCAGACCCGGTATTACCTCGTGTGCGGTATTGAGCCCCATGCGGGAGGTTATGATGACCTTGGTAATCTGGTCAAGGATTGCCACGGCAACGGTGGTGATAAAAAATATTTTCAGACCCTTACTCACCTTCGTCCCGCAGGGCCTCTGCGCATCTGCCGCATATGGTGGGCGCCGAGGCGTCTTCTCCCACGCTCGTGCTGTAATGCCAGCATCTCTCGCATTTATCACCTTCGGCCTTTTTTACCTGCACATCAAGGCCGGGCATCAGGGTTGAGCTGAAGGCGAATGCCTCTTTTTCTTCCGCCTCGTCAGCCCCTTCAGTGGAGGCGCCTATCTCCACCATGGATACTACAAGGACCTCTTTAAGGGTCTTCTCCCTGCCTTGCAGGGTATCGGTAAGCCCCGTGCCCCCGGCAAGGCCGATGCTTACCTTCGCGTCAAGGGGATGGCCTATGAGCTTTGCCTTTCGCGCCCCCTCAAGGGCCTTTGATACCTCTGTCTTTATCTCAAGGAGCCGCGCCCATTTTTCTTCAAGCCCCCTGTCAAGCCATTCATCGGGGGTATCGGGCATGGCGGAGAGGTGAACGCTCTTTTCCCGCTTTCCGGGTATGAGTGTCCATGCCTCTTCGGCGGTGAAGGATAGTATGGGCGCAGAGAGGCGCAGGAGATGGTCCAGAACACGGTATATGGTGGTCTGGGCGGCCCTTCTTTCCCTGGAGCCCGCCCTTGCCGTGTAGAGACGGTCTTTAATGGCGTCAAGGTAAAAGGCGCTCAAGTCCACGGCGCAGTAATTGTGTATGGAGTGATAAACCTTATGAAACTCGAACTTTTCGTAGGCCGTCCTTACGGTGTCTGTAAGGACCGAGAGCCTGTGAAGTGTAAGCCTGTCGAGCTCGTCAAGCTCTCCATAGGCCACGCTGTCTCTTTCGGGGGTAAAATCGTAGAGGTTGCCGAGGATATACCGGAAGGTGTTCCTTATGCGCCTGTATGCATCGGAGAGCCGTTTCAGTATCTCCTCGGAGACCCTGATGTCGTCGCGGTAGTCCTCTGCCGCAACCCATAGCCTCAAGACCTCGGCGCCGTATCTCTTTATGATGCTCTCCGGGGCGATGACGTTGCCCTCGGTCTTGCTCATCTTCTTGCCCTTGCCGTCTACCACAAAGCCGTGCGTCAGCGCGGCCCTGTAGGGCGGCACGCCGCGCGTGCCCATGGAGGTAAGGAGCGACGAATGAAACCAGCCCCTGTGCTGGTCGCTCCCCTCAAGGTACAGCCCGGCGGGAAAGCCAAGGTTCGCCCTTTTTTCAAGGACAGCCGCGTAGCTTACGCCCGAGTCAAACCATACGTCCAGTATATCCTCTTCTTTGGAGAGCTCCGAAGAGCCGCAGTGCGGGCATTTTAGCCCCGCGCCTCCGGGCAGGTCTTTCAGCTCCCTCTCAAACCATATATCCGCGCCTTCAGTCTCGAAGGCCTCTGCGAGCCCCTCGATAAGTCCCTTATTTAAAAAACTATCCTCGCATGCCCCGCACCGCAGGGCGGGTATGGGCACGCCCCAGGTCCTCTGCCGCGAGAGGCACCAGTCCGGGCGGTTCTCTATCATCTTGTATATGCGCTCTTTGCCCCATGCGGGTATCCACCTTATATCTTCCTTAATGGCCGTGAGGGCCTTTGTCCTAAGGTCCCCGGCCTCCATGGAGACAAACCACTGCGCCGTGGCCCTGAATATGACGGGGCGCTTGCACCTCCAGCAGTGGGGGTATGAGTGACGGATCTCTTCAGTTCCAAGGAGGGAGCCTTGTTTCTTCATGAGCTCTATGATGCCGCCATTGGCCTTGAAGACAAACTGGCCCGCGAATTCGGGCACCTCTTCGGTGAACTTTCCCGCGTCATCCACAGGGGCGTAGGCATCGAGGCCGTATTTCAGGCCAAGCTCATAGTCGTCCTGCCCGTGTCCCGGGGCCGTGTGAACGCACCCCGTGCCCGCCTCAAGGGTAACGTGAGGGCCGGGCAGTATGGGCGAGTCCCTCTCGATAAAGGGGTGGCGCGCCTTCAAGCCCTCAATATCCGCATAGCGGAATTTTTTTATGATTTTCAAATCATTCTCTTTTGCGCCGAGCACTTTGGCTACGCTTTCGAGAAGCCCCTCGGCAAAGATATATGAGGCGCCCTTGAATGACGCTACGACGTAATCAAGGTCCGGGTGAACGGCGATGGCGAGGTTCGCCGGAAGGGTCCAGGGCGTGGTGGTCCAGATGATGATGGCCGTTTTATCATCGGCGATTTTTATCCCCAGCTTTTCTTCAAGTTCAGCTTTTTTTATGGGAAAGGCCACATAGACCGATGGCGATGTCTTGTCGCGGTGCTCCACCTCGGCCTCGGCAAGGGCCGTCCTGCATGAGGCGCACCAGTGCACGGGTTTCTTGCCCTTGTATACGAGGCCCTTCTCGTTGAACTTTCCAAGCTCCCGCATTATGGCGGCCTGATAGGTGAAGTTCATGGTCAGGTAGGGCTTGTCCCATTGGCCGAATACGCCGAGCCTCTTGAACTCCTCTCTCTGTATCGCCACGAAACGCTCGGCGTAACTTCTGCACCTCTTCCTTATCTCCGGCTTTGAGATTTCTCCCCTGTCCTTCTTCATTTCTTTTTCCACCTGAAGCTCAATGGGCAGGCCGTGGCAGTCCCACCCCGGCACATAGTCCGTGGCATAGCCGGACATGAAAAAGGACTTTACGATTATGTCTTTCAATATCTTATTAAGGGCGTGCCCCATGTGTATATGGCCGTTGGCATATGGCGGGCCGTCATGGAGGATGAACTTTTCGCGTCCGCGCCCGGCCTCCATAATCTGCTCATATAGTCGGGCCTCCCCCCATTCACGGAGCCTCTTCGGCTCGGTCTCGCTAAGGCGGGCCTTCATCTGAAACTCCGTCTTCGGGAGGTTCAGCGTATCCTTGTAATCTTTTTTCTCCATTTTCCCGTAAGCCTCATAAGGTCTTTTTTTTGTCCTGTTTTTTTTAATATCACATATCCAGAGGGTATTAATAACACATGGATAAGGGAAATAAAATGATTTTCCCCGTCTTTCGCCACCATGCCCGCGCTTTACTCCGGGTTTGCAGGTGATACGCCTTCATGGTATCCTTTTAAGTTGGGTTGTATGGAGTTTCATTAATGGGAGGGTCAATGGAAGGCCGGTTAACGATAGACTCGGAGTTCACGCCGCGCGGCGATCAGCCCGCGGCAATAGAGAAACTCTGCTCAGGAATCAGGGCAGGCGAGTCAGCGCAGGTCCTCCTTGGCGTTACAGGCTCTGGCAAGACCTTTACCGTGGCAAAGGTTATTGAAGAGCTCCAGAGGCCCTCCCTTATCATCGCCCCCAACAAGACCCTTGCGGCCCAGCTCTACGCCGAGTTCCGCGACCTCTTTCCCGGCAACGCCGTGGAGTACTTTGTCTCCTATTATGACTACTACCAGCCGGAGGCATATCTGCCCGCCTCGGACACCTATATCGAGAAAGACGCCTCCATAAACGACGAGATAGACAAGCTCCGCCACAGCGCCACGCATTCGCTTCTCACAAGGCGCGACGTTATAATCGTGGCCTCGGTCTCGTGCATATACGGCATAGGCTCGCCCGATGATTACGGCACCATAAAGCTCTATGTGGAGCGCGGCATGACCGTGGACAGGGACGAGGTCTTGAAGAGGCTTGTGGCCATGCGCTACAAACGGAACGACTACGACTTTCACCGCGGCACCTTCCGTGTGCGAGGCGATGTGGTGGATATCTTCCCTGCCTACGAGGCGGCCTCGGCCCTGAGACTGGAGTTCTTCGGCGATACCATCGAGGAGATACTGGAGATAGACCCCATGCGCGGCCGTGTCTTTAAAAAGGTGAACAGGGCCCTTGTCCATCCGGCCTCCCACTTTGTCACCACGGAGCAGAACATCAAGAGGGCCATGGACAGCATCCGCGTCGAGCTTGGCCAGAGGCTCCGGGAGCTGAAGAACGAGGGCAAGAACGTGGAGTCGCAGAGGCTTGAGCAGAGGACGCTCTACGACCTTGAGCTCTTTGACGAGATGGGCTATTGTCCGGGCATCGAGAATTACTCGCGCCACATTACGGGCAGGCTACCAGGCGAGCCGCCCTATACCCTCCTTGATTATTTTCCCGACGACTTTCTGCTTTTTGTCGATGAGAGCCATATCACCGTCTCGCAGATAGGCGCCATGTACAAGGGAGACCGCTCCCGTAAGCAGAGCCTTGTGGAGTTCGGTTTCCGCCTGCCCTCGGCCCTTGACAACAGGCCCCTGCGGTTCGAGGAGTTCGAGAAGAGGGTCCATCAGGCCGTCTATGTCTCTGCCACCCCCGCGGATTATGAGAGCAGGTCTGCAGGAGAGGCGAATATAGTGGAGCAGATAATCCGCCCTACGGGCCTCCTTGACCCGGCCGTTGAGGTGCGTCCGGCCACGCATCAGGTAGATGATCTCCTTGGCGAGATAAGGGAGCGGGTAAGGCGCGGCGAGCGCGTCCTCGTAACCACCCTTACCAAGAGGAGCGCCGAGGACCTTACGCAGTATTACATGGACCTTGGCGTAAGGGTCAAGTATCTGCACTCGGATATAGAGACCCTTGAGAGGGTGGAGATAATCCGCGACCTCCGAAAAGGCGAGTTTGACGTGCTTGTGGGCATAAACCTTCTCCGTGAGGGCCTTGACCTGCCCGAGGTCTCACTTGTGGCCATCCTCGATGCCGATAAAGAGGGTTTTTTACGCTCTGAGCGGTCACTCATACAGACCTTCGGGCGCGCCGCCCGTAATGTAGAGGGCAGGGTCATCCTCTACGCCGACGTCATCACGGGCTCCATGCGCCGCGCCATGGACGAGACAGACCGGAGGAGGCGTATTCAGGAGGAGTATAACAGGGAGCACGGCATAACCCCCGTGAGCATAAAGAGCAGGATTAAGGATATTCTCGCCACCATATACGAGGCCGATTATCTCACCGTGCCGATGGCCGCCGAGGATACAGAGGAGTACGTCCCGGTCCATGAGATACCGCGCCTTGTAAAGGCCCTTCGTAAAGAGATGGCGAGGGCCGCTAAAAAGATGGACTTTGAGAAGGCCGCGGAGCTTCGCGACAGGGTACGGGAGCTTGAGGACAGGCAGTTGGGGGTGTAGGGGCGGGTGGCAGGCAGTGTACACCCTTTTACTTTGATGGGTTTCGCCGCGCTTCACCCGTTCTGCAAGTCTTTTTGTCTTGCCTTTGCTGGGTGGGAGTCGTCTTTTCAAAGGCAGTAAGCCCCTGGCCAATCTGTTTTTTTGTCTTATTTTTTTCATAAGAAAGTATGGAAATCTTTTTTTTGCCCTTTTCTGGTGTTAGAATAAGATAAGAACAATGCAACTGATTACAGGAGGAGAGATGAGATGATAAGACCGGTAAGTGAGATAGTAGGAGAGGCAAAAAAGAGGTGTCAATGCCTGAGCCCCGGTGAGGCGGCAAGGCTTGTGAGGGCCACGGATGGCGCGATTGTCGTTGATGTGCGTGAACCCTCTGAGGCCGCCGAGGGCAGTATCGAGGGTTCTGTGAACGTGCCGAGAGGTGTGCTGGAGATGAAGATAGGAAAGGTGGCCCCCCATGAGGGCGCGCATCTTTTTCTTCACTGCGCCAAAGGCGCCCGCGCCGCCCTCTCGGCATGCGCGCTTCAGGATATGGGCTATGCCAACGTGCATGTCATAGACGGGGCATTCGAGGACATCGCGGAGGCCTTCAAGTAAGGGATAAAAGAGGGCGGCACAGGGCCGCCCTCTTTACCCCGGCTCAGGCCCCTTCGGTGAACTCTTTGTCTATCTTTGTCTTTGCCACATGGTTGACGTAGTTGGCAATGGTCTTTATGCCTATGAGGGCGATTATCTCGTATATCTTTGCCCTGTTCACGCCGCCCTGCTCAAGGTCCGCAAGTTCCTCTTCGGAGAGCCATCCTTTTTTGTTCATGATGAGGCGCGCCGCGGCCACAACAACGGCGAGGCCGCGGTCTTCGGGCAGGCAGCCCTTTTTTATGAGTTCGAGCTCTCCGGGGGCTATGCCCACCATCTTGCCCATGGCCGTGTGCGCGGCCATGCAGTACTTACAGCCGTTCTCCGTTGAGACGGCAAGGTTTACGGCCTGGGCCTCCGTAGCCGGTATGGCGGCCCCCTCCATGGCCATGTTCGCCTTGAGGTAGACTTCCGATACGGCCGGGCTTATGGAGAGGGTCCTGAAGAGGTTGGGCACAAAACCGAATTTTTCCTTTACAGCGGCGAAAATCTCATCGTTCTTTTTTTCAATATCCATCGTCGCGGGCTCCTTGATTGTGTTTATATGGTTTTTTTTAATGCTAAAATTTTATAGTTCATAGTAAATGGCCGAAAAGTTAAAAGATGTAAGCAACCTTACAGCCGGGGCCGGCTGGTGTCAAGTGTGAGTGCAAAGGAGACTGGCGCGGCGAGGTATGAAACGCGGGGACAGGCCGGCAGGCGCCTGAAAAGATTAAAAAAATTTTAAAGGAAAGATTTACCTTATTTTAATCTTTCTGAGCGATAATGAAAATGCGATGTGTTGAGTATCTTTTCTTCCTTTCTCTTCAACCGGGGCCGCGTCAATGTTAATGCCTGGCGCGGTCCTCTTTTTAATTTAATCCTGCGGAACATCCATGGGTTACTATCCCCTCTTTCTTGATATAAAGGAGACCCCCTGCGTAGTGGTAGGCGGCGGAAAGGTGGCCGGTCGCAAGGCCGAGGGGCTCGTGGAGGCCGGGGCGCGGGTTACGGTCATAAGCCCGCAAATCTCGGAAAAGGTAAGAGACCTTATTGATAATAAGGGTGTGCGGCTCCTGAAGAGGCCCTATCAGGCCGGTGACATCGAAGGCGCGGGCCTTGTAATAGCGGCGTCATCAGAGAGGGCCGTGAATGAACTTGTGCTTGCCGAGGCCCGCGCCGCGCATGTGCCGGTGAACGTAGTCGACGACCCCGGGGCCTCGTCCTTTATCGTGCCCTCCACCATAAGAAGGGGGCGGATGTGCATAGCCATATCAACGGCGGGAAGATGCCCCGCTCTTTCCCGGCGTACGCGCCTTGAGATTGATAAGGCCCTTGGCCCGGAGTACGGCCCCCTTCTGGAGATAATAGGGGCCATACGCGAAAGGTTATTGAAAAATGGCGTCAAAGGTGATAAAAAAGACAGGATTATTAACGGGTTGTTAGATTCAAGGCTCCTTGGCCTTATAAGGGCCGGGAAGGTAGAGGAGGTTGATAAGGTCCTTTTTGATGTGGCGGGCCAATCGCTTGCCGGCCTCGGACTTGAGCTGGAAAAGAGCAAAATTTAGCGCTGACAAGGGGATGGATGCTGACGAACATTATCTTCCATACGGCCATAGCCGGTTATTTCATAGCCACCTTCATATACGTAGCCTATCTCATTACCCATAAGGATAAGGTCGTGAAGGCGGCCCTGGGCGTGCTTATCCTCACCTTTGTCCTGCATACCATTGTCATTGTTTCCCGCTGGGTGGGGTCCGGACGCACGCCTGTGGTGAATCTTCACGAGTCACTGCTCTTTTTTTCATGGATAACCGTGGCCCTCTATATGGTCATACTCGTAAAGTTCAAGCAGAGGGTCCTCGGGGCCTTTGTGACGCCCTTTGCCCTGGGCCTCATCATGACGGCCTCTTTTTTTCCCAAGAAGATAATACCCCTTGCCCCTGTGCTTGAGAGTTACTGGCTCCCCGTGCATGTGGTGCTGGCCTTTCTCGGCAACGCCTTTTTTGCCATGGCCTTTTTTCTCGCCATAATGTACATGATACAGGAGCATTATCTCAAAAAGAGAAAGCTCAAGGGGTTATTTTACATACTGCCCTCGCTGGGCGTCATAGATGAGCTGAATTACAGGTGCCTTCAGTATGGCTTTCCCCTGCTTACGCTGGCCATAATCAGCGGCGCCGCATGGAGTGAGTACGCCCTTGGCTCGTACTGGCAGTGGAAGCCCAGGCAGGTATGGTCGCTTATCACATGGTTTCTTTACGCGGCCCTTTTGCACGGAAGGCTGACGGCCGGCTGGAGGGGGAAAAAGGCGGCCATGCTCTCGGTGGTTGCCTTTATGGTGCTTGTGGGCTCTTTTATACTTATAAACATAATACTCGGCGGGGCGCACGGCATCTCATTAGGGTGATGACTTGAACTCAGGGATAGTCTTATGAAACTTGTCATAGTAGGTCTTAATCACAAAACCGCCCCCGTGGGGGTGAGGGAAAAGGTCTCATTCTCATCGGAAACGCTTGGGGATGCCCTCGGGCGGCTTGTGAGGGAGTATGGGCTTAACGAGGGCGTCATACTCTCTACGTGCAACCGCGTCGAGGTCCTTGCCCTGAGCCGCGATCAGGAAATGGAGAAGGGGATCGTGCAGGTAAAGCGTTTTCTCGCCGATTCCAGCGCCATTCCCCTTGATACCCTTGATGAGCACCTATACGCGTACTGCGGAGCCGATGCCGTAAGGCATCTATTCCGCGTGGGGGCGGGGCTCGACTCCATGGTCCTTGGCGAGCCGCAGATACTCGGGCAGGTAAAAGACTCGTACGCCAATGCCGTTGAGTACGATTCAGCCGGGGTCATAGTCAATAAGCTCTATCACAAGGCATTTTCCGTGGCCAAGCGCATAAGGACGGAGACAAAGATAGGCGAGGCCGCCGTAAGCATAAGTTTTGCCGCCGTGGAGCTGGCAAAGAAGATATTCGGCGAACTCAACGGCAAGTCCGTCATGCTCCTTGGTGCCGGAGAGATGGCCGAGTTGGCCGCAAAGCACCTTCTGAGGGCAGGTATAAGGGAGATAATGGTGGCAAACCGCACCTATGAGCGGGCCATTGAGTTCGTGAAGGACTTTGGCGGTACGGCCATCATGTTCAGGGAATTTCCCCATCATCTCAAGAACGTGGATATCGTCATAGCCTCCACGGGTGCCAAGAGCTTTATCATTAGAGAAGAGCAGGTAAGGGAGGTCCTGAGGGAGCGCAAGCACAGGCCCATGTTCTTTATCGACATATCCGTACCCCGTAACGTAGACCCCCTTGTGAATAATATTGACAATACCTATGTCTATGACATAGACGACCTGCAGGGCGTTGTGGCCTCCAACATAAAAGAGAGGTCAAAAGAGGCCGATGACGCAGAGCGGATAATTGAAGAGGAGATAGAGAGGTTCTACCGCTGGATAAAGTCCCTTGACGTTGTGCCCACGATAATCGCATTGCGTAACTACTGCGACGGCATAAGAAAGGCCGAGCTGGAAAGGGCCGTCAGGGGGTTGAACGGGCTCAATGATAAAGAGAGAAAAACCCTTGACGCCATGACAAAGTCCATTGTAAATAAGATTCTCCACGGCCCTGTATCGCGGCTAAAAAAAGACGCCGACAAGATAGAGGGCGACACATATATAGACACAATGAGAAAACTCTTCGACCTTGACGACGGGGAAGAGATGCAGAAGACCGGTTCGGCGGAAGATTAACCCCCGCGTTTATGGCATGCGGGGGCTAAAAAAGGAGAGACCCGAAGTTGGAAAAAAACAAGGTAGTGATAGGGACAAGGGGTAGTAAACTCGCCCTCTGGCAGGCCGAGTGGGTTAAGGGTGAGCTGGAAAAGAAGTACCCCGGCATGGAGGTCAGCCTTTTGAGGATAAAGACCCTTGGGGATAAGATTACCGACGTGCCTCTGGCGCAGGTAGGCGGCAAGGGGCTCTTTGTGAAAGAGATAGAGGAGGCCCTTCTTGACGGGAGGGCGGACCTGGCGGTGCATTCCATGAAAGATGTGCCAACGGAGATGCCCCAGGGGCTTCATCTGGCGGCCATAGCGCAGAGGGAAGACCCGAGGGACGCCCTTATCAGCTCCGGCGTACTCCTGAAAGACCTTCCCAGGGGCGCGAAAGTGGGCACATCGAGCCTCCGGCGCGGCGCCCAACTGCTCAACATGAGACCTGACCTTGAGATAGCACAGCTCCGCGGCAATCTTGACACACGGCTCCGTAAGCTCGACGAAGGGCAATACGACGCCATTATACTTGCCAGCGCCGGTGTGAGGCGCCTTGGCTGGGAGGACCGCATAACAGAGCTTCTCTCGCCGGAGGTATCGCTTCCCGCCATCGGGCAGGGCGCCATCGGCATAGAGACGAGAGTGGACGATGTGGAGATTAACGGGCTTATCGCCTTTTTTGACCACCGAGAGACCTCTCTGGCTGTGCGGGCAGAGCGCGGCCTTCTGAAGAGGCTTGAGGGGGGCTGTCAGGTGCCCATAGCGGCCTACGGCACCATCGGCAGGGACGGGCAGGAGATTACCCTTACGGGCCTTGTGGCGGGCATTGACGGCAAGACCATAATAAAGGACACGATGAAGGGGCCTGTCTCGGACCCTGAAGGCCTGGGCGCCACGCTTGCCGAATCCCTCCTTGAAAAAGGGGCCTGGGATATACTGAAAGACCTCTATGACCTCAAACCCCCGGAAGGCGCCTCTTAAGGGCCGCATTAGAGGGTTTTAAAAAAAATAAAAAAAACTCCTTGACAGGGCTAACCGTTCGTGTAGAATGGGTGGTCTTGCCGCAGTTTGACTAACGGGCTACTTGCAGAGGCAAAATAAGTTTTTGCCGGCAATGCAATAACCCTTGACAGACCATACGGCTGGATGTAATATAAGATACCAACTCTGCTCTTTGAAAACTAAATAGCAAGCATCTGACAGCCTGTTAGACCTTTAATTAATGCCTTATCAATTTAACTAGAGAGTTTGATCCTGGCTCAGAGCGAACGCTAGCGGCG
>CAZMKZ010000054.1:0-13835 GCA_964567185.1 uncultured Thermodesulfobacteriota bacterium
TGAGGCTTTGTCCTCTCAAATTTGGCCTTGCTCATCTCTATACCTCCCGAAAAATCAGTATGAATTCAATTTATCGTGCCTGGGCCTTGGCCATGAGCACTTCAGTAACCGAGGCCGGAACCTGTTCATAATGCGAGAACTGCATGCTGTACGACGCCCTTCCCTGACTCATGGAGCGAAGCTCCGTGGAGTAGCCGAACATATTGGCAAGGGGAACCTCCGCCGCCACAACCTGAGCGCCGCCTCTTTCCTCAATGCCGAGAATTTTACCCCTTCTGGAGTTAAGATTGCCGATAACATCTCCCATGAACTGCTCGGGCATAACGGCCTCAACGGACATTACAGGCTCTAAGAGAACTTCTTTGGCCTTGGAGAGCCCGTCTTTAAAGGCCATGGAACCGGCCACCTTGAACGCCATCTCAGAGGAGTCGACATCATGGTACGAGCCTTCAAGAAGAGTAACCTTCAGATCGACAACCGGAAAACCGGCAAGCTGGCCATTAAGCGTGGCCTCTACTATTCCTTTTTGCACGGCAGGGATATATTCCCTCGGTATAGAGCCGCCTACTATCTTATTCACAAACTCAAAGCCGGAGCCGGGCTCGCCGGGCTCCATTTCAATAATGGCGTGGCCATACTGGCCTCTGCCGCCGGTCTGTTTTATATATTTACCCTCTGCCATGGTTTTACGGGTAATGGTCTCTTTGTAGGCCACCTGCGGTTTGCCCACGGAGGCCTCTACCTTGAACTCGCGAAGGAGCCTGTCAACTATTATCTCAAGGTGAAGCTCACCCATGCCCGAGATAATGGTCTGACCTGTCTCCTCGTCTACCTTTACCCTGAAAGAGGGGTCCTCAACGGATAGCTTCTGCAGGGAAACACCTAATTTTTCCTGATCAGACTTTGTCTTCGGCTCGATGGCTATGGACATAACGGGGTCCGGAAACTCCATGGCCTCAAGAAGCACGGGGTGGTCTTTATCGCAGAGGGTATCGCCGGTTATGGTTTTTTTAAGACCAACGGCGGCGGCAATATCGCCTGCAAAGACCTCTTTTATCTCCTCGCGCTTATTGGAATGCATCCTTACGAGGCGGCCAACTCTTTCTTTGGCGTCTTTTGTGGAATTATATATGTATGAGCCGGCGCTCATGGAGCCGGAATAAACACGGAAGAAGGCAAGCTGGCCTACAAAGGGGTCTGTCATAATCTTAAAGGCAAGGGCGGAAAAAGGCGCGTTGTCATCGGCCTCTCTCACTTCCTCGGCCTCGGTATCGGAGTTAACGCACGTTACAGGGGGGATATCAAGGGGCGAGGGAAGAAAATCGATAACAGAATCCAGAAGAAACTGCACGCCCTTGTTCTTGAAGGCCGTGCCGCAAAAAACAGGGGTTATGGCGATATCTATGGTCCCCTTTCTTATTGCCGTCTTCAAGGTGTCTTCTGATACGTCGTCACCCTCGAGAAACTTGTCCATTATATCATCATCAAAGTCAGCGGCAACCTCTACGAGCTTTTCCCTGTACTCGGCCACCTGATCTTTCATATCAGACGGTATCTCCACTTCCCTGTACTTGGCGCCGAGGGTGTCATCGTCCCAGACATAGGCCTTTTCAGTAACCAGGTCGACGAGGCCCTTAAAACCCTCTTCTTTTCCTATGGGCAGCTGCATTACAAGGGGCCTTGTCTTGAGGCGGTCTTCCATCATGGCCACGACGGCGAGAAAATCCGCGCCCACGCGGTCCATCTTGTTGACAAAGGCTATGCGCGGGACCTTGTACTTATCGGCCTGCCGCCATACCGTCTCGCTCTGCGGCTCCACGCCGCCTACGGAACAAAAAACAGCGATAACGCCGTCAAGGACACGTAGGGACCTTTCCACCTCGATGGTAAAGTCCACATGCCCGGGCGTATCTATTATATTTATCTGATAGTCCTTCCATGAGCAGGTTGTGGCGGCGCTTGTTATGGTGATGCCGCGCTCCTTCTCCTGCTCCATCCAGTCCATTACAGCCGTGCCCTCATGGACCTCGCCTATCTTGTATGTTACACCGGTATAGTAAAGCACGCGCTCGGTGGTAGTTGTCTTACCAGCGTCGATGTGCGCCATTATGCCGATGTTTCTATATTTTTCTAATGCGATAGACCTTGGCACGACAAAAACCTCTTTAATCTCTCTCTTATTGTTAAGGTATAAAAAATCAAAAGACCATGTAATTACGATTTTTTTGAGCGGAAAAAACCATCAAAAAAACCTTGGGCCCTCTATTGAGACCTAACTCAATGGGCCAGTTACGCCTTATGGTGCAGAAAAAACAAGGGATGGGTGCGCCCGGAGACGCGCTTACCAGCGGTAATGTGCGAAGGCCCTGTTGGCCTCGGCCATTCTGTGCACATCCTCTTTTTTCTTTACCGTGCCGCCCCTGCCGTTTGACGCGTCTATTATCTCGGCAGAGAGCCTCTCGGCCATGGATTTTTCGCTCCTTGCCCTGGCGTAGCGTACCAGCCAGCGAATGGCAAGGGAGGCCTTGCGTTCAGGCCTTACATCCACGGGCACCTGATAGGTGGCGCCGCCTACTCTTCTTGACCTTACCTCTATGGCAGGCCGTATATTATCAAAGGCCTTCTTAAAGACCTTCATGGGATCGGTCTTAAGCTTCTCTTCAATGATATCGAAAGCGCCGTAAAGCACGGACTGGGCCTTGCTCTTCTTGCCGTCGAGCATGAGCTTGTTTATCAGGCTTGTCACTACCTGATCGTTGTGCTTGTAGTCCGGCTGAACCCTTTTTTTTGTAATACAACCCTTGCGCGGCATTGTTCTCCTCCAACCACTTGATACTTATCGTATTATCCCGCGCCTCGGTTATCCCGGCCCGGTTTGCCAGCCTTGCTCGGCCTATCAGGGCCAACCGATTAGAGGCAAAGCCCCCGGACCTTCCGCGTTCACCGCCAGGCCGGCCTGCCCCATTCTCTTATCAGCCCCTTGTTCATCATCAGAATCCGGCCGCCCTGTCAGGCCCACCGTCCCCTTTATTTGGGCCTCTTCGCGCCGTATTTTGAACGTGACTGCTTTCTTTCCTGCACGCCGAGGGTATCGAGCGTACCCCTTACTATATGGTATCTTACACCCGGAAGGTCCTTGACCCTGCCGCCCCTTATGAGGACCACGGAGTGCTCCTGAAGGTTATGGCCTACGCCAGGTATATAGGATGTTACCTCAATGCCGTTTGTGAGCCTTACCCTTGCCACTTTTCTAAGGGCGGAGTTAGGTTTTTTCGGCGTTGTAGTATATACCCTTACGCAAACGCCCCGCTTCTGCGGGCAATTTTCCAGGGCCGGAGAGGTGGTCTTTTTCTTTATCCTCTTCCTGCCTTTTCTTACAAGCTGGTTCAGTGTTGGCATAGTCAATTTCCCTTGTGTGTAAAGCATACTAAAGTATCAGCTTTACCATTTGTTGTCAATAAGTAATTTACCGCTTCACCTGATTTATAGAGGAAATCCTCTTTTGAGGGCCAACCCCTGATTTTTCAGGGTAAGCCCCCGGTATCTTTTGGAAGGGGGCTTTCTTTAAGCCGGCCCCTTTGAGCAAGGCCCTTATCCGGGCCATTCCTCCGTATTCTTTAGAAAAACCCACATTACCCCCAACGGCTCCCCCCCTGTTCAACCTGCCCCGTATCAAGCCTTTCAGCCGGGCCCGGCACCCTTAAAAACAGCCCCTTATTTGCTGCTCCCGCCGGCTTCCCACCCCCTGTCAGGGCCTTAAAGAGTCTGGCTCTGCTCTGCCCCGGCGCCGGCCGTGTCCTCCGTAACGGCGCCTTCGCCCTGTAAATCCTCCTCTTCCTCTGCCTCAACTTTGGGGACCTCTATGGAGACATTGGCGTATTTACTGAAACCAGAGCCCGCCGGGATGAGGCGTCCCATTATTACGTTCTCCTTGAGGCCGCGGAGATAATCCACCTTGCCCTCCACAATGGCACCTGTAAGGACCTTTGTCGTCTCCTGGAAGGAGGCCGCCGAGATAAAGCTCTCCGTGGAGAGGGCCGCCTTGGTTATGCCCTGCATGAGCGGCTCCGCCACGGCAGGCGTCTTTCCCTCGGAAAGCACTTTCTCGTTTTCTTCCTCAAAGACATAGCGCTCCACCTCGTCGCCCACAAGGAGTTTGGTCTCTCCGTGGTCTTTTATCTTCACCTTGCGGAGCATCTGCCTGACGATGACCTCGATATGCTTGTCGTTTATCTTAACGCCCTGGAGCCTGTAAACCTCCTGCACCTCGTCCACGAGGTATTTGGCCAGTTCCTTGACGCCCAGGACCTTCAGTATATCATGGGGGTTTATGGAGCCGTCCATGAGGGGCTCGCCCGCCGTGACAAAATCGCCTTCTCTAACGTTTATGTGTTTACCCTTGGGAATGAAGTACTCCTTGGCGTCTCCGGTCTCCGAGGTAATAACGACCTTGCGCTTGCCCTTGGTATCTTTTCCAAAAGCAACCGTGCCGTCCACCTCGCTGATTACGGAGCATTCCTTGGGTTTACGCGCCTCGAAGAGCTCGGCCACCCGTGGCAGACCACCCGTTATATCCTTTGTCTTGGTTGTCTCCCTGGGTATCTTGGCTATAAGGTCTCCGGCCTTGAGTTCATCGCCTACGTTGACGGTGATAATGGCGCCGACAGGAAGAAGATAACGCGCCTGCGCCCCCGTGGAGCCCAGTTTCAGGGTCTTTCCCGAGTCGTCCTTTATGGAGACCCTTGGCCGCATATCCCCTTCTTTAAAGGGAACGATGACCTTGCTCGATAGCCCTGTCACCTCGTCCACCTGCTCCCTCATGGTCTTGCCTTCCTCGATATCGCCGAACTTTACCTTACCGCCGCACTCCGTGATAATGGGTATGGTATAGGGGCTCCACTCGGCTATGACGGCGCCGCCGGATATCTTATCGCCGTCATTGACCCTGAGTCTGGCGCCGTATATGACATGGTCTTTCTCGCGTTCCCTGCCCTGGTCGTCAAGGATGGCAACCTCTCCGTTACGGCTCATCACTATGTACTCACCGGCGCTGTTGACGGCGACATTCGTGTTGTAGAGTTTTACTATGCCGTCATGGCGCGCCTCAATGGTGGTCTGCTCGGCCCTTCTGCTGGCCGTGCCGCCTATATGGAAGGTCCTCATGGTAAGCTGTGTGCCGGGCTCGCCGATGGACTGGGCCGCTATAACCCCCACGGCCTCGCCAAGTTCCACAAGGCGTCCGCGGGCAAGGTCCCTGCCGTAGCACATGGAGCAGATGCCCCTCGTAGACCGGCAGGTCAGAACGCTTCTTATCTTCACCTTCTCTATACCGGCCTCTTCTATCTCCTCAACCTTCGACTCATCTATCTTTTCATTGGACTTTACTATTATATTACCGCTGAAAGGGTCTACCACGTCCTCAAGCGCTACCCTGCCGAGGACCCTCTCGCCCGTCTTCTCAATGACCTCGCCGCCCTCCACAAGGGAGCTTATGTATATACCGTCGAGGGTGCCGCAGTCTTCCTCCATGATGATGGCGTCCTGGGCAACGTCTACGAGACGCCTCGTAAGATAACCGGAGTTAGCCGTCTTGAGGGCAGTATCTGCAAGACCCTTACGGGCGCCGTGAGTAGAGATGAAGTACTGGAGCACGTTCAGCCCCTCGCGGAAGTTAGCCGTAATGGGCGTCTCTATAATCTCACCCGATGGCTTTGCCATAAGGCCCCTCATGCCGGCGAGCTGGCGTATCTGCTGGGCCGAACCCCTTGCGCCCGAATCCGCCATGATAAAAATGGGGTTGAAACTCAGCTTTTTATTATCACCTGTCCCGGCCTGCGCGGTCTCATCCCTGCCAAGATTGCTGAGCATCTCGTCTGCGATGTCTTCGGTGGCCTGGGCCCATATGTCTATGACCTTGTTGTAACGCTCGCCATCGGTAATAAGACCCTCGTTGTACTGATCTTGAATCTCCTGAACATCGGCGCTGGCCTTATCAAGAAGCTCGCCCTTTTTCGCCGGAACCTTCATATCGTTGATACAGATGGATATACCGGCCTTTGTGGCATACCTGTAGCCAAGGTCCTTGAGCCTGTCGGCAAGAAGCACCGTGTCCTTGTATCCGCTCCTTCTGTAACATGTGTCTATGAGGTCGGCAAGGCGTTTCTTGTCCATCACCTTATTGATATCGTCAAAAGAGATTACCTCGGGAACGACCTCCTTCAGGAGGACCCTGCCCGTGGTGGTCTCATACATGCTACCCTCGTGCTTCACCTTTATGCGCGCCTGCAGATGCAGATACCCCGCGTCGTAGGCGGCCCGCACCTCATCAAAGGATGAGTATGCCTTGTGCTCGCCCATTACGCCGGGCTTTTCTCTTGAGAGATAATAAAGCCCCAGGACTATATCCTGAGTGGGCACTATGATGGGCTTGCCGCTTGCCGGCGAAAGGATATTGTTGGTGCTCATCATGAGCACGCGCGCCTCGGTCTGCGCCTCAAGGGAGAGCGGCACATGGACGGCCATCTGGTCGCCGTCAAAGTCCGCGTTAAAGGCCGTGCAGACAAGGGGGTGCAGCTGTATGGCCTTGCCCTCTATAAGGAGGGGCTCAAAGGCCTGAATGCCGAGCCTGTGCAGGGTGGGGGCGCGGTTAAGAAGAACGGGGTGCTCTTTTATAAGCTCATCAAGTACGTCCCATACCTCTGGCCTCTCTTTTTCGAGCATCTTCTTGGCGCTCTTTATGGTGGTGGCATATCCCTTTTCTTCGAGCTTGTGGTATATGAAGGGCTTGAAGAGCTCGAGGGCCATCTTCTTCGGCAGACCGCACTGATGGAGGCGGAGGTCCGGGCCCACGACAACAACGGAACGCCCCGAGTAGTCCACGCGTTTTCCAAGGAGGTTCTGACGGAAACGGCCGCCCTTGCCCTTTATCATGTCACTAAGAGATTTCAGCGGCCTCTTGTTCTGGCCCGTTATGGTGCGCCCGCGCCTGCCGTTATCAAAGAGGGCGTCAACGGCCTCCTGAAGCATCCTCTTCTCGTTCCTTATGATGATATCAGGGGCCTTAAGCTCCATGAGCCTTTTGAGCCTGTTATTCCTGTTTATAACGCGCCTGTACAGGTCGTTGAGGTCGCTTGTGGCAAACCTGCCGCCGTCAAGGGGGACAAGGGGACGAAGGTCCGGCGGAAGAACGGGTATTACTTCAAGTATCATCCACTCGGGCCTGTTATCGGAATGGAGAAAGGCCTCCACCACCCTGAGCCGCTTTGCTATCCTCTTCTTCTTGGTCTCCGATGATGTCTTGCCCATCTCAAAGCGAAGCTCTACGGAGAGTTTTGCAAGGTCCAGCTCTTTAAGAAGGTCTCTTACCGCCGAGGCGCCCATATCAACGACAAAACCATCGGGTCCCCATGTCTCAATGGCCTTTGCGTGGCCTTCCTCCGTAAGGAGCTCGCCCACATGAAGGTCCGTATCTTTGGG
This sequence comes from uncultured Thermodesulfobacteriota bacterium, assembly GCA_964567185.1. Classification (GTDB taxonomy): domain Bacteria; phylum Desulfobacterota; class GWC2-55-46; order GWC2-55-46; family JADFVP01; genus JAJRZX01. The sequence continues at coordinate 7,477 of CAZMKZ010000054.1, forward strand.
GTCTATTACGGCGTACTTCTCATAATAAAGGACGCGTTCAAGGTCCTTGAGAGTCACGTCGAGGAGCGCGCCTATGCGCGAGGGGAGGCTCCTCAGAAACCATATATGCGCAACCGGGGTGGCCAGAGAGATATGGCCGAGCCTGTCGCGACGCACATTGGAGGGTATGACCTCCACGCCGCACTTTTCGCAGGTAGTGCCGCGGTGCTTCATGCGCTTGTATTTGCCGCAGTTACACTCAAAGTCCTTTACCGGCCCGAATATCTTGGCGCAGAAAAGACCGTCCCTCTCGGGCTTGAAGGTCCTGTAGTTTATGGTCTCCGGTTTTTTCACCTCGCCGTGCGACCACTGTCTGATACGTTCCGGCGAGGCTATGCATACGCTTATCGCGTCAAAATCATCCTGCTTGCCCGGTTTTTTGAAAAGTGCCGTAAGGCTCTCCAATGCTACCTCCTTCTATGGGAGCCCCCTGTGTCAGGGCTCTCCTCTTGAGACTTAAACAACATAGCCCCCGGACCAATCACGCCCGGGTTGAGACTTAAAAAAACATGGCACTTGAATCAATCCTGCTCTGTTTTTAGCAGATTGACATCTATGACAAGGCTCTGAAGTTCCTTTAAGAGTACGTTAAAAGACTCCGGCAGTGTGGGCTCCATGTTATACCTGCCCATTACTATGGACTCGTACATCTTCGTCCTTCCCGGCACATCGTCTGATTTAACGGTAAGAAACTCGCGAAGGCTGTATGCCGCGCCATATGCCTCCATGGCCCAGACCTCCATCTCTCCAAGACGCTGACCGCCGAACTGCGCCTTGCCGCCAAGGGGCTGCTGGGTAACCAGCGAGTATGGCCCCGTGGAACGGGCGTGTATCTTGTCGTCAACAAGATGATGGAGTTTCAGCATGTACATGATGCCCACGGTGACTTCCTGGTCAAAGGGTATGCCGGTCTTGCCGTCATAGAGCACCGTCTTGCCGTTCTCGGGGAGCCCGGCAAGGGCCAGGGCCTCTTTCACGCCGCTCTCCATGGCCCCGTCAAAGACAGGACTCGCAATTTTCAGCCCGGTTGAGAGCTTTTCCGCCACCTGTCCTATCTCATCGTCAGAGAGACCCTCGAGGAATTTGGTGAACGAGGCGGAGCCGTATATCGCCTTCAGCCTCTCACGCACCGGCCCGGGGCCGGCCTGCTCTTCCATCATCCTCGCCATGCCCGCGCCAAGCTCACGGGAGGCCCAGCCGAGGTGAGTCTCAAGTATCTGGCCTATGTTCATCCTTGACGGAACACCAAGGGGGTTAAGCACTACGTCAACGGGCGTGCCGTCCTCCATGTAGGGCATATCCTCCTCGGGAAGAATCCTGGAGATAACGCCCTTGTTGCCATGGCGGCCGGCCATCTTGTCGCCTACGGAGATCTTCCGCTTCATGACGATATAGACCTTTACCATCTTGATGACGCCGGGCGGGAGCTCGTCGCCCATCTTGAGGCGGCTGAGCCTGTTCTCAAAGACCATCTTTATGAGGTCTATCTGCTCGGCCAACTGCTCCAGCGCCTTGTCCACGGCCTCCTTCACCTTCTCATCGGCGGGGATTATCTCACTCCACCTCTCTCCGGGTATGGCATCGAGGATATCATCGGTTATAACTCCGCCTTTAGCGAGGATGGCGGCGCCCTTTGCGTCTTTTATGGGGGCAAGGGTCTTATTCTTGATGAGCAGTCCCCTTATGGTCTTATAGGACGACTCCTTTACTATGACTATCTCATCGTCCCTGTCCTTGGTAAGACGGCTCATCTCCATATCTTCTATGGATTTGCTCCTGTCGTCTTTTTCAACGCCCTTTCGCGAGAAGACCTTGGCGTTGATGACCACGCCCTCTACGCCCGGGGGTACCCGTAGCGAGGTATCCTTTACGTCCTCGGCCTTTTCGCCGAAGATGGCCCGCAGGAGTTTCTCTTCGGGAGAGAGCTGTGTCTCTCCCTTGGGGGTAATCTTTCCAACGAGGATATCACCGGGGCCCACCTCGGCGCCGATGCGGACAATGCCGCTCTCGTCCAGGTCTTTCAGGGCCTCCTCGCCCACGTTGGGGATATCGCGGGTTATCTCTTCCTTGCCGAGCTTTATCTCACGGGCCACCATCTCGAACTCTTCGATATGCACGGAGGTAAAGACGTCTTCCTTAAGGAGCCTCTCGCTCAGCAGTATGGCGTCCTCGAAGTTATACCCGCCCCATGGCATGAAGGCCACGAGCACGTTGCGTCCCAGGGCGAGCTCGCCCTGGTCTATGGAAGGGCCGTCGGCAAGGACCTGCCCCTCGATAACGGCGTCGCCGCGGTAGACGATGGGTTTCTGGTTAAAGCACGTGTTCTGGTTGGAGCGCCTGAACTTTGTAAGGTTATAGAGGTCTACGCCTCCGGTCTTGTTCCTTACCACTATCCTTGAGGCGTCAACGTTCACCACCGTACCGGCCTGTCTGGCAAGCACGGTAAGCCCGGAGTCCCTTGCCACCACGCTCTCCATGCCCGTGCCTATGAAGGGGGCCTCCGTGGAGAGGAGCGGCACGGCCTGACGCTGCATATTGGAGCCCATAAGGGCCCTGTTGGCGTCATCGTTCTCAAGAAAGGGCACAAGGGCCGCAGCCACGCTTACAAGCTGGTTGGGCGAAACGTCCATGAGTGTTACGTCCTCGGCCCTGGCCATTATGAAATCACCGCCCTTGCGGGACGATACCAAGTCGTTAATAAACCTGCCTGTCTCGTCAACAGGGGCGTTGGCCTGCGCTATGACGTGGTCTTCCTCGTCAAGGGCCGACAGATGCATGATTTCCGATGAGACCACGCCGCCGGAGACTATGCGGTAAGGGGTCTCTATGAAACCAAAGTCATTTACCCTCGCGAAGGTAGATAGAGAGACGATTAGGCCGATATTAGGCCCCTCAGGCGTCTCAATAGGGCATATCCTGCCGTAGTGCGTGGCGTGAACGTCACGCACCTCAAAGCCCGCCCTCTCGCGGGTAAGCCCGCCGGGGCCAAGGGCAGAGAGCCTTCTCTTATGGGTTATCTCGGAAAGCGGGTTGGTCTGGTCCATGAACTGCGAGAGCTGGCTGGAGCCGAAAAATTCTTTAATAACAGCCGTAACTGGCTTGGGGTTGATAAGGTCGTGAGGCATGAGAGTCTCAAGCTCGCCGAGGCTCATCCTCTCCTTCACGGCGCGCTCCATGCGAAGGAGCCCTATCCTGTACTGGTTTTCAAGAAGCTCGCCCACGCTCCTTATCCTGCGGTTGCCGAGGTGGTCTATATCATCAACGGCGCCAAGGCCGTTTTTCAGCCCAACAAGATACTTTACCGTGGCGTGAATGTCTTTTTTTCTGAGGGTAGTCTCGTCAAGGGGCACATCAAAACCGAGCTTGCGGTTGAGCTTGAGCCGTCCCACCCTTGAGAGATTGTATCTCGCGGGGTTGAAGAAAAGGGATTCAAGAAAGGCGTTGGCCGTCTCAACGTTGGGGATATCCCCGGGTTTGAGGCGTTTATATATCTCTACCCTTGCGTTCAGGGTCATGGACGTATCAGGGTCGTCGGGGTTGTCCTTCCTGTAAGTGGCAACGGGCTTAGTCTCCTCGGAGCTCACCTTGTCGCCAAGGAGGGTCTGCCTGAAGAACGGGCCTACGGCCTCGATGAGGAGGAGTTTGAAGGTGGTTATATTCCTCGCGGATATCCCCTCAAGGGCCTCTCTTGATATGGCCTGATTGCACTCAAGAAGGACCTCGCCGGTGGCGGGGTCTACGATATCCTGAGCGACGATACGGCCGATAATATCATCAAGGGCAAGGGGGACGCGCTTCATATCAGCCGCCAGCATCTTTTTGACGGCAAACTTCATTATCTTCCTGCCCTTTTTTACAATCACATCTCCTGTTGCGGGGTTAATGATATCAAGGCTGGCGATCTGACCCGTAATATGCTCGGGTGTGAAGGTCGTGAATATGTCCTCGCCCTCGATGGTAATCTCTTCACTGGGATAAAAATCGTTAAGCAGCTCCTCAACGGAATAGCCAAGGGCCTTGAGAAGTATGGTAACGGGCATCTTGCGGCGCTTGTCGATACGCACATAGAGCAGGTCTTTCTGGTCGAACTCAAAGTCCAGCCAGGAGCCGTGGTAGGGGATAACGCGGGCGGTGTATGCGACCTTGCCGCTCGTGGTCTTGTCCTTTGCCATCTCGAAGAAGACGCCGGGAGACCTGTGCAGCTGGCTTACAATGACCCTCTCGGTGCCGTTGATTATAAAGGAGCCCGTATCGGTCATCAGCGGAATCTCACCGAAGTAGACCTCCTGCTCTTTAATATCGCGCACGCTCTGAGCGCCCGTCTCATCGTCGCGGTCCCACATGGTAAGTCCCACGAGAATCCTCACGGGAGCGGCATAGGTCATGCCTTTCTGACGGCACTCTTCAACAGTGTATTTGGGCTCCTGAAGGGTATACCTTACGAACTCAAGAGAGGCGTTGCCGCTGAAATCCTTGATGGGGAAGGCGCTCTGAAAGACCGCCTGCAGGCCGATGGGCTGTTTATCCTTTTCGCTTACTCCGGCTTGGAGGAAACGTACGAAGGACTCTTTCTGCACCTCGATAAGGTTAGGCATGGGCGTCACCTTATCTATCTTCGAGTAGTCCTTCCTGAGGTAAGCGCCGTTTCTGATATAATGGGTGGCCACTATATGCTACTCCTTATATTAAAAGCTCCCTTTAAGAGGACCTGCCCGAAGGGGATTCCAACGGGCATGTCCTTAAGGGTATGTGTATTGGTTCTGCGTAGCCGCCGCCGTGCGGCGGCCTTCTTCCGCCCAACGATGGGCGTGGGGGAGGCTACTTTACTTCCACCTCTGCGCCGGCGCCTTCGAGCTGCTCTTTTATCTTATCGGCCTCGTCCTTTGAGACGCCTTCCTTGACGGCTTTTGGCGCGGCCTCGACAAGGTCCTTGGCCTCTTTAAGGCCAAGCCCCGTTACGGCGCGAACCTCTTTGATGACCTTTATCTTCTGGGCGCCGAAGGATTTGAGGACCACCTCGAACTCCGTCTTTTCAGCCGCCTCGGCCGGGGCCGCCGCGCCTGCGCCTGCCGCGGCTACGGCCACGGGGGCCGCCGCGCTGACACCGAACTTTTCCTCAAGCTCCTTAACAAGCTCGCTGAGCTCAAGTACGCTCATCTTCTCTATATACTCGATTACGTCTTCTTTATTAATGCCGGCCATTTCAATTCCTCCAGTAATGTATCAGTTTAAGTTTATGTTGTTTATATATACCTTAATTTGCCCTGGTCTCGGCTATGGCATTGAGGGTATAGAGGAATTTTCTCTGTACCCCGCTCAAGACGGCCACAAGGCCGGTTGCCGGAGAGCTAAGGCTACCGAGGAGTTTCCCAAGCAAGACCTCCCTTGAGGGAAGCGTTGCCAGCCCCTTTATCTCTTCGGCGGATATCATGCGCCCGGCCATTACAGCGGCCAGGGGTTTTAATTCCTTATGCTCTTTTGCGAACTCCACAAGCGTCTTGGCGCTCTGGGCCGCGTCGCCGAAGCTGAAGGCGAGGGCAACGGGCCTGTCCATGAACTGCGTGAGTTCTCCTTCATCCCTGCCCTCAAGGGCTCTTTTCGCAAGGGTGTTCCTTACGACCTTGAAGCCCGTGGAGGCATCGCGCATGGTCTGCCTGAAAGCGGTCATATCAACGGATTTGATGCCGATATACTCCGTGATGAAGGTAGCGCCCGAGCGGTCCAGCTTCTCCTGCAGGTCTTTCACATACTCTTCTTTATCGTTTCTACGCAAGCTCTTTTTCACCCCTTTCCTTTAGTCAGAGACAGTCTTAAGACGGCCCTGACAAAACAGGGTCACTAAAAACATTGATCTCGGCAGGTTTTTTAAGCGGCCCGGAGGGGCCGTCCCCGCTGTCTCTGATCACGAATTAAACAGCTATTATAAAAAAACTACTTCAGCAGACTCCTCATCTCCGTGGTATCCAGTTTTATTCCCGGCCCCATGGTGGTGGAAATATACAGACTCTTCAGATACACGCCTTTACTGGCAGATGGTTTTGCCTTTACCACGGCGTCCATGAGGCAAAGAAGGTTCTCCCGGAGCTTATCCTTTCCAAAAGAGACCTTGCCGATTGGCACGTGTATATTGCCGGCCTTGTCCACCCTGAACTCAACCTTACCGGCCTTCAGGTCGGACACGGCCTTTGCCACGTCAAATGTGACGGTGCCGAGCTTGGGGTTTGGCATCAGGCCCCTTGGTCCGAGGACCTTGCCGAGCTTTCCCACCTCGCCCATCATATCGGGAGTGGCCACGGTAGCGTCAAAGTCAAGCCAGCCGC
>CAZMKZ010000055.1:0-13479 GCA_964567185.1 uncultured Thermodesulfobacteriota bacterium
CCACAGTATAGCCCTTCATGCCGCCCGGGGCTATATCGCCTTTTTTCGCTACCTCAACAAACATACCATATGTCCTTACACCTCATCCGGTGCGATAATCTCCAGCGAATCCGGGTCAATTACGTCCTTATGAACAAATAACCCGCACCAGCACCGGCGCATACGGTCAAAATGGGCCCTGTGAAAGGGTATGCAGGGGCAGACTATCCGCATGTTCTGCTCATGGTCTTTTGTAAGCCCCTGACAGGGGCAGAAGGGCATGCCCTCTCTGGCCTCTATCAAGACCTCCTGCTCGAGGAGAAAATCCACGGTCTCCTCATCAGGGCTGAACTTATAGCCCAGCAGGTCCACTACATACTCAAAGAAAAACCTCAGGGCCTTCTTGCGAGGCTCCGGCGAGGCTTTCTCTTTTCCTCTCACCTCTCCCATGGTTTCTTTTCCAGCTTTATTCCAAGAAGCTCGGCGTATCTTGCCGGGTTAAACCCAATGACCACGGCATCGCCTATCCTTACCCAGGGAAAGGCCGGAGAGCCCGAGGCATCCATAACCTTCTGTATCCTGGCCTGCTCCTCCCCTGTTGCGGAGTCGTACTCCGCATATTCAAAGTCCACGTTGTTTTCAATAAAGAATTTTTTTGCCTTTCTGCACCCCGGACAGGTGCCGAGCGCGTAGAAGAGGACCTTTTTCATCTTCAAACCTCAATTTTTATGAATATTCCGCCCTCCACGACCTTCCAGCGGTATGTCTTAAGGGAAATCTCACCGGCGTCGACAAAGGCGCCCGTCCTTATATCATACCTCCAGTCATGACAGGGGCATTTCATGATATGGCCTGTAAGCGTTCCGCCGTCAAGGGGACACCCCATATGGGCGCACTTGTTGGAGAGGGCATAGATGACGCCTTCTTTTCTTACAAGCAGTACCGGCACGCCGCGGGGGGTGACCACAGAGGGCCTTGAATCAGGCAGGGCCGACTCGTCAAGCACATATACCCATGGGTCCGAAGGCATTATACCTTTCTCCTCAAATCACTGAACCTCTGAAATACGGCTTTTGTCCTCTATTATACACCAGAAGGAGAGTATTGCAAGAAGGGGCAAGGCCGTAGAGGCCCGCAAGCGCAGGGGGACAAGGAGGCAAAAAGAGGGGGTAGCTCCACTATGGGCAGGGGTGGCATTAAGTCGAGGCTGAAGGGAACTTGCGTCAATCTCCCCTTGTACTCGCGTCGCGAGTTATGGGCTCGGGGTACCGTATCCGCCCGAGAAACCTCTTGCTTACGCCGGCCACAAGGTCGAGCTCCACGGTGTGAGCGCCGGCGGGTATCTCTACATCCACCCTGTCACGGTCCCCTACCACGGCCCCGGCAAAAGAGACCTTGGTGTCGGGAGTGGCCTTGAAGACGCTCCATGCGTAGGGCTTATGGTCAAGGCTGACCTGCACGACATACCTGCCCGGCTCCGTTGTGCCGGGGGGCAGGAGAAGACGCACATAGGCCCTGGCGTGCAAGGGTCCGGTAAGTCTGACCTTAAGAGGCGTACCCATGGTGGATATCCACCACTTCTGATACCCTTTGGGAACCTTCAGAAGGGTCTTCTCCGCGTCAATGGGGGTCTCGGAGGTCCAGTCAACCTTATCGGGGCCGGAAAAATGGTCCAGCGCAAAACCGGAAAAGATAAGAAGCGCGGCCACAAACGCCATGGCCAGATATTTTGTCTTCTTCCAGTGCACGGTCCTCTTCCATCTGCTCTTCAAGATGGCTGGCCAGACCTCTTTCTCGGCGCGAACGAGGTCATTGGGAAAATCAACCTCCACCCATGGCATGCCGGCGACGTTGTAGGCCTTCATATTAACGGTGGAACATATGCCACGGATGGCCTCTATGCTCCAGCAATTTTCGGCGCCGCTATCTATAAGGGCGTCGGCCCGCGCCAGAAGGTTGTGTACCCCTTTTGCGTCGTAGCAGGTAAGGCCGATGCTCTCGCCGCGCGAGGCCTCCGGGGGCAGGTCTTTCCCAAGGTCTACCACCCTGCCCTCCTGCACGGCAACCTTGGTCTGCTCCCGTCCCCCGGTGGAGGAAGAATCAAAGGCAAGCCCGTTGCCGCCCTGCGCCAGAAGGCGGTCCAGTATCTGCGGATGAAAGAGGAGGTCGCAGTTCATGAGGACAAAGGGACCCTCTATCCAGTCACGGGCAAGCCATAGCGAGTAAAGGCTGTTGGTCTCGTCATAACGGGTGTTCTCAACATACTCAACGCGGTCGCCAAGCTCCCTGCGCACCTCTTCGGCCTTGTAGCCCACCACAACAAGCACCTGGCCTATACCTGCGTCGTTCAGGGCCTCTATCTGATGCTCTATAATGCAGCGCCCCCCTATGGGGACCAGACACTTGGGCCGGCCCTTTGATACCCTTTCGAGCCTGCTGCCGTATCCCGCCGCTAAAATTACTGCCTGCATGATTTTATTCCTTTCTCCATAAGAGGGCCCGCCGATTATGCCGATTTATTCTCTTTGGCCTTATTCGACTTCCATTCATCGAACTCCGAGGGCGCGCCATCGAACTGTATCTTGCCGTTACGCATATAGAGCAGTCTCTCAAAACGCATGCTATGATGCTGGTCCGGCAGGGCCACGATAAGAAGGCGATGAGAGGCACGCATAATGATTTCATCAAGACACTGGCGGGCCTTCTTGCCGCCAAGACCGGCCAGCGGGTTATCAAGCACCCATACAGGTGAGGTATCGCTGAGAAGGATACCCCCAAGGCGAAGGAGCCGTGCCTCATTCCTTGAGAGGGCGTTAGAGGCTACCTTCTGATCAAGCCCTTTAGTAAAACTCTCTATTACCTTCCATGCCCCGATGCGCCGCAAGGTCTGCTCGTCTTCGGCGCTCAAGGTCTCGGGACCGGCCAGGCCGAGGTGCTTCCAGACCTTTGCGGAGGGAAAAACAGGCGCCTGCGGCAGAGAGGCCACCCTTGAGGAGAGGCCGCCCTCTTTCTTAAGTATTTTTTCATCGTCCCAGAAGACCCTTCCCCTGTCCGGCACCTCTACGCCGGAGAGGACATTCATAAGACTCGTCTTGCCCGAACCAATACCGCCTATGACCACTACGCGGCTCCCTGGCTCAAGCAGGAGATCCGTGCGCCGGAGCCGGGGCTTACCCTCCCTGCCGCGGCCAACATCGAGACGGGCCCGTTCAAGGCGCAGCCCCGAGAGGAGCGGCAGGGGGCCCGAAGGGCTCTGCTCCGCATCAACGGCCTCGGCGCCCAACGGTGCATAGCGGGCATAGACCGCTATCCTGTCGGCACAGGCAAGCACCTTGCCGCTTCGGGCTATCTGCCGGCCCACCTGCACCATGCGGCGGTGCAGTGTGAGAGCGTATGCTATAAATATGAAGAGGTCCCCCGGGGCTATGGTCCCGGCCTTCACCCCCCTTGCACCTACAATGAGGGCAAGGGATACCGAGGCCCCGAGAACCACATGAACATAGACCAATGAACGGGATATCATCCTCGTTATGGTCACGCTTTTTCTGGCGTTGCCCCAGTTGATGTCATCCATCTTGAGGTCCATAGCCCCGGACTCAAGTCCTTCCTGAATGGCCGTGGCATAATCACCCTCTTTTCGCCGCAGCTTGCTCGCCTTGCCGGCAACGGGCGTGGCCGTGCGAATACCGATATATATGGCTATAAGGCCCGATACAAAAAATATGATGCCAAAGGCAACGGATACCCAGGTTATGACGGCGCAGGCCGCGATGAACAGCATGCCGTTCTTGAGCCCATGGACCATGATGCCCGAGAGACCGGCCTTGATGCGGGCGCTGTCGCCGATGATACGGGCCACGATATCACCCGTGGCCGTACGCTTGTGAAGCGGCATGACCCGGGCCCCTTCCACTGCGGCGGCGCGCATCTCATGGGCCGTAAGGGCGGAAAATCTCTTGAGGTTTACCCGCTGAATCATGTCGGATACACCGAGCCCAAGGGCAAAGAGCAGGTACAGAACCGCCAGCATGACTACGGGATTTCCCCAGTGGGGGAGATAACTCACCACTATGGCGCCCTTGTGCGAGCCGTGCAGAAAGACTATGTCTATGACGCCGCGAAGCGGCCAGGGCATGAGGAGACGAAAAAAAACCACGCCTATGGTGGCCGCCCCGCCCTTGACAAGCCACGACCTGTGGTGCCCCCCGTAGGTAAAGAGGGCCTCAAAGGCACGGTTCTTTTTCTTTTTGCTCCACTTCATATATCGGGCAGGTCATACGCTAAGAAGGTTGTCTGAAGAGGTAACCGCCGCGCCTTAAAAACATCGGCGAACTATCTTACCTGCGCCATCGTCACTCGTTCGCCTCTAAAACCACTACGCCTTCGGGCGGAGCCCCGGCCAGAGCCGCCGCGTAACGCACCACGCCGGCCACGTTCAGAGCGGCCTTTCCCGGGGCGTGAAAAAGGTGGCGGGCCATGCGTCTACGCACCTCACCCTCCCTGTCGGGGTTGGCAAGGCTGTCTTGGATGGCGGCCTCAAGCTCATCAGGGCTTGAGACCAGACGCCCGATCTTGCGGCCATAAGTATCAAGGTCAAGGGCCGGAGCGCGCTTTGCGACCCGCCTCATGAGACTCGGAATATCCAGAAAGATTATGGGCCTGTCCATAAGCGTATACTCAACGGCCACTGAAGACATATCCGTTATAAGGAGGTCCGCCGCGTAGAGATATGGAGAGATGTCTTTGTCTCTTACAAGACGCACCTGCCCGCTCTCAAAGGGCGCGAGCTCTTCGAACCAGTCCACATCCTTCTTTGGGTGGTCATGGGGTTTAACGAGGAGGTTCCAGTGCCCCGCCTCGCTAATTGCCTCCACGACCTCCCTGCCCATGGTGTCAAGGGCGTTATATTTTTCACCCGTAGGGGCAAAGAGTATGGTAGGCCGCGTTGGGTCAAGACCCATGCCGCGCAGAAGGGCATCTCTATCGAGGCCGCTCCCCGTGGCAAGGCTGTCGGTCTTTGGAAAGCCCGTAATAAAGCACTCCGCGCCGTCCTCTCTTATAAGACCGTTAACCCTGTATTGCTCGGCGTGATAGCGTCCGGGCAGGCATAACATGTCGTAACGAAGGGCCTTTGCACGCACGGCGAGATTCTTTATTGAGACGCCGTGAAATATCTGCACCTTCTTGCCAACAGACTTTGGAAAGAGTGTGTCCGAGAGATGTGCCGAGACGAGTACGTCAAAGGACTCGCGCCGCACCCTCTCAAGGGGTATTACATGGTCCTTATCAACGGGAAAGGGGTCGTAAAAACCCTTGAGGTCGTATGAGACCTCATCGCCTTCCTTGCGTTTAAATCCACCGGAGAGGAAGACATCCACCGATGGGTCCGAGGCCAGCAGACGGTACACCGGCAAAAAGCAGACAAAATGCACCTGCGCGTAACCCGTAAAAAGGACCCTCTTTTTTTCAACTCCCATTATTGCTCCACCTCAGCATTTACAGGCAGCGTCGGTAAACCGCTTTAGAACAGATATGAGACAACCGCCGAAAATATATTCCTGTCATAGGACTTACCCTCTGCCTTGTCTACAAGAGCGAGCCCGTCGCGGGCGGCCTCGTTATGTGTGAGAGACCAGTTGAGGGCCATGGTCCACCGCGGGGCAAGCTGGCCCTTTACGCCGAGGCCCACCTTCTGCCGTGTATCCGAACGGTTAAGGCGTGTTACGTCAAAAGGCTCCTTTGAGTTAAAGGAGGTGAACCTCGCCTCGTATTTAACGTGACCATACCAGCCCTTCTGAAGCCTTGTGGTGACCTTGACTCCCACGCTGTGCTGGTCGCGTGAGCGGTCCACGTTCTGCTGTGTGGCCACGCTTAGGTCAGTGGTGTTGCCGTTACCGTTGAGGTCAACGCCAAAAAAAGGCTCGTCGCGAATGAGGACCTCGGGGCCAACGGTTGTACTGATGCTCTTGAAGAGATAGCTCAAGGTAAGATCTGTATTCTTGTGAAGGGCCAGCCCCAGGTCAAGGCCAGCAAGGAAATTGTCCTCGGTGCGGACGGTAAAGGGGTCGTCAAAGTTCCTGTTCTCGTAACCTACGCGAACCTTGGCGGAGACCGAGTCAGGGGCAAGGGTCTTTCTGTGTTTATGATGACTCTTCCAGAGACGTTGCCCGTAGCTCAGCACCACCGTAGTGTCGTCATGGTGGGCGGGAGAGAAGACCTTTTCGCCTCCGCTTATACCGTTGCCGGTTTTATCAACGGCGCCCGAAAGATAGTTCTTCTTGTAAATATTGGGGGCGTAGCCGAAGTCCAGCCCCACGTTGCCGTGCTTGCCCACTTTCTGGTTTATCCCGAGGCCGAAGTCGAAGTAGGACTTTTCCTGATCCTGTACGTATCTGTTATAGGCTATGGAGGGAGTAACTGAAAGTTTGCGTCCCTGGAGACCGTGACGACTGAGGGTTGCCCTGAGCCGCGGCGTGAATACGAAGTCATCAATGGAGTCCATGCCGTTAAAGCGTCCGCTCTTCTGGTCAGAGGGCCTGTTCTGGTCAAAGCGGTCGCTCTGCAAGGAAGAGAGCTTGAAGACATTTGTATCGTATGAAAACCCCATGCTCGCATCGGCCTTCCACTTCCAGCCCCCTATCTCGTCCGCGCCGGAGGCCTCTGTCCCCAAAAAGCCCATGAGTCCAAGCATGCATACAAGTAAGGCAAAGGTATTAAACCACGGCTTTTTAATACATCCCATCTCTTCGCTCTCCTTATCTATAATTATTATTTCCAACTTTTATACTGCCACTGCCTTTATCAAGTCAAAGTTTCAAGATACGACCCGAACCATTAAAAGAGAATTAGAGCGCCGCTATCACTGCATCTTCTTTTCTCAACCAGACATGAGGAAAACTCCATTAAGAATAAAACTCTTCAAAATTACTACGCTACATATCTTTTGTAAAGTACATATGTCACAACTTCACACTTGTTCTTTAAGAAATATCACGGGATGGGGGCTACGGCGGGGCGGCCCTACCGCAAGGGCGGATGATTATGGACAGTGCAAGGCATGGGAGTTTTTATACGGATATATGGGTGGGGGGATGATATGGAAGATTACGCCCCAGGGGACGCGAGAGACTGCGGAAGGGGGAGAGGTCAATCTATGGATCGAGTAGAGAGAGCACCTTTGCGGGGCCTTGAGACCGGCCCCTTCAGGGGGCTAACCCTCGATAAGGCCCGCCTCGGCGTGCCGTACCCTGATCTCACGGGCAAGCCCGTCAAGGGCCCTAAGGTCACCAGTGCCCGGCTCCCCCTTTACCTCCACGGGATCGATAAAGTCGAGCTTCAGCCCGCTCATAAAACCCTTCAGCTGGGAGACCATCCTTGAGCCCCAGCCGTAGGAACCTATGATGGAGGCGAACTTCAGTTTGGGTTTCAGGGCGTTGGCCAGGAAGACCGCGCTTACCACAAGGGGATGGGCGCCTGTAAGAAAACAGGGCGAGGCTACTACAATGGTGGCCGCGTCCACGAGAGATACGGCGTATCTGCCCGTATCGGCAACGGTAAGGTCGAACCTCTCCACCTTTATCCCCTCTTCCGAGAGCGCCTCGGTAAGGTGGTCCACCATCCTCTCCGTACTCCCGTGCATGGAGACATAGGGCATGACCACGGTGTTGGAAGGCTCATCGGAGACCCATTCGCGATGGGTCTCCATGACAAAGGAGACCTCCCTGTGCACAGGGCCGTGGCTGGGGGCGATGATGGAGATATCAAAGGCGGAGAGCCTCTCGAGGTGTCTTCTGATAATCACCCTGAAGGGCATCATCACCTCGGAGTAGTACCTCTTTATGGCCTCGTAGACCCTCTCTTCACGGGTTGAGTAGAGTTCGGCGCTGGCAAGATGTGAGCCGAACAGATCACAGCTGAAGAGCACCCCCCCCTCGCGTAGATATGTGCACATGGTCTCGGGCCAGTGCACCCATGGCGTGGAGATGAACTCAAGGGTCTTACCGCCAAGGTCAAGGGTATCGCCGTCCTTAACGACTATAAACCTCTCCGCGGATATGGAGAGGTGGTCCATGAGCAGGCCCTTGCACTTCTCATTTGCCACTATCTTCGCGTTTTCATACTTTTTGAGAACCTCCGGTATGGCCCCGGAGTGGTCCTGCTCCGCGTGATTGGCAACTATGTAATCAAGGTCGGGAACGTCCTCAAGGTGATTCATGAGAGCGGCCGTGGTGGTGGGGTCCACCGTGTCTATAAGAGCCGTCTTATCCGCGCCCTTTACAAGGTAGGCATTGTAGCTTGTCCCATCGGGCAGAGGCACAAGGGCGTCAAAGAGGCGCCTTGAAAAATCAACGGCCCCCACCCAGAACACGCCGTCCATTATCTTCTTTGATCGTAACATCGTGAAAAAACTCCCTGAAAAATTAAGAAAAAGATTCCTTACTTTATTTTGAAAAAAAGACAGTGCGACAACGAAAACCCGTTGAGAACACCCTTGCCGCCTATTAACCCACGCCCCCTGCCCCTTTACGCCTTTACAATCTTTTTGCTCCTTATGCCTGCCGTGGCGTTACGGGTGTCTACAACGATATCGCTGTTCTTCACCACCCACTTGTAGTCATAAGAAGAGTGGTCCGTGGCGATAAGCACGCAGTCGCACTTACCAAGGACCGCGGCGGTAAGCCTTGTTGAGCGCATCCTGAACCCCTTTCTGTGACTGACGGCAAGGGGCACAAAGGGGTCGTTGTAGCGCACGCGCGCTCCCTTTGACTTTAGTATCCTTATAAGCTCCATGGAGGGAGACTCGCGCATATCGTCAACGTCCTTTTTGTATGCCACGCCGAGGACCATGACTCGCGCGCCCTTTATGCTCTTTTTCTTATTGTTAAGGGCCTCTATTACCTTACCAACCACAAAATAGGGCATATTGGTATTTATCTCACCGGCAAGCTCGATAAAACGAGTGGAAAAATCAAACTCGCGCGCCTTCCAGGTGAGGTAAAAGGGGTCTATGGGTATGCAATGACCGCCGAGGCCCGGGCCGGGATAAAAGGCGTTGAAGCCAAAGGGCTTTGTGCCAGCCGCCTTTATGACCTCCCATATGTCTATGCCCATGCGGTCGCTGAGAAGTTTTAATTCATTGACAAGGGCGATATTCACGCTCCGGTAGATATTCTCAAGGAGCTTGGTCATCTCCGCGGCGTCTGTTGAAGAGAGAGGCACAACGCGCTCCACGACCTGCGAGTACAGGGCAGATCCGATGGCGGAGCATTTTTTCGTAATGCCCCCCACTATCTTGGGCGTGGTGCGCGTGGTAAAATCCGTTCTGCCGGGGTCCTCCCGCTCAGGCGAGAAGACAAGAAAAAAATCCCTGCCCGCCTTTAGCCCGCCCGCCTCGAACATGGGGAGGAGGAGCTCGCGCGTGGTGCCGGGGTAGGTAGTGGATTCAAGGGAAATTACCTGACCCTTTCTGAGGGTCTTCGCTATATCGCGGGCCGTGGCCTCCACGTATCCGAGGTCGGGTTCTCTCTTCGAAGAGAGCGGCGTGGGAACGCATATTATGATGGCGTCGGCCTCGGCCAGCCGGCTCATATCCGTTGTGGGCACGAAAGTAGCTTTACGCCCCTTTGCGTGCTCCGCTATAACATCTGATGGTATATGTTTTATATAGGAAGTCCCCTTCCTGATGAGCCGTACCTTTTCCGGATCAGCGTCAAAACCCAGCACCCTGAAACCCTCGTCGCAGAACCTGATGCTTATGGGAAGGCCCACGTAACCGAGGCCTATGACACCTATGACGGCCTCCTTATTCTTTATCAGTCCCTTGACTCTTGTAAAACTGTCTGCCATGAAATCCTCCTTTTTTTCACCAGCCAATACTATACATGATAGCGCTTTTAAATTACAGGACAAATGAACCCTCCTGCCTCTCATCTATTTAATAGACAGTAGGGCCCTGTGATGATATAAATTTTTCTATTATTTATCAAAGGCATCCCTGCCTATGCCCCCCCTTGCGCCGATAAGGCAGAGCCGTAACCGGAGCGCGTCTTATGAAGAAAAGGTTTTTCATAATCCCCCTTGCCATAGTGCTCGGAGTTGTCTTCTTCGTAGAAGCGCTCTTCATCCTTCTGCCCACCCGGGTGGTGGAAGAGGCCCTGAAAAAAGGCGTCAGGCAGCAGTATGGGCTTGCCATGAACGCGGACTCTTTCGAGAAGGTCTTTCCCCTTGGCTATGAGGCAAAGGGAGTGAGGTTAATAAGCGCGCAGGGGGGCAAGGGCCTTTACCTCACCCGCGTAAGGGGCAGGTTCTCTCCCCTGAGCCTGCTCGGCCTGAGGCCGGGCCTGATTCTTTCAGGAGACATCTACGGCGGCGTAATGAAAGGCCGCGTCGGGCGGGGGATGGGAGCGGCCTACGCCAGAATAAATCTCAAGGGCGCCGTGCTCCCGCCCATCGAGACCTTTGGAGGGATTGAGCCGGGGGTGGCCGACATTCAAATCGATATTACCATCCAGGGCGCAAAGACCTGTCCCGAAGGCATAATAAAGGCCAAGGCAAGGCAGGGCAGGATCAGGGGCTTTTCCATCATTGGCATAGGCATACCAAAAGGGGAAATATCCGAAGAGGGCCTTGATGTAAGGCTCTCCAAATGCAAGGCCTATGTGAAATCGGCGTGGATAAAGGGCCCGGACTTCTCGGCTAAGGCAAGGGGCGTAATCAACATGGCCTCTGCCCTGCCCCATGCCCCCATGGATATGCGTATCGAGGTCTCGCCAAAGGGCAGGCTCATGGAAGACCTTGACAGACTCACTATTTTAAGGCCATACCGCAGAAGCCCTGGGTATTACAGGGCCGTCATAAGAGGCACGCCCTCGGCGCCTGTAATCACTGCCGAATAGGGACCAAGCCTAAGGGAGTTGCCCACTGTACCACTCTATGGTCTTCCTTAGACCGGCCTCCATGGTATAGGCCGGCTCAAAGGCCAGCAGCCTCCTTGCCTTTGAGATATCGGCAAGCGATTCCCTCACATCGCCTATGCGGGCCTCTTCGTATACAGGGTCCGTCTCTCTTTCCGTAATATCCCTTATGGTATCGAAGAGCTCATTTACGGAAATATTTACGCCTGAACCTATGTTGAAGAACTCTCCTGATATGCCGCCGGTGAAACAGGCCTTGATGTTGGCCTGATTGCAGTCCTCTACAAAGACAAAGTCCCTTGTCTGCTCGCCGTCGCCGTATATTACGGGGTCAGAGCCCGAAAGCATTTTGGTTATGAACTTGGGTATGACGGCCGAGTAATGAGAGGCGGGGTCCTGGCGCTTTCCATAGACGTTAAAGTACCTGAGCGCCACGGTCTCAAGCCCGTAGAGTGCGGAAAATACCCGGCAGTAATGCTCGCCAGCAAGCTTTGTCGCTGCATATGGAGACCCCGGCTCCGGCATCATTTCCTCCCTCTTGGGCTGGACAGGGTTCTCGCCATAGACCGCCGAGGTGGACGCAAGGACCACCCTCTGCACGCCCGTGTCGCGGGCGGCCTTGAGCACATGGAGCGTGCCCGTGGCGTTAATGTGGTGGGCCGCTTCGGGGTCCTCGACGGACCACGGCACGGAGCTCATGGCCGCAAGGTGTATGACGCGCTCCACACCGGCCACGGCCTTACGGGCGCCTTCGTAATCGCGTATATCGCCCTCAATCAACTCGATGGAACCCTCAAACTCCGCCAGATTCTCTCTCTTTCCCGTGGAAAAATTGTCGAAAACCCTTACCTCATGGCCCATCTCAAGGAGGGCCTCCGAGAGGTTGGAGCCGATAAAACCGGCTCCGCCGGTTACAAGTATTCTGCTCAATATTCAATCTCCCGCGTTTAATATTATCCGTCTTCAGCCGGTCGGCGAAAAATAAATCGCCGCGCTAAAACAGGGCACAGGCACGGTAAGCCTGCGGTACGCTCGATATGCCGCATAAAAAAAATAAGGGGATACCGCCTCTTGCGCTATTGAAGAAATTATCACACATGCTTTCAGGGAGTCAATGCTCTTGCCCCGTGGTGATGAGAGTGGGGGGGGCAGGAAGACTATATTATACGCCTGTTGACATACGCTCTTTAATTGTATTAAGATGATATATCTTGAAATAAGAATCGGGAGAGGGGGAGCATCGGGGGCAGATGGACCGTCTCCGGTAAAACCCTTTGTTTAAAGAGATAACCTCGTAATGCGACAAAGCCATCTTGAGCCCCGAATCAGGGTTGTGCCCTCATACGGGGCAGGGCTGAAGAAAAGACCTCGAATTGCCGTTAATAAAACTGTCGGGCTCGACGCAGACCGTCGGCTTTTGCGGCAGGCGCCAAAAGCAAAGGCCGACCCTCTCCCCTTACCTGCAACCCGCAGTAGAGGGGAGCAGAGAAAAAATAAAGAGCCTTCTTATAGGGGCTTGCCATAGGCCCCTGATTGCCCTATGATAATACGTGTGGGATAACCCGCACGGTCTCCTTGCTCAACAACGCCCTGAAGACGCAAGGGCATAAAAAACCGATCGAAGTCATTGCCGCATTTGTTGCGCTTCGAGGTTAAAGGCGTATGGTAATACCTCATGACGACAGATAAGATAAAAGTATCGTTGGGTTTTAGCAACAACCTCTTCTCCATCGGCGTATGCGGTATTCTCGAAGACATGGCCTCCATAGCTGTTAGCGACCTTCTTGAGAGCGGCGTAGAGTGTACTGCCGGCAGATTAGAGGAGCTCAATGACAATATACTGCTCGTGGACCTAAACACCCTTTACAATACTTTACCGCCCCCGGAAGAAGTAGAAAACTGGCCGCGGGTAGTCCTTCTTGATACTAATTGCGGAAGGGAGAATATCATCTCGGCTATCTTGAAAAAGAAACTGCGCGGGGTAATTCCTGTAAACGCTGACGCCGATCTCCTTTTAAGGATGCTGAAAAAAGTAGCCCTCGGCGAGGTATGGATAGACAATAAGACCGTAAAAAACCTTATTGACGGCGTTAATAACATGGATAAGGGGGAGTGCGGAGTGCTTACCGATAGGGAGCGGGAAATAGTCGGCCTTATCGGAGAGGGCTACAGAAACAAGGAGATAGCAAAAAAACTGCATATCTGCGAGCCAACGGTTAAGACCCATCTATATCGCATATTCCAGAAACTTAACATAAAAAACCGTTCCGAACTCGTTGCCATCGCCATTAAGGAAAACTCACCCATGGTATCTCTCTAAAGGCAGGCGCAATGTCACGGCGGTCCTTTTACTCCCACCGATTATTTCTTCCCGGTTGGCCCTTAAAGGGCCTCCTCTGACCTCGAAACATACTTTATACGAAAAACAAATTGCATAGCACAGGACATCAACCCCGCCCTTTTGTCATAACATGCCTTTGAGGAAAGGCCGGCCATGATGGCATATAACGTTATTTGGTGAAACTGTCAACATCTATCGTAGCCTCGGGAACGAGGTCCTTCAAAACCACGGTCAACTCGGCAAAGT
>CAZMKZ010000056.1:0-1639 GCA_964567185.1 uncultured Thermodesulfobacteriota bacterium
CCAGCATTATCGAGGTGGAGACAACTCATCACGAGAGAAAGTTCGGCAAATCAAAATACGGCATATCCCGGACCTTCCGGGTCCTGCTCGACCTTATCACCGTAAAGTTTCTTCAGAGCTTCTCCACACGTCCCATTCAGGCCTTCGGGCCGCTGGGCCTTATCCTCGGTTTTCTGGGCGGGGTCTTCTCGGTCTATCTCGCGGTTGACAAGTTTATCCTCGGTCACGACATCGGGGGCCGCCCGCTCCTGCTTCTCGCCATACTCTGCATCATTCTGGGCGTTCAGCTCGTGGTCATGGGACTGCTCGGCGAGATGCTCGCGCGCGTCTATCACGAGTCTCAACATAAACCCATCTTTTTCGTCAAAAAGGTCCTGCGTAAATGATAAAAAAGATACTTACCACGCTTGTGAAGTTTTTCGTAAGCGGAGGCATACTATATTTTCTCTTCAGCCACATGGACATGAAGCTCTTTTTTCACGACCTCAGGAACGTGAGCCCCTATGTCATCATCTTTGTGGCCGTATTTTTCATCTGTCTTCAGGCCGTCTCGGCCTACCGCTGGTCCATCATACTTCATAAAGACGTGGATGTGCCCTACAGAAAGCTGCTGGCCATATATTTTATCGGCATGTTCTTCAATAACTTTCTGCCCACCATGGTGGGCGGCGATATCATAAAGGGCCTCTACCTATACAAAGAATCCAAAAAGGGCGGTGTAAGCGTGGCCTCCATCTTCATGGACAGGTATTCGGGTTTCTCGGCCCTTATCATCATAACCAGCATCACCCTGATAATGGGATTTTCTCTTATAAAAGACACCTCGCTTCCTGGTTTTTTCTTTCTCCTTGTGGGCGGCTACACCGCGGCGAGCCTCATCATATGGGTTGGCCCCCTGCATAGCTGGGCCATGAGGATACTCGCGAGGATTCATTTTTACGGCATCAACAAGAAGATAGACGCCCTGTACACGACCCTCATGGGCTACAAGGGGCACAAGGATATCCTTGTCAAGATACTCTTAATTTCCTTTGCGGTGCAGGCCGGGGTCATCGTGGGCTACTATATAGTCGCGAGAAACCTCGGCATAGACGTGCGCCTCGCCTACTTCTTTTTCTTCATCCCCCTTGCCACGGTATTCTCCATGGTGCCCATCTCTGTGGGGGGTCTCGGGCTCCGTGAAGGGGCCTTTGTATACCTCTTTACCATGGTGGGGGCCACAAAGGAGCAGGCCATATCGCTCTCACTTATCTGGTTCGCCGTCATGGTTGTGGTGAGCATGATAGGCGGGGTCGCCTTTATCAAGATGGGCGGCTACGCGAAAGAGATACCAAAAGACGCAAAGGGCATATGAAGAGGGGCGGTAACGATTTTTTTGCGGAATAAAGGCTCTTTTCATGATAAAATACCTTGCTTTCTTTTAAAGACGGTCCGGGGGAATGAGCGTATTCAAAGGCAGTAAGCCCAATCCCCTATTGGTTTTCTTTGTGTTTGCCCTGTGTCCGGGGCCGCGAGGCTTATTTTCAGTGGGTTAAGCCGTTTCTCCTATTGGTTTTCTTTGCCCGGATACCGGGGGAGTGCAACGCATTTTTAAAGTTACCGGGTATTTCCCCCTACTGGTTTTCTTTGCCTACTTTCT
>CAZMKZ010000056.1:1739-13402 GCA_964567185.1 uncultured Thermodesulfobacteriota bacterium
CCTACTTTCTGTTTTTTTAAAAGAAAGTAAGTTATTATCTTACTTCTGGAGGTACACATGGCCATTGACAGGGAACTTCTTGAGATACTCGCCTGTCCGGAGTGCAAAGGCGAGGTTAGGCTTAACAAAAAAGGCGATGGTATTGTCTGCGAACATTGCTCTCTTGTATACCCAGTAAAAGACGGTATACCCGTAATGCTCGTAGATGAGGCCGAGAAGGTTCAGGGCAATGAATAAGGCCCCTATCCCCTCTGGTCTCTAAAAATATAAGTTATCCCCTTCCTTTCGGTTTCACTCTCTAAAGATGATATGCGCGCAGGGGACTGATATGGGTCCCCGGGGCAAAACCATACCTCTTCAAGGTCCATGACAAAGATAACGGCAACCATAATCACCCTTAACGAAGAGGCCAATATAGGCGACTGCCTTGAGAGCCTTAAGTGGGTTGATGAGATAATAGTCTCTGATTCCAACAGCTCCGACCGAACCGTGGAAATATGCAAGGCCCACGGGGCAGTGGTCTACATTGACGAGTGGCTGGGTTTCGGGGCCCAGAAGAACCTCTGCCAGTCAAGGGCGCGTAATGAGTGGATATTCAACATAGACGCCGACGAGCGCGCCGCGCCCGGCCTTGGAGAAGAGATACAAAAGGCGTTGCAGGGTGGAGAGGCCCTTGGGTACTATGTGCCGAGAAAAAACTACTTCGGCGATAAATGGGTACAACACTGCGGATGGTACCCCGACCTTAACCTGAGGCTGTACAGAAAAGACGCGGGCCGCTTTTCGGAGCGGGCCGTTCATGAGGCCGTGGTAGTGGACGGCCCCACGGGCCGCCTGAGCACGCCCCTCATACACAGGACATATAGCGGCGTTGATGATTATCTAACGAGGATGGAGCGGTACTCGTCCCTTGCGGCTCTGGAGATGATAAAAGAGGGCAGAACCCCGCGGGCCGGCGATATGATCCTGCGCCCTGCCTTCACCTTTATAAAGATGTTTGTTCTGCGGGGGGGCTTTCTTGAGGGCGTTACAGGCCTGAAGCTATCAGCGCTTTACGCCTTCTATACATACAAAAAATACACGAAACTCAGGCAGAAGACAAGAGGGCACGGCCACGGGGACCAGGGCGGATGACGGACTTTACGAATGTTAAAAATATACTGGTCATAAAGCTCCGCAATATCGGCGACGTGCTCCTTATTGTCCCGGCCATAAGGGCCCTGAAAGAGACCTTTCCCAACGCCCGCTTAAGCGTCCTTGTAAACCCCGGCACTGATCCCATGCTCAGGTCAAACCCCCTTGTGGACGAGGTCATTGTCCTTAAGAGGGACGAAAAGAAACAGGGCCTTACAGGCAAGGTCCGCGGGGGTCTTGGCTTTATGAAGACCCTTCGGGCAAAGGGCTTTGATATGACCGTTGACCTTACGGGGGGAGACAGGGCGGCCTTCACGGGCTTTGCCACGGGGGCAAGGTACCGCCTCGGCCCAAACCCCGCGAAAAAGGGTTTTAAGGGCAAGAAATACCTCTATACGCACAAGGCCCCCCGGCCGCCGGCCATGACGCATACTGTCCTGCGGAACCTCTCCGTGGTGAGGCCCTTTGGCATTGATACAGCCAACCTTACTGTGGACTTTTTTACCACAAAAGAGGACGAGGACGCAATAAACGGGATATTATGTAAAGAGGGGCTTGAAGGGAAACCCTTTGTCCATGTGCACCCTGTCTCAAGGTGGCTCTTCAAGTGCCCGCAGGCAGAGTTTATGGCCTCTTTACTTGACAGCATCGTAGCCGAGGGCCTGCCCGTGGTAATAACATCAGGGCCTGACCCGCGGGAGAAGGCCCTTGTGAAAGAGATAAGCGACCTCATGACAGAGGAGGCCATTAATCTGTCGGGGACCCTCAGCCTCAAGGGGCTTGGGGCCCTCTCGGCAAAGGCGGCCTTTTTTTTCGGCGTGGACTCGGCGCCCATGCACATAGCCTCTGCCGTAGGCACGCCCGTCCTTGCCCTGTTCGGGCCCAGCGGGGCCTTTGATTGGGGGCCATGGGATAATAAGGCCGCAGGGGGACTCACTTTTAAATTAACAGAGCCCCCTCTTACGCCCTACCCCCGGCGGAACGGGGTTCAGCGTTTCGGGGCCAATACTGTGATTCAGGATACCCGTGAGTGTGTGCCATGCGGCAAGGACGGCTGTAATGGGAGCAAAAAGAGCGATTGCCTCCATGAGCTCGACGAGGGCCTTGTAAAGGGAATTTTAAGGGAATATGTCATAAAATACGGCCGCGCAGAGACACGTCGAGGCAACGGATAGGGATATATGCTTACCATACTGCATACAGAGAGCTCTTCGGGCTGGGGCGGGCAGGAGAACCGCACCCTCCATGAGTGCGTGGGGCTGAAAAAGACCTTCAATGAGCGGGTAATCATCCTGTGCCGGCCCGATAGCAAGCTCCGGGAGCGTGGCGCGCAGGCAGGTATCGAAGTGCGTACCCACAGGCTCAAGGCCTCGCACGACATAGGCGCCATCGGGTTTATCACAGGGCTTATAAAAAAAGAACGAGTGGATGTAGTGGTCACGCACAGCGGTGTGGACAGCTTTCTCGCAGGGATTGCCGCGAGGCTCTCAATGAGGCGGCCCGTCGTGGTGCGCACACGCCACCTCGCCCTTCCCATTACATCAAAGAGCTCCTACTCCATGATACCTCACCGCGTGGTTACGGTAAGTGAATATGTAAGACGCTACCTCGTTGAGGAGCGAGGGATAAAGAACGGTCACGTAGTCTCCATACCAACGGGCATAGACCTCGCGCGCTTTAACCTTGCCTCGGCCCCCGGCGGCTTCCGGGAGGCCGAGCACATCGCTCCGGACGTGCCTCTTGTAGGCACTGTGGCCATACTGCGGCGGAAAAAAGGCCACCACGTGCTCCTTGAGGCCATACCCTCCGTGCTTAAAGAGGTTCCCGGGGCCCTCTTTGTCTTTGCCGGAAACGGCCCGCAGACCGAGAACATCAAGGGAGGGATAAAAGAACTTGGCATAGAACGAAACGTGCGCCTGCTTGGACTGCGTAAAGACGTGGAGACCGTCTTGAAGGGCATAGACCTCTTTGTCCTGCCCACCTTTCAGGAGGCCCTGGGCACATCCATATTAGAGGCCTCGGCCATGGAGCGGGCAGTCATCTCCACACGCGTTGGCGGGGTCCCGGAGGTGGTAAAAGAGGGGGTAACGGGGCTCCTTGTGGAGGCCGATAACGCCGGTGAGCTCGCCGTAGCCATTATAAGACTCCTTAAAGATCCGGCCCTGCGCGCTACGATGGGCAAAAAGGGCAAACAACTGGTGGAAAAGGATTTTTCCACTATACGCATGGTGGAACGGCTGCACAGACTATACAGCGAGCTCGCGAAAAGATAAAAATGATACAAACAGGCCTGCTTTCTTTTTGAAAAAAGCAGGCAAAGAAAACACGAAACTTCTTTTAAACGGAGCAGACCTTTTGGCGATAATACCGGTACTCATGTACCATCATGTAAACCCCAATGACGGGGATATGATAACCGTAACCCCCGAGGCCTTTGAGTCCCATCTCAAATCCATAAGGGACGGTAATTACAGGACCCTTTCTCTTGCTGAACTGCGGGGTTTTATGGATGGGTCTTTCAGGTGCCGTGAAAGGGCGCTGGTCATTACCTTTGACGATGGTTATCTTGATAACTTTGCCTACGCCTTTGCTCTCCTTAAAAAATATAACCAGCGCGCCGTTATCTTTACCCCCACAGGCTGGCTCGACGGGGCAAGCTCCGCGCCGCTCGATAACGCAGGGCTCAATGCCTTTTATAAAAAGCCCCCCACGCACAACAAGGCCAAGTCCCTTGTTGCCAGAGGGGCGTACAGTAAAGCCATTATGGACTGGAATATGGCGCGGGCCATGAAAGACAGCGGCCTTGTAGAGTTTGCCTCTCATACGGTCTCTCACATCGAGTGTGACAGACTCCCGGATAAAATCCTTGAACGCGAGCTCATGTCATCAAAAAAAAGGCTCGAAGAAGAACTTCAGGCCCCCTGCGAGGCCATATGCTGGCCCCGGGGCAAGTTCAGCGAAAGGGCAATAAAAATAGCCGCTGAGGTAGGATACCGGGCCTGCTTTACCACAAACCACGGCGTTGTCCATGAGGACGATAACCCCATGAACATAAACCGCATAGTCGTAAAGGCAGGGCCGACGTGGGTGGGAAAGAGGCTCGCCATATACACAAACCCCGTGCTCTGCAGGCTCTACCTCGGGGTAAAAGGCAGGAGCAGATGAAGATAAGGCCCGTGGAGAGTCTTCTCTATCATGCATTAAGGTTCTTGAAGGCACAGGATAAACGCCGCCGCGGTCTGGAGTCCATTGACCGCTCTGCCGTAAATAATATTCTCATCATCTCCTCAACGGCCATAGGCGATACGCTCATGAGTACGCCCGCCATACGCGCAATCCGCAGATGCTTTCCCAAGGCGCGCATTATCGCCCTCTTGAATAAAGACAATATGGAGCTCTTCGCCAATAATCCCAACATTAACGGCGCCGTGCCCTACTACGGCGGCTGGAAAAAGTTTATCTCCACTGTAAGTACGCTACGAAAATACTCCTTTGATATTGCCCTTATCCTCCACGGCAACGAGCCGCAGGCAACGCCCATGGCCTATTTATCAGGGGCGAGGCTTATCGTAAAACTGCCGAATGTGAGCAAGTTCAGCTTTTTACTCTCCAACGAGGCCCCCGTGCTAAGATGGGCTGACCTTGGCCACGGCATTGAGGCGCGTCTTCGCGCTGTCTCCCTTCTCGGCTGTGAGTCCCATGGGCTGGAGATGGAGCTTCCCCTTGATAAAGGTTATGATGATGCTGTAAAGGCCTTTATGGCAGAAGAGGGGCTAAAGGCGGGGAATATCCTCATTGGTTTCAACCCCGGCGCGTCTACGCTGAGCAGGCAGTGGTTCCCTGAGCGCTTTATCGAGCTTGCCAGACGTATAACCGCCGCAAGGCCGGCGGTGAGGATAATCCTTACTGGCTCGCCTCAAGAAGCAGGGCTATGCCGCAAGATCGCCGGGGGTATGAGAGGGGGCACGGACGTGGATAAGGCCGTAATCTCAGCGGGCAGGCTCAACCTGCCGGAGACCGCGGCCCTCATAGGCAGGCTAAGCGCCTTTGTAACAGGCGATACAGGCCCCATGCACATGGCCTATGCCCTGAACACGCCCGTGGTGGCCCTTTATGCAGTGAGCGAGCCTGAGAAAACCGGACCCCTCACAGCGCAGGAGCTGCACCGTATAATAAAAAAGCAGAGGACCTGCGAGCCCTGCCTCAGTAAAAAATGCGCCTATCAGGAGTGCATGGAGCAGATTTCCGTTGACGAGGTATTCAGCGCAGTAATGGACATACTGGAAAAGGGCAGGCACAGGGACAAAAAATGACGAACACCATCGGCCCCTGCAAGGGCAATATGATAGGCAACGGGCCATCGGGCAAGCGTCTCTTTACCGGCCCCGATGGAAAACTGAGGAAGGTCCTTATCGTCTACTTTTCACGGCCCCCCATTATAGAGTACCTTCAGAGGGCCTTTAAAAATCACGGCGTGGAGGCGCGGGGTTTTTTCTCGGATTCCAATAACTGGTTCGACCAATTCGTCATACGCCCCATTAACAAGACTGCCCATAACTTCCGTATCATACCGAAGAGCAGGTTTCTATTTGAGAACCACCCCCTCTGCCAGCTGCGCTACCGTAACAGAAAACTCCTTGAGGAGGCAGAGGCCTACCGCCCCGACCTTGTCCTTATCATACGGGGCTACCGGTATCTGCCGGGCACCCTCGCCAGGCTTCGGCAAAAGAGTATGCTCTTTGGCTGGTGGATAGAACGGGAAGAGGGCGCCGAAGAGGCCATAAGAGAGGTTTCCTTTTTCGATCACTACTTCTTTCTTCACTCTTCTACTGCGGAACTTGCCCAAAAGAGGGGCCTTAAGAACACGGGCCATATTCATCACAGCGTGGATACAGGCGTCTTCCGTGCCCTTGGCCTCGCCAAAAAATACGACTGGTCTTTTGTGGGCGGCTGGTCCGGGGCGCGTGAGGAGTTTATAAGAAAGGCCATTGAAGTTTCCCCAAACGGCGCGCTATACGGCCCCAAATGGAAGAATAAACTCTCGGCAAAAGGGGAGGCGGCAAGGCGGGTGGTTATGGGAAGCTCCATCTGGGGTGAAGACCTCGTAAGGCTCTATAACGAGAGCCGCGTGGTGATAAACCACACTCACTGGGGGCTTGGCGAGGGAAAGCAGCGCACCGGCATGACCATGCGCGTTCTTGAGGCCGCGGCCTGCGGGTCCTGTCTCCTGACGGACGGCTCAAAGGACCTCGCCTCTCTGGTAACTCCCGGTGTAGATGTGGTATCGTATAAAGACCTTGACGACTTTGCCCTTCAGTTACAGAGACTCCTTGCAGATAAAGGGCGCAGGGAAAAAATAGCCTCAACAGGCCTTCAACGTGTTAAAAATAGATTTTCCTATGATGATATAGTGAAGACCCTTATGAAGACATATAATGACTTAAATAACCCCAAGGGGGGCTCCCTGTGACCGATTCCTTCTGGAGCGAGCTTACTCGCGGCAGGCAGAAGGCCGTGGAGACCCTGCCCAATATCCTGAAACTCCCCATTGTCAGGGACAGGATGGTTATATTAAAAAAATGCGTGAAAGACGGGGACCGCCTCCTTGACATAGGCGCAAGCGACCACACCCTTTCGCGGCAACTAAAAGAGGCCGGCCTTAATGTAAAGTACATGAGCCTCGATGTGGACAGAAACTTCGAGCACGACTACTACGGCCTCGACGAAATAGAGGGGAGCTTTGACGTAATCACGGCCTTCGAGGTCATCGAGCACATAAGTCCAGCCGAGATTATGGAAATATTCAAAAAAGCGCAAAAACATCTCAAAAAGGGCGGTTATTTTATCATAAGCACGCCCAATGTCTGCCACCCCGTACTCTTCTGGCGCGACTGTACCCATATAACGCCAGTAAGGTATGACGAGGTCTACGGGTTTTTTCACGCCCTGGGGTTTTTGGATATCCGCATTTACCGCGGCGGCAAGACCAAATGGAAGGACCGTTTCTGGGCCTTTGTCTACGGGCCCCTTCTGAAACTGCTGCGCCTCGATTACATACGGCACATCATAGTAACGGGCACAAAGGCCTGAACAAGCCCGAATGTGGAAAAGATGAATAGAAAAAAGAAGATACTCGTCCTTGATACGGGAAAAGAATGGGGCGGCGGCACGGTGAGCCTCCTTGAACTCCTTAAAAGGCTCGACCGCTCAAAATACGAGGTATCAGCCCTCTTTTATACGAATTACACAAGAGGGAACGGCCAGGATATAAGGAGCGAGCTTGAGGCCCTTGGCGTGGAGTTTATCCATGTTGAGATAAGAAAGAGGTTTCACGCCAAGGCCATGAAAGAGGTCATACGGGGGGTCCTCTGGCCTCTTCCCTCGGTGAGAAAAAGGTTTATCGCCTTTCACGACCTCTCTGAACGCATAGAGCCCGCCGGCAGGGCCATCGCCTCTGTCTTAAAAGACGGTGAGTTTGATATGCTCTACCTTAACAACCAGCCAAGCTCCAACATGGAGGGCATGCTCGCCGCCGGTATAGCCGGCTCGCTCTGCGTTCAGCACTCAAGGGTGGATGTCAGGCTGACCCCGTCTGAGGCCGAAGAGGTGAACAGGGTAGTGGACAGGGTAATATGCGTCTCTAATGGGGTGATGGACTCCCTTGTAAGTAGCGGCGTATTGGCCGAGAGGTGCCTTGTGGTACATAACGGGGTAGACCCGGATATTAAACCAGAAAGAACCCCCGAAGAGGTAAGAGAAGAACTGGGTATAAAAAAAGAAGAACTCCTTATCGGCACCATAGGCTCCCTTGTAAAGAGAAAGCGGGTGCATATCCTCCTTGAGACGATTGCAATACTGCAAAAAGAGGGGATAAAAATCCGTGGCATCGTCGCAGGGGCCGGCCCTGAAGAAGAGGCCCTGAAAGAGCGGGCCCGCGGCCTCGGCATAGCGGAGTTGACTACATTTACGGGCTTTGCGCAAGACCCGCTCTCATACATTAATGCCATGGATGTATTCTTGCTCACCTCAAGGGCTGAAGGGCTTCCAAGGGTAATATTAGAGGCCATGCTTATGGAAAAACCCGTTGTGGCGGCCAATGTCACGGGCCCGGCCGAGCTTGTCGTGGAGGGTAAAACCGGTTTTCTCGTACAAGGAGATGAGCCCGGAGAGTTTGCGCGTAAGGTTTCAGCGCTTCTGGACTCACCGCAAGAGCGGGCGAGGATGGGGAGTGAGGGCAAAAAACGGGTCATTGAAAACTTTTCCATGGACGCCTATGTAAAGGGCGTGGAGCAGGTCTTTAAAGAGGTCTTTGATAATGATACCCCTGGACTGGAGCGATCTTAAGAAAAGGCGCGAGCAAGTGAAGCGTGCGTATCCTTCCATACGCAGGGTACCCCTCGTCTTCGGGACAAAGAGAGAGCTCATGGGAGGCATTACGCAGGGGCTTTCCGGTACTGTCCTTGATGTGGGCGGATCCGGAAGGTTTGTGGGCAAGCTCTGCGAGGCAAACCCCTCCATTACGGAATACAGGAGCATGGATGTCGACGCCTCCGGCGAGCACGACTACCGGAGCCTCTCCGAGATAACGCGCACCTTTGACAACCTCTTCGTCCTTGACGTAATAGAGCACCTTGAGCTGAAGGAGGGCAGGGACTTGCTAAAGGAGTGCGCAAGGCTGCTCAGCCCCGGAGGGACCATCATCCTCACCATACCCAATAACCTTCACCCCACGGCCTTTACCGGCGATGTCACGCACGTCACATCTTACCGCTACTTTGAGCTCGGCGCACTGCTCCTTATATGCGGTTTTACCGGTCTATCCATCTCAAGGGTCTCGGCAAAAGACAGGGCAGGGCACAGATTGCTGGCATGGCTATTACGGCCAATAATGAGATTTATGGACGTGGATTTCGCCACGGGTATCTTGATACGGGCTACCAGGCCCTGAAAAAGGGGCTTAACGGGCCTTAAACCCCGAAGCAGGCGCGGGAAGTCTTGAAAAATTAAGTGAAAATTTATGCTATACATCCTCTTATCCCTTATCCTATATCCAATCCTCTATCCTGCGGCAAGGCTCCGCAGGCGCAGGACCATTACGCGCATCCTCGTGATTCAGACGGCAAAGATAGGCGACATGGTATGCAGTACGGCCGTCTTTCGCCTCTTGCGGCAACGCTTTCCATCGGCGCGCATAGCAGTGCTGGCCGACCCCGGGGCCTGCGGAATCCTTGAGCCCAACTCCATGATAGACGAGATTATTCCCGTTAAGGCAGTAGATTTAAAGGGCCTTGGCGCCAAGGCCGGCATGGCCGGGGTCCTGATGCGCGAGGGCTTTGACCTCTCCGTCTGTCTCATGCCCAATATTACCAATACCATTATACCGCTCTGGGCCTTCATACCGAGACGGCTCTGCGTGGGTCCTGACCACGCGGGTATCACCTTCAGGCTGGCCTCACTCTTTAACAGCTCCACGGTATGGCATGATACCTCAAAAAGCGTACCCCATACTTACGCAAGGCTTCTTCAAAAGGGCCTCCACATTCCGGTGGACGAGGACTCCACAAGGCTCGAACTGCCCGTCACGGGAGAGGCCATGGAAAAGACGGCCCAATTATTGACAGAAGCGGGGGTTGAAAAAGACGACCTTGTAATAGGCATGGCCCCTGCGGCAAGAAACAAACTGAAGGAGGTCTCGCCAGGGCTTTACGCCGAGGTTGCCGACGCCTTATGCGAAGGCTTCGGTGTTAAAACGCTCCTCATCGGCGGCCCCGGCGATGCGCCTGCCGTAAAGGCCGTGGAAGATAAGATGAAGTACGGGGCCCTGAATACGGCCGGCATCTTCCGTATCTCGGAGCTGCCGGCCCTGCTTATGAGACTGGACCTCTTCATAAGCGTTGACAGCGGTCCCGTATACATGGCCATAGCCATGGGCGTGCCCACCATTAACATGGCCGGGCCATGCGCCATGGAAGAAAGACCCCTTGGAGACAAGAACATCGTCATACAAAAGGACCTGCCCTGCGCGCCATGCTCCTATACCTTCCACACGGCCACAACGTGCAAAAAGGGCGATAGAGAGTGCGTTACCGCCCTCACCGCAGGGCCCATCATAGAGGCCGCGGAAAAACTGCTCAAGGCAAGGACAGCGAGGACCGCTCCGGAAGGCAAGGGCAAAGGAGGAGGCCGGAGAGCCAGGCAAAAGACAGGGAGCGCTCCGGGCATGGGGAGTCTCTAAGATGAAGCTCATGGAAAAACTATACCCCTTCATAAAACCCCTGCTCCTTATCTACCTCTTTACACTGCCCTTCGCGCATTTTTCAAGCCCGCGCAACACGGCCTTTGTCCTGCTTTTTATTATCTTCACCGTTAAGCTCATCCATAAAGGCGTGGCAGTAAATTTTCGGGACAGGACTGTTCAGGCCTTTTGCCTCCTTATCGCCATAAGCCTTTTTACCTCTCTCATAAGCCCCTACCCCTACGAGAGCCTGAACTTCATCAGAAAGAACCTCCTCTATCAGGGCCTCGTCTTTTTTGTCATCGTGAATGAGTACAAGGGCTTTAACGAGCTAAAGCCCCTTCTTTACACCCTGCTGGCCAGCTACGCCCTCCTTACCGTACTGGTCCTTGTATCCAATAAACCCACTGTCCTGCTCAACTGGATAGAGTACACGGACAAGAGATACGCAGAGGGCTACTCCATGCACGGCACCTTTTACATACCCCTGCTCGCCGGTTTTCTCTATGCCGCCGGTATGGGCGCGCGGCTCCGCTGGCTCATGATACTTACCCTCTTCGTGGAATTCGCGCTCTGTGTCCTTGATAATCACAGGGGCCAGACCGCGGCCATCGTTGCATCACTTCTTGCCGTCACCATGCTCACGAGACGCTGGAAGGTCCTTTTTTTCGGCTTTATAGTCTGCATGGTCCTCGGCGCCGCGCTTCTCGCCGTAAAACCAAACATGTTCGCAAGATACAAGACTCTGCTCTTGCCGCGAACCTATCTTTCAAACAAATACCACGGCTGGAACGGACGCTTCGCCATATGGTCCGGTGTGACGGATATGATAAAAGAACGGCCTCTCACCGGTTACGGCTATGGCTGGAAGAAGATGGCGACAGTGGCCCGGGAAAGAGGTTTTCTGGAAAAATGGAACAAGGAAAATAGCGGGTCTTACGAGTTTTTCTCCACCCACCGCTACGGGAGCACAACGGCACATAACCTCATTCTGCAGATACTCTTTGAGGGCGGTCTTTTAGGGCTAACGGCCTTTCTGATATTCTGGGCCACCGTGTTCTTGAAAGTCCTCCCCCTGCCGGCGGGCAACTCAGGCGAAGGGGCCGCCTTTTTACGGTACGGGGCCACGGGCATCCTCATCTCCTATGTCCTCGTCAACGTGGCATGGAGCCTCTGGGAAGAGGTTGCCGGAGTACTTATGATACTCTTTGCCGCCGTCTGCGTGGTCTTGTATCAGGAGATGAAAGGCAAGGGCGCAACCGAATAATTCCACTTTCTTTTAGAAAAAAGAAAG
>CAZMKZ010000057.1:0-12968 GCA_964567185.1 uncultured Thermodesulfobacteriota bacterium
GGTGTTGGAATGGTGAGGCGTATGACAGAATACGCATATCTGCGTCGTACCGGTTACGGCGCCGGCGGCGTCGAAGCTGTTTCTCGTGCCAAGGTGGGAACTGAAGGCGCCGAGGTTATGTCTTGACTGTACAACACCGTTGGCGGAAAGCCCTACACTATAGTCGCCGGGGCCGGCAACGGTTACGCCCATGGTGCCTGTGGCGGCATGGCTGGTACCGGCGTAAAAGAGGCCCATGGTTGCCGCTATGGCGATAGCTAAAAATCTTTTCATTCTCTTGCTCCTTTTCTGTTTTTCATGTTTGCGGAGGAGATTTTACGCAAAAAAACCTCCGATCTCTGCCGCACCTTATGTCAACGGCAGTATCGAGGCATCCATCGCCCTGGGTTGCAATGCGGCCCGCCATGAGCCCATGAACCTATATTAAGTTTTATTATACAGAAAAATTAAATCGTGTCAAGGAAAAATTAATACTTTTTTAATAAAAAAACCGCCTGAGCACACCCTCACTTCTTTTTCTTGCCGGCGGCCTCTCTCTCGGCATGCTTTTTACCGAGAAACTCGTATACATCCACGCGTTCGTTCCACGAGTCGGCAACGTATATAAAATCGTCCTTGTCAATGGCTATGCCGGCCGGCAGTATCATCTGCCCCCTGCCATTGCCATAGCCGCCAAAGGACATGAGTATCTTGCCCTCCTTATCGAAGATCTGCACATTATTAAAGGCCGCGTCCACTACATATACATGGCCCTCGCTGTCAATGGCTATGCCCTTGGGCCGCGCGAACTCGCCGGGGGTATCGCCGAAACGGCCGTAGCTGTAAAGGAACCTGCCCACGCTGTCAAAGACCTGCACCCTGGCATTCATGGTGTCAACCACGTAAATATTGCTCTTTTCGTCTACGGTGATATTGGAAGGAAAGTTGAAGCTACCCTCTTCCTTGCCCCTCTCGCCGAAGGCCTTCAGGAACTTCAGGGTCTTAAGATCAAAGGACTGAACGTTGTTAAGGTGGGTATCCACCACGTAGAGCCTGCCCAGGGCGTTATCCACGGCCATGCCCGTAGGCTGCTTGAAGGGGGTCCCCGGTGCGAGATACCTCATGAGCCGGCCTTTGCTGTCAAGCACGGCTACCTGGTCCGTACGTGTATCAGAGACGAATATCCTCCCCGTATCATCGGTTACCACCCCTATGGGCTTGAAGAATATGCGCGTTCCGGAAGCGCTCACAGACGAGACCTTCTTCTTTTTAAGGTCGTATATGAAGATATCGGCGTGGGCAGTATCAGTGACGAGGATCCTGCCGTCCTTATCCACATGTATGCTGTTGGGCTTTCTCATGGTAAAGGACGTATCGGCGCCAAGAACAACGGCACCCACAATAGAGGCGCCCTTCAGGTCTGTGGCGCTATGAAAGGACCTTACGAACTTTACCCGCGGCGGGTTCGGAGGGGCCGGCCATACAATGTCCGGCGCCTTTGGCGGACCGCAACTGATGACGAGCAAGGGAATGGCTATGACTAAGAGGCTTTTCAGTATCTTCAGCATATTTGTCTTTCTCCGGTCAGGCTGTATGATTAAGTTCATCTCTATCCCCGTTTCCAGGTTATTATCATAAACAACGGCTTCAGGACGGCATTTTTCGGAGCTCCGCCGATAATGGGCAAAATTCTACTACGAGCCCTCGATTTAGTCAAGCACAAGGAGTTCACGGTGAAAAAATAAGCGTCCTCTCCTATTATACCCCCCGGAGAGGCTCCGCCCGGGCTTAAAAATTTATCTCCACCGTTCTTTTTCAAGAGAGCGGCCCTTTAATATCATATGGCATCTCAGGCAATTCGCGCGTGGCCAGAAGCCAAAGGCAACCTTGCCATGACACCTGCCGCACCATTTGCCCTGCCATATCTCGTTCATGGTAATGGGGTTGGCCCCTGCCTCGGCCAGGAATATCTTGGGGTGGCAGTTACTGCATTTAAGCCAGTATGTGTGTATGGAATGGGGGAAGATGACATTGGCCATGAGAGGGACCTTGGCCTCTATGAAGACATTAAGGTCCAGGGGCGGCTTCTCCTTATCCTTGGGGTCAAGTGTGCCGCGGGGGTTTATGAACCCTCCCATGACAGAGGCCGTCCAGTTCACGCGGTTCTCCGTGTCCTTTGGAAGGTCTCTCAAGGCCGGCAGGTCCTTTGGCGAGGGGCGTATCGAGGCCCTTTGCACCACACTCCGGAAGAACTTGTCGTAATAATCCGTCATGTGCTTGCCGGCCTTCTCTTCCTCCGCCTTCTTCGTGCCGGCGTTAAGGTCAAGAAGATACTCTGCCTTTTTACCGCACCCGGAGAGGAGCAGAGTAGCGGCCACGGTTAGCATAATCAGCCTTGAAGTCTTGCCTTTCACAATCTCCTTCTCAATCGTCGAAGCCTTGCTCCCCATACGCGGGCCCCGGGGAGCAAGGTATTGCTTTGAACTTTTACACTCTATCTTTTTATTATTACTATAAAAAAACTTTTATTGTCAAGGCATTGCTCGCTCATGCCCCTGCGTTGTTGAGGATATTGAAGCAGGCCTTACGTAGAGGTCTGCCTCTTCAGTGCCCCGCAGACCTCGGCCACACTTACCTCGTGAAAATCAAGATAGAACTGGCTTACAGAAAAAAAGACCTGCGGCGCAAGGGGACAAACCACGGCAAAGACCTCTTTTAAGGCCCCCACGCGTTTTATGGCCTCTCTTGCTCCAACGGCCGCGGCCGCGATTATCACGGTGGCGCCTTCGGCGCGCGCCGCGTATGCCGCGCCTGTCATGGTAGCGCCCGTGGCAAGACCGTCATCAACTATAATTACGGCCCTGCCCTTTACAGGGACCTTCTCCCTTACGGCCCTGTATTTTTGAAGTCTGGCCCTCATCATATTAAGGGCCCTTGCCTTTTCCGCCTCAATCCACGCCTCCGTAATCAAGGCGGAGGGAAAAGAGCCCCTCTCAAGATAGACCTCGCCGCTCTCACTTACCGCTCCTATGGCGAACTCCGGATTTTCCGGGGCCCTCAGCTTGGCAACAGAGAAGACGTCAAGGACAAGGCCAAGGGCCTCGGCCACCACTGCCGCCGGTATTACCCCTCCCCTCGGGAGCCCGAGCACAACGGGGTCAAGCTCCCTGTAACCCTCGAGTTCCCCGGCGAGCGTCTGGCCTGCCTCCTGCCTGTCTCTGTAGAACTTTTCGACGATACCCAAGGTTTCGCTCGCAACCCCATGCCCCCGGCAAGAGATGCCTCACATAGGCCCCCTGCCGCATAGAGCGTGGTGAGAAAAAAAACGACTATATATAATAAGGAGCTATAACAGCAGTGATGAACAGCATAGTGATGAACGGCGTCTTTAGAGGCCTATTTCCCGTGACATGTCCTGCATACGCCCGAGGAGAAATTCCCGCCCACACGCCTCAGAAAGAGCCCGTCCATATCATCCCAGTTCTTGAAAGTATGCGCCGCCTCCGCCCAGCTCTTGTTATTGAAGTGCGGGTCGTGGCAACTTGAGCACTCGATCCTGCCGTCTCTCAAAAGGTCGCCTATGGTGGCCGTGTCCGAGATAAACCCCTTAATGGACCAGAGGTTGGACAGAATCAAGTTATTCGTAGTGTTAAGGCCCGCGCTCAGGTCTATCTGGCTGATTATGGTACGCTTTGGCCTCAGGGAGGCGTACCGGCCGCCCCTGAAAAGTATATTGACCGGATGGTCGTTGGTAAGCCGGGAACCGAGTATGAGCCGGGTGTTTACAAGAGACGGGTCCTCCATCTTGCTTTCGGTCAAGGACATGTTCCACGAGCCAAGGGTCTTCGCCGGAGCCACTCTCTTTTTTCCAGGTGAATTGGCAACGTTGTCAAAAGCCGTTGAGCCGTCATGGCAGCTGAGGCACGCAAGCGATGGCGAGCCCAGACCAGTGGTGGAGGGTTTCACGCTTTTCATACTCGTGCCGTAGGCCATAAAGTTCGTTGAGGGGCCGCCTTTACCGGACCAGAGAGGCCCGCCATTACCGGGGGGACGGTGAGGAGTGTGGCAGTAAACGCAGATGTCAAAGGTGACCTCCCTGCGCTCGTTGCCGCCGTATTTGCCGAGATTGTGCCTTGAAAACCCTATGCCGTTTGCCGCGGAGCCCACATCATAAAATCCGGTGAAAAAACCGTCGCGGGCTTCACCATTTGGCGATGCTGGAGTTGCGGGCCTGCCGGCAGGGGCTTGCCCCTGTGATGGGGCGGGAGCGGAAGGTCCGCTGCCGCTGGCCCTGACCTGCGGCGGGGCGGAACTTGGCGCTCCACCTCCATTAGTTACGCAAAAACCTGCGCCCGCGGGGATGATGATAAGCGTTATAGCGAAAAGGGCGGTAAAAAAAACTCTCATAACCTGCACCTTAACCTGGCCTGCCTTGTATGCCGAGGATTGAAACCATGCCTCTATTAAAAAAATACGCCAAAAAGAATCAACGGGGAGCACAAACCCTTGGAGGTATCTTTGGAAAGCGAACCCCTTTTAACAACAGCCCCGCGCCTCCCCCCCTATTTAGAATACGGCAACAGAGAGATCCCCTGCCCCGTTCACTAACGAACCGCCCCTGCAGTCATAACGGTCCCCTCTTTAACTCAGGCCCCTGCCTCTTTGCAGGCAAAATAAGCAGGAAGTGCCACTTTTGACATTTTACCATGGAAGATTGTAGAGCGCAAGGCATAGTTACAAGGCCCTTTAGCGCCGGATAAGGGGTAAAAATGCCCTGTGGGGGCCTCCCTACGCGGCAATTCCGTTTGTGAGTAAAAAGAAGGGAGGAGGGGCTCCCCTTGACGGCCCTCCCCGGGGCTGATATACTTTTTTGAACCAAAAAAAGGAGGCTTTCATGGGACTTTGTTCCAATTTCGATGCCGAAAAGGTCTTGAAAAAAGCGCTTGCCCACGGCGGGGAATTTGCCGATATCTTCATGGAAGAAACGGTTAAGACCTCCATAACGTGTGAAGACAAAAAGATAGAAAAGGTCGTTACAGGCGTTGAGAGGGGGTGCGGAATCAGGGTTATCGCCGGGCTAAAGACCTTCTATGCCTACACTAACGAGATTACGGGTGCATCTCTCGCGGACCTTGCGGCCTCGGTCTCAAAAGGCGTGGGCAAGGGTGGGCCTTCAGAAAATATCCGGGCATTTACAAAGCAGGACGCGCCGGGTTTTGATATAGCGAAAAAACCCTCCGAGACCGGCCTTGCCGAAAAGGTAGAGCTTGTAAAGAGGGCAGAAAAGGCGGCGCGGGGCTTTGACGGGCGGATTGTGCAGGTAAAGGCCCTCTATGGAGATGTAACGAGAAAACTGGCCATGATAAATTCCCTTGGCCAGTGGGTGGAAGAGGAAAAGACGGGCCTTGTCTTTTTCGCTTCGGCCATCGCAAAAGAGGGGGATGTCCTGCAGACCGGGTATGAGCCCCTTGGCGGGGCCGAGGGGCTTGAGGCCTTTCTTGAGACCTCGCCCGAAGAGATCGGCGTCACCGCGGCAACACGGGCCGTGCAGATGCTCAGCGCCCGGAGGGCCCCCGGCGGGACCATGGCCGTAGTCCTCTCCAGCGAGGCGGGCGGAACCATGATACACGAGGCCGTGGGGCACGGCCTCGAGGCGGACCTCGCCCTTGCCGGCCTCTCTGTCTACTCCGGCAGAATGGGCGAGCAGGTGGCCTCGCCCCTGATAACGGTCATGGACGACGGCACCATACCCTACAAGAGGGGCAGCGCCTTCTTCGACGAAGAGGGCACCCCGACGCAAAAGACCGTGCTTATCGATAAAGGCGTCCTGAAGAGCTATATGTACGACAGGCTGAGCGCCATGAAAGACGGAGCGGCATCCACGGGCAACGGACGGCGCCAGTCCTACCGCTTTAAACCCATACCGAGGATGACCAACACCATGATAGCCCCGGGGCAGAGCCGGCCTGAAGACATAATACATTCCCTTGAAAAAGGGCTCTTCGTAAAAAAAATGGGCGGCGGGCAGGTCAACACCGTAAACGGCGACTTTGTCTTCGAGGTAACAGAGGGGTACCTCATAGAAAAAGGCGAGATAGGGGCCCCTGTGCGCGGGGCCACGCTTACGGGCAACGGCCCGGAGATACTCAACAAGATAGACATGGTAGGCACTGACCTCGGTTTCGGCATCGGGACCTGCGGAAAAGACTCTCAGGGCGTGCCCGTGGCCGATGCCCAGCCAACGCTGAGGATACCTGAGATTACCGTGGGCGGGGGCGTCTGAGCAGGACAAAGAAAACCAATAGAAATAGCGGCTTATAACCATTAAAAATGCCCCGCAACCCCGTGGGGGAGCATGGCGCCTGAATAAGAAAGAAGAACTCTCGGCACAGGGCCTTATACTTAAAAAAAAGGCCTGCATTAATATAAAAGGGGGTCTGCCCCTGCACGCCGATGAATTACGTATTATTATCTTGACAATTCCTTGGCGCCTGTGTTAGCAATACCGTGATTAACCTGTCTATTTTATCGTTTGTTTTGTAATGCGGGGGAGGTGACAACTCCCCTTTGCTATCGGGAGAAAAGGGTAATGTTATCGCTGGACCTTACCATCCTATACCAGATTATCGGCTTCTTCGTCCTTCTTATCATCCTCAGTAAATTTCTTTTCAAGCCCGTTTTAAAGGTCATGGAAGAAAGGGACCGGCAGACCACCGGTACCTTGAAGATGGCGGAAGACATAGAAAAAGAGGTGGCAGAGGGACGGGCCGCCTATGAGAAAAAACTGCTCGAAGCGCGTGTAAAGGGCGGCGAGGTGAGGGGCAAGTTAAAAGAAGAGGCCCTTGCCGAAGAAAAGAAGCTCCTTGAGGCGGCGGGCAAAGAGGTATCCGCCGAGCTCTCCTTAATGCGCAAAAAGATAGCCGGAGAAAAGGACTCGGCCATAAAAGAGCTTACCGCGGAGACAAAGACCATCTCAAGGGAGATAGCCGGAAGGCTCCTTGAGAGGAAACTTATCATCGCCCTTATCGCGGGGTTTCTCTCCTCACTTCCCGCCATATCAAGGGCCGCCGAGCACGCCGAGGGAGGCGAACACGTCCTCGGCATCTGGAAAATACTAAACTTTATAATCCTCGTCGTGGCCGTGTACTTTGTCTGGAAAAAGGTCATCGGCGTGGCCCTTAACAAGAGGCAGGCGGATATCAAAAAGGCCATCAGCGAAGCGGCCCGCGTAAAAGAAGAGGCCGAAAAAGCGTCGCTTCAGTACAAAGAGCAGGTTAATGCCCTGGAGGCGAGGCTGGCATCCATAGCAGAAGAGTTGAGGCTTGAGGGCGAGGCCGAAAAAAAGCGCCTTATAAGCGAGGCCGAAAAAGCGGCAACGAGGCTCAAGGAGCAGGCAAAGTTCACGGCCGAGCAGGAGACAATAAAGGCACGCATGGAGATACGGGGCGAAGTCGCGGAGCTTGCCGTACAGCTTGCCCGGGAGATACTCGACAAAGAGCTCAAGCCAGAAGACCAGCAGAGGCTCATAAAAAACTATATCTCCAACCTGAGACTCAACTAAAGGGACAACGCAACGTTTGGGCGGCAGGCAGGGTTCATAGGGCAACGAATAAATCAGGGCATTGCGGGTATAAAAGGGGCCTCTCCGCCATAAAGATATGAAAAACACAGCCATAGCGAAAAAACTGGCGAAGGCCATCATGGACGTAGGCATACCCGGCGGAGAGGCAGAGAGGTTCGGCGCGGACCTTGGAAATCTCGCCGCTGTCTTCCGCGCCAACAAAATGCTCGCAGGTACCCTGCTTAACCCCATGTACAGGCTCGAAGACAGGATGGACCTTATGAATAAGGTCTCCGGGGCCCTTGAGGTCAGCGCCGCCGTTATGAAATTCATGGACATCCTTGTGGAGATAAGGCAAATCCGCCTTATCGAAGAGATAGAGTCCGCCTATGCGAAGCTCGATGACGAGCTCGCCGGAAGGGTAAGGGCAACAATAGAGGCCCCTACAGAGCTATCCGCCGGAACATTATCAGAGATAAAGTCAAGGCTTGCCGAGATTACGGGTAAAGACGTGGTCCTGAACTTCACCACCGACCCGTCCCTTATCGGAGGCCTTGTAATAAAGATGGACAACACCGTAATAGACGGCAGTATACGTACCCAGCTTGAAGTCATGAAAGCAAAGATGATGGGGGCCTGATAGGGAATTAATGCGGTAAGTCCTATTTGGGGGGCTTCATCGGGGGCAGGCCGAAGGTTACGAGGATAAAATTGGTTTTCCTTGCCTGCTTTCTTTTTTCTGAAAACAGGTAAGGGGCGGCGGGAGCCATATAACGGAAAATTCTTCAAGGGGTGGAATGATATGATAAAGGCAGAGGAGATAAGCAACCTTATCAGGACCCGCATAGAGGGTTTTGAGAAAGAGGTGGACATTCAGGAGGTGGGCACGGTCATCTCCGTGGGTGACGGCGTGGCAAGGGTCTACGGACTTGAAAAGGCCATGGCCGGAGAGCTTGTGGAGTTTTCCGCCGGTCTTTTCGGCATGGTCCTTAACCTCGAAGAGGACAACGTCGGCGTAACGGTCCTTGGAGAGGACTTCGGCATTAAAGAAGGAGATACAGTAAAGAGGACGGGCAGGATCGTGGAGATACCCGTTGGCGAGGCCCTCATGGGCAGGGTGGTGGACGCCCTTGGAAACCCCATTGACGACAAGGGGCCCATCAAGTCAGACCTCAACAAAAGGATTGAGATAAAGGCCCCGGGCATCGTGGCGAGAAAATCCGTAAAAGAGCCTCTCCAGACCGGCATCAAGGCCATAGACGCCATGATACCCATAGGCAGGGGCCAGAGAGAGCTCATCATCGGCGACCGCCAGACAGGCAAAACAGCCATAGCCATAGACACCATCATCAACCAGAAGGGTCTTGACGTCTTCTGCATATACGTGGCCATAGGCCAGAAGCAATCC
This sequence comes from uncultured Thermodesulfobacteriota bacterium, assembly GCA_964567185.1. GTDB lineage: Bacteria > Desulfobacterota > GWC2-55-46 > GWC2-55-46 > JADFVP01 > JAJRZX01. The sequence continues at coordinate 8,949 of CAZMKZ010000057.1, forward strand.
ACAGTGGCGCAGATAGTGGAAAAGCTCCGCCATCACGGGGCCATGGAGTACACCGTAATCGTGGCCGCCACGGCCTCAACACCCGCGCCCCTTCAGTTCATAGCCCCATACTCGGGATGCACCATAGGCGAGTACTTCAGGGACAAGGGCCAGCACGCCCTCATCATATACGACGACCTCTCCAAGCACGCCGTGGCGTACAGGCAGTTATCACTGCTCCTCCGCAGGCCTCCTGGCCGTGAGGCCTTCCCCGGAGACGTCTTCTATCTCCACTCAAGGCTCCTTGAGAGGGCGGCAAAATTGAGCGACGCCCTTGGCGGCGGCTCCCTTACGGCGCTACCCATAATCGAGACCCAGGCCGGCGACGTCTCGGCATACATACCCACAAACGTCATCTCCATCACCGACGGCCAGATATACCTTGAGTCCGACCTCTTCTACTCGGGCATCAGGCCCGCCATCAACGTGGGCCTCTCCGTCTCCCGTGTCGGCGGAAGCGCTCAGGTAAAGGGAATGAAGCAGGTGGCCGGCACCATGAGGCTCGAGCTTGCCCAGTACAGGGAGCTTGCCGCATTCGCGCAGTTCGGCTCCGACCTTGACCCGGCAACCCAGCGCCAGCTTGCCCGGGGCGAGCGTCTCGTTGAGATACTGAAACAAAACCAGTACACGCCGCTACCCGTAGAGAAGCAGATAGTCGTAATCTTCGCCGCCACGAACGGATACGTCGACGATTACCCGCCTGAGGACCTCGTAAGGTACGAGCAAGAGCTCTACAGCTTCTTTGAGACAAGGCATCCCGATGTATTAAATGCCATATCCGAGAAGAAGGTGCTTGATGATGCACTGAAGGCAAAGGTACAGTCCGCTCTTAACGAGCTCAAGGACCTCTTTGTACCAAGCGATAAAAAATGAACGGCAGGGTAAGGGACCGGGCCTCAAAATCACTCAAGGAGTTTAATATCAACCCATGCCTGGCTTAAAGGACATACAGCGCCGCATAAAGAGTGTCAAGAACACTCAGCAGATTACAAAGGCCATGAAGATGGTCTCCGCGGCGAAATTGCGCCGCGCGCAGGAGAACATCGAGGCCGCGCGCCCCTATGCCGAAAAGATGGCCGAGCTGGTCACATCGCTGGCCTCCATGAGCAGTCCCGAGAGCCATCCTCTGCTTGCCGGAAAGGGCGGCCCCAAGGCGGGCCTTGTCCTTGTAACCTCTGACCGCGGCCTCTGCGGGGGCTTCAACACCTACCTCATGAGAAAGGCCGAGGACTTCATGGCCGAGAGGGACTCCGGTGACGTGAGCCTGAGCATCACGGGAAAACGGGCCATGGACTACTTCAAAAAACGGGATGTAAATATTATCGACTCAAGACCGGCCACGTCAGTGACGCCGTCCTATGAATCCGCGCGGGAAACCGCCCTTAAACTCATCGGCCTCTTTCTATCCGAAGAGCTCGACGAGGTGCATATTATTTACAGTCAATTCGAATCCGCCCTTACGCAGACGCCCGTTGTCCAGCGGCTTCTGCCCCTTGCCCCGCAGGGCGAAGAGCAGGCGGAAGGCGGCGAAGAAGGCGCCGGAGCCGTAGAGGTCCTTTACGAGCCCTCGGTGGACAAGGTCCTCGCCAATCTGCTGCCAAAGTATATCGAGGTCCAGATATACAGGGCCCTCCTTGAATCTTCCGCTTCCGAGCACGGGGCGAGGATGACGGCCATGGACTCGGCCTCAAGAAACGCCTCGGATATGATAGGCTCACTGACGCTTCGCTTCAACAGGCTTCGTCAGGCGGCCATTACAAGTGAACTAATGGAAATCATCAGCGGGTCCGAAGCCCTTAAATCCTGAGGCTTAAGGCAGACCCGTTAAAAAACTTAAGTCATAAAAGCGGTAAGGAGGTCTCCTCAATGAGCGAAAATATCGGTAAAATCACCCAGGTCATCGGGCCGGTCCTTGACATATCATTCCCGCCCGGCAACCTTCCGGCCATATACAACGCCCTGAAGGTTAGCAACAAGGCCATAAGCGACAAAAAGTGGAACCTTGTAGTGGAGGTCGCCCAGCACCTTGGAGACAATACCGTAAGGTGCATTGCCATGGACTCCACAGAGGGTCTTGTGCGCGGCGATGAGGCCCTGGACACGGGCGGTGGCATAAAGGTCCCCGTTGGAAAAGAGGTCCTCGGCAGGATACTCAACGTAATCGGCGAGCCCGTTGACGAGCTTGGCGATGTAAATACGACCAGGACCTTTCCCATACACAGACCTGCCCCGAGCTTTGCCGAGCAATCAACGGAGATGGAGGTCTTTGAGACAGGCATCAAGGTCGTTGATCTACTCACCCCATACCTGAAGGGCGGAAAGATCGGCCTCTTCGGCGGCGCGGGCGTGGGTAAAACAGTCCTTATCATGGAGCTTATCAACAACGTGGCCATGCAGCACGGCGGATACTCTGTCTTCGGCGGCGTAGGCGAGCGGACAAGGGAAGGTAACGACCTCTGGGAAGAGATGAAAGAGAGCGGGGTCCTTGAAAAGGCGGCCCTTGTATACGGACAGATGAACGAGCCTCCCGGCGCCAGGGCCCGGGTTGCGCTTACGGCCCTTACAGAGGCCGAGTACTTCCGCGACGAAGAGGGCCAGGACGTGCTCCTCTTTATAGATAACATCTTCAGGTTTGTCCAGGCCAACTCCGAGGTCTCGGCCCTTCTCGGGCGCATCCCCTCTGCCGTTGGATACCAGCCCACGCTCTCAACGGACGTAGGCGAGCTTCAGGAGAGGATTACATCCACCACAAAGGGGTCCATCACATCGGTTCAGGCCATTTACGTGCCTGCCGATGACCTTACAGACCCGGCCCCGGCAACGACATTCGCCCACCTTGACGCCACAACGGTCCTCTCAAGGCAGATTGCCGAGCTTGGCATATACCCTGCCGTTGACCCCCTTGACTCCACATCAAGGATACTCGACCCGCAGATAATCGGCGAAGAGCACTACGGCGTGGCAAGGGAAATTCAGCAGATACTCCAGAAGTACAAGGACCTTCAGGACATCATCGCCATCCTCGGCATGGACGAGCTTTCCGAGGACGATAAACTCGTAGTGGCCCGCGCAAGAAAGATACAGCGTTTCCTCTCTCAGCCCTTCTTCGTGGCCGAGCAGTTCACGGGCGCGCCCGGCAAATACGTCTCCATCAAGGATACCATCACCGGTTTCCAGGGTATCATCAGCGGTAAATACGACGATATGCCCGAGCAGGCCTTCTACATGGTGGGCCCCATAGAAGAGGCCATTGAAAAGGCCGAAAAACTGAAGGCCGGCGGCTAAAAGGGGCCAATGGGGCAACAGGGGGCGGGAGGGAGAGAAGAGTAACAGGGGCAGGGGAATGACGGGGCCGGGGCAATACTTGCAGGTTGGGCACTGCCCATGGAAATAATAAAAAAATAAACAGGACCTCATGGCAGACACTTTTTTACTTGAGATAATAACCCCCACAAGAAAGTTGCTCTCTCTTGACGCAGTAGAGCTGACGGCACCCGGGGAACTCGGCGAATTCGGCATCCTCGCCGGTCATATGCATTTTTTCTCCCTCCTGAAGGCCGGAGAGGTAAGCTACAAGTCCGGCTCCAACAAAGGCCGCATAGTCATAAGCACGGGCTACGCCGAGGTGGGCCCTGAAAAGACCATCCTCCTTGTAGATAGCGCCATGACCGAGGCTGAGATAGACGTGGAAGAGGCAAGGCGGGAAATAAGCGAGGCCACCGAGAGGATGAAGGGCCTTGGACCGGACGACCCTGTCCTGAAGGCCGCCGAGGACGATATTGCCTACGCCGAGGCCCGCATAGAGATGAAGCAGGGGCCGGCAAAGTAGAAACGTCGCCCGAAGTGGCGAGGCATTAAAAAATATTATATAAAATACCAGGAGGGGCCGTTGATTAAACGGCCCCTTTTTTGTTGCGGGAGATGGTATTGTTGGCGTAGAATGGGTTTGAATGTCAATCTAATCAAATATAAAATTGTCGG
>CAZMKZ010000058.1:0-12283 GCA_964567185.1 uncultured Thermodesulfobacteriota bacterium
ATACCCAGGATGACTATGACCACCATGAGTTCTATAAGGGTGAAACCGCGGTTGCGGGCCAAAAGTCTCCACCCCTTGCCGTTCTTTTTTATCATCGCTCTGTTCATTGTTTTTATCCGGCCCTTCATGATGTAAGATTCCATGCAATTAGAGGATAATCCCGCCGGCAACGGGATAGCCGTCATGTTCAAGGACAAAGCGGCCCGTCTCCTGAATCTTCGAAAATGAGTCCACCACAACGGGCTTGTCGAGCCTTATCTCCACCTCGGCCACCTCCGATGGTTTTATGATAGAGGCGTCTCTCTCAACCACCTCGATGGAGGCCGGGTCAAACCTCTGGTATATCTTCTCTATCGTGCCGTTAGCGTCCTGAGTGGCGCACTTGAAGGTAAGGGGTCTGCCGATGGTGTAATCTTTATCCACCATCCAGAATATATTCGCCCTTATGGTGTCGGTTATATCCGACTCCACCCTGTCAACCACTATCTGTCCTCTCTTAAAGTCAACTCCCTCTATGGTAATGCCGATGGCGTCGCCGGCGGGGGCCTCTTTAATATCCTCTTCGAGATATTTTTTTATCTCTCCCACATGGGCCTTTGTCTTCTCCGGCAGGATAAAGACCTCCTGGCCCGCGCGCATTACCCCGGCTTCCACCCTGCCCACGGCTACCTTTTCGCCCTCAACTTCATATATGTCCTGCACCGGGAACCTCATCCCGCGGTCCACGGCCTTTGCGGACTCGAAACTATCAAGTGCGCTGAGCACGGTAGGGCCGTCATACCAGCCCATGTTCTCCGACTTCGCGGCCACATTGTCGCCTTCCATTGCGGAGATGGGTATGACATAGGAGGGGGTTATGCCCAGACCCGACAATACCTTGACTATATCCTCTTTTACAGTCTTGTAGGAATCTTCCGAGTACCCTGTAAGGTCCATCTTGTTGAGGAGCACGGCCACCTGCTTTATGCCGAGGAGACTTAGTACATGGCAGTGCCGCAGGGTCTGCTCTTCCACGCCGCGTTTCGCGTCTACAAGCAAGATAGCCGCCTCGGCCTGCGAGGTGCCGCTAATCATGTTTTTCAGAAACTCCCTGTGTCCGGGGGCGTCTATGATGACGTATCTTCTTCTTGCCGTATTGAAAAATGTATGTGCAATGTCTATGGTAATACCCTGGTCGCGCTCTTCCTTCAGGTTGTCCATGACATGGGCGAACTCTATCTTGCAGTCCTTGCCGCCGGAGCTCTCCTGTATCTCCTCTATCTTGGAGGGTGAGAGACAGCCCGTATCGTAAAAGAGCCTGCCGACAAGCGTACTCTTGCCATGGTCCACGTGCCCGACGATAACTATATGAAGTTCTCTTTCTTCCATTATTGCTTCTCCTGATTTTTTTATTACATATACCCCAGTGAACGGAGCTTCTGCATGGTATAGGCGTCTTCCTTGTCCTGCGCCCTGCCGGCCCTCTCCGAGGTCGTGGCATTGGCTATCTCTTCTATTATCTCGTCTACGTTGGTGGCCTGTGATTCCACGGGGCCGCAGCATGGCTTACATCCGATGGAGCGGAAGCGTTTGCCCTCCTTGCTGAAGTAGAGCTCTGATATGGGCAGGTTCTCTCTCTTTACATACTTCCAGATATCAAGCTCCGTCATATGGAGTATGGGATGCACCCTTACATGATCCTCGCCCTCGGACACGGATTTATACTGATCCCAGAGCTCGGCGGGCTGGTCTTCGTAATTCCAGCGGAAGTTCTCGTCCCTTGGAGAAAAGACCCTCTCCTTTGCCCTGATGCCGTGCTCGTCGCGCCTTATGCCCAGAAGCAGGGCCTTGAAACCGTATTTTGCGATGGTCTGCTTCAAGGCGTTGGTCTTGAGCTCGTTACAGCAGTCCAGCTTACTGCCCTTACCGGGCCCCATGCCTGCGTCAAGGGCCTCTCCGTTGCGCCCCACGATGAGGTCAAGGTCCCATTTTTTGGCGTACTCATCGCGAAACTTGTACATCTCCGGAAACTTGTACCCCGTGTCAATGTGTATTACGGGGAATGGAATCTTGCCGAAAAAGGCCTTCTTGCAGAGCCATAAGAGGGTGGTGGAGTCTTTGCCCACGGACCACAGCATGGCTATGTTCCTGAATTTGGCATAGGCCTCCCTGATGATAAAGATACTCTTGTTCTCAAGCATTGTGAGCTGATCCATAACTTCTCCTTGTGTTGTCAGAGTTACTCGGAAAAATAATCCAGTATAATAGAGGCAAGCGACTCTATGTGGAGCCGTTTGGCAGGCGCTGCGGACTCGGGCAGTATTGAGTGGGCGTCGTGTCTCGTATGCATGCCGGTGAACCTGCCGTTGCCGAAGAGCTCGGTCTTTTTAAAGGAGCTCTTGAGGTCAAAGCCGTTATTGGCGAGGCAGACCATGTCCGGGCCCGCCTGTGCCGACGGCCCGCTGTAAAGGTCGCTATTGTCATATATCTCCTTGATGACCTTCTTGCCCTCGTATGTAAGCGAGCCGAGGAGGCCCTTGACCTCATCCATTACCGCGGCGGCACTGTCCGGGCTAACCGCGCCCTCCGGATACTTTCCCTCGCGGTTAATATATATCCTCGCTGGCTCCATGGCAAAGGCCTTTGTTGGGGCCTTTATCTGCTCGAAGTAATCCTTGCTCTCATCAAGGCTCAAGATGCCTTGTTTCTGGAAGAGGGTATTTATGTAGACCTCTTTTTTAAGCTCCGTAAAGCCGTGGTCCGACATGGTCATGAAAAGCCCATCGCCGCCTGTGAGGTCGTGAAAACGGGCAAAAAGTGTGCCTATAATATCGTCCAGCTTCTTGTAAAACTCGATAAAGCGGCCATGATATTTGTGCGTCTCGTCAAAGGCCGCGTCAAAGAAGAAGTGATGTATCCTGTCGGTTTCCGTAATGACCGCGATAAAGAGGTCCCACGGGTCGGCCGCCATAAAATGCTCGAAGGCCTCCATCCTCCTCTCAAGAACGTAAAAGACCTCGTTGAAAAACTCCTCGGGGTCGGAGACGGCCTTTGTGGCGTCTACATCGGACCTGTAGCCAATGGACTTCAAATAATCGTAGGCGCTCGCCGGATACGTGCCCTTCTGCATGTCTATGCAGACAAAACCCGCGGTCAAAATGCCGTTCATGGGCGAGGCCGGGTAGGTCTCGGGTATGTTCATGATAACAGAGCGCAGGGGCCGTGAAAAGCGATTCCCGTAGCGGTCAAGGAGTGTTGAGCTCTTTGAACCTGCTGTGCCGCCGATAATATCCCATATAGATGGCGCGCCCATATCGGAATAGGATGGAAAATACATGGAGTAGGCGCCGGGCTTCAGGTCCATGAAGCCGTATATGCCGTGTTCGCCGGGATTGGTGCCCGTAAGAAAAGACGCCCATGACGTTGATGAGACGTCGGGTATGGAGGCGTCCATTTCAAAAAGGCCAAAACCGCTCGCAAGTATCTCTTTTACACGGGGCATAAGCCCCCTCTCCATATACTCCGTCATAAGCCCTGTGGATACACCGTCAAGGCCTATGGCAAGGCATCTTTTCTCTCTTGTCTCCGGCAAAGGTTCCCCCTGTTTTAAAAAAAGAATTTTCGCCCGGCAGAGCGGGCATGAAGACATGGTCTTATGATTAACACGATGGGATGGGACTCGATGGTCAGGGCCGGCCACGGCCCCTTTCATCTTTACAACTGCCCGGGGCTAAAACACGGCGCCCGCGTGTCCTTTTTATTTACAGACCGGCAGACAGGGCCCGGCGCCGCTCGATTCCCGCAACTCCGGACCCCACCCCCGTATTATTTTTTATTTACCCCCATGGCGCCTGTAGGCCTTCTTTGTGGCCCTGTGGTGTTTGTTGAGGCCCTTTCTGTGCTTATATGCCTTTTTTGAGGCCTTGGGGTGTTTTGCGGCCCACTTCCTGTTCTTGTTAAGCTTCTTTGCAACCTTGGGGTGCTTGTTGAGGTACTTCTTGTTCTTGTATGCCTCATCGGCAACCTTGGGGTGCTCTCTCAGAAACTTATTATTATTATAGAGTTTATCGGCAAGCCTTGGATGCTTGTTGAGATACGCCCTGTTCTTGTATACCTCCATGGCCACATCAGGATGGCCGTTGAGCCATTTTCTGTCCGAGTAGGCTACCTTGGCCACATCGGGGTGGCTGTTGAGCCACTTTCTATTGGCATAGGCCTTTTTGGCAACTCTCGGGTGGCTGTTGAGATACTCGCGATTTTTATAGAAGACCTTGGCCGTATGGGGATGGCTGTCAAGCCAGGTCCTGTTGGACATCATGGAATCCACCACCCTGGGATGCGCGTCAAGCCACGTCGTGTTGGCAAAGGCCGCATCGCCCGCCTTGGGGTGGTTCGTGAGCCACGTTGTGGTGGACTGATCATCGGGCATGCCGGCTATCTCGGCAAGGACGGCAGGGTCATCCCCGGCTACTACCGTGGAAGGCACGGACAAAGAGGTAAAGACAAGCGCCATAAGGATAATAAACAGACCTGCAAACTTCTTTTTCATAGGTTGATACCTCCCTCGCTGAAATTAACTTTAACCCGTATTATACCCTTTTAAGGGTCCTTTTCAAAGAATAAAAATACTGAAAACTTCCCTTGAGGGCCGCCCTGTATGCAAGCCCGGTTGTAAGGTGAGCGCTCCCCACCCTCTTTAACGAAAGGGGCTCCTCCCTTGCCGGGTGCCCTGCAAAGGCCGCCTTGAAGCCTAGCTTTTTCAGCCGGTCCATGACCCGCGCGTCGAATTCCCCATAGGGATAACAGAAGATGGACGCGCTCCCCCCGAGCCTCTCCTCGATAGCGGCTCGGCTCTGAAGCAGTTCTTCCTCAAGGTCCTTATCGGAGAGTCTCGTAAGATGGGGGTGAGTGACTGAATGAGGCTGGAAGTCAATGCCATATCTCTCCATTTCCTCTATCTTGTCCCATGTAAGGAGCGGCAACGCCGGAATGCCCGGGTCTCTTTCCCAGGTAGAGGCCCTGCCCGTGAAGCCCGTGACAAGGAATATGGTAGCCGTGAACCCGAACTCCCGCAGAAGGGGCAGGGCCACCTCGTAATTATTCCACAATCCATCATCAAATGTCAAGACAACGGCCCTCGAAGGAAGGGGCGGCCCGCCTTCAAGGGCCTCAACCATACGGGCCGCCGTAACGGTCTTGTAACCGAGTCTCTTGATAATTGTGAGATGCCGCCTGAAGGCGTCGGGGGATATGGAGACAGGTGAGCCGCTCTCATCAAAGGAGTGGTATACGATGACAGCCGGCTTTGCCTGAGGCCGCAGTGAGCCGAGGCCGTAGAGGCCGAGCATAAGGCATTGCTTTAGTAGTGACTTCGACACTTTTTCTTTATAAGGTCCCTGTGCTTACGGTAGAAGATGACGTAGGACTTTGTGTGCAGGTATGCCATCCTGTTAAATGGATTCTTCCGCGTAATTCCCTGAAGAAGGTGCCTTACCACAAAACCCGGATAACATACCACCTTTAACCCGGCCTTTTCCATGCGCGCGCAGTAATCGGCGTCCTCGAAGCCGTAAAACATGTTCTCATCAAGGGGCCCCACCCTCTCCATGGCCTCTCTTCTTATGAGCTGAAAGGCCCCTTCCACAAAGTCCACCACTTTGGGCGCGTCGCGGCCCCACCCCTCAAGGTGGTGCTCTCTCAGTATTTTACTCTCACGCACTATGCCTGCCATCGAGAGCCTTCGCAGAAGCACGTGTATGGGCCGTGGATATGTCCTTGTAGACGAGTGTATCACGTTGTCCTCGGAGACGAGTGTACAGCCCATTATGCCCACATCCTGGTGTGAGTCCATGTAGGAGATAAGGTCCCCGAAGTTCTTCGAGACCATCTCCGTATCGGCGTCAAGGATGAGGATATAACGGCCTTCGGCCTTCTCCAGGAGCTGATTGCGCGCCGGGGCCACGCCCCTGTTCTCACTGTTATGGAAGAGCTTGACCTCGGGATAGGCCTTTACGGCCGCCTCTCCGGTTCCGTCCGTGGAGGCGTTATCCAGGACAAGGACCTCGAAGTCAATATCGTCACCAAGGCATTCATAGAGGGACTTCAAGCAGCGAAGGAGCAGGTCCCTGCAGTCCCTAACTATAATCGTCACGGAAAGTTCCGGCATATTCAACCTGATTTATTGGAAAAGATGCCCCGGGACGGCCTCAAAAGACCGGCCCGGAGCGAAGATAACCTAAGGAGTGACTGTGTAGGCGACGATATCCTCGTCATAGCTGAGACCGATCACCTCGGCCCTGCCTGCGATATTGTATGCGCCCGTTACAATAGAGGCCGGCACTGTCTTTGTGAAATTGGCGCCCACCGTTCCGCCGGCCCCCACGTTTAATGTCCTCGAATCCAGAGTCACCTCATGGCCATCGGGGAATACGGCCACCACGCTGGCATTTACCGTACGTGCCGTGGCATCGGTGTTATGTATGGAAACCGAATATGAGACGCTTCCTCCGCGGGCCACTGTCGTGGGACCAAGAGGCGTCACGGTCATGGTCACATTGGGAGAGGGGATAAAAAACGTATTATTGATATTGAGGCGTCCTCCGATGCCATGGCCCACGGGAAGCCCCACGGGGTCCACACCGGCGAGGATCCTCCACTTCACCTCGTTTACCGTGAGGGTCGGGTCTTTGGCAATAAGGAGGGTGGCCGCCCCTGTTACGTGAGGCGTGGCCATGGACGTGCCGTCAAAGAAGCTGTACGTGTTATTAGGCGTAGTTGAGAGGATGCTTACGCCCGGGGCTCCAAGGTCCACGGAGTTGATGCCGAAGTTTGAAAAAAAGGCCAGCGCGTCGTTATGGTCCGTGGCGGCAACAGAGATGATATTGGGGAGATCATAGGCCGAGGGATACTGTGGAGCAAAGTCCGTGTTATTGCCGTCATTACCGGCGGCGGCAACAAAGACGCTGTTTGAGGCCTGTATGGCGTCCATCTCGGCCTGCGTGGCCGAGGTACTGCCGTAAGAGTTATTCGATACCCTCACACCCATGGAGGCCGCGTAGTTGACGGCGCTTATAATGTCCGAGGTAGAGGCGGAGCAGAAGAGACCGTAAAAGACCTTGAAGACCTTGAGGGGCATTATCTGAACATGCCAGTTTACGCCCGTAACGCCCACGCCGTTATTGCCTACGGCCCCTATGGTGCCCGCCGTATGCGTGCCGTGGCCGCCGCACAAGTTATCCGAGTCCGAAGGGTCGTTGTCGTTGTGGGCAAAGTCCCAGCCGTGTACGTCGTCCACATAGCCGTTGCCGTCGTCATCAATGCCGTTTCCGGCTATCTCGCCGGGGTTGGTGTATACGTTGGCGGCGATATCCTCGTGTGTCATGTCCAGGCCCGTGTCTATATCGGCCACCACCATGTTGGGGTCACCTGTAAAGGAGTTCCACGCCTCGGGCGCGTCTATATCGGCGTCAAAGGCCCCGCCGGTCTGCCCGGTATTGTTAAGGCCCCAGAGGCTCGTAAAACTGGGATCATTGGGGGTGGCGTTAAGATACCTGAAGGCATTGAGCTCGGCGTATTTCACGCCCGGCATCCCCTTCAGGATGTTTATGGCCCGCTCTGCCGTGCCCCTGGGCACCCTTACGTGCAGGACGTGTATGCGGGCTAAACGCTTTATCAGCTTGCCCTTAACCCTTGCCAGGGCGCTGTCTACGGCGGCCTGTTTTACGCCGTCATTAAAACGAACGAGAATCTCTCCCGGCACATAGGCAGGACGCTTCTTGCCGGAACCTGCAAGAGCGGGCCCGCCGACTGCCATTATCAAAATAATTATCAGAATACCGTAACTCTTCCGTAACATATAGTCCTCCTCGTCTTGGTGTTAAAAGAGTTTCTTCATCATTGAACGCGACGCAAAATAGAACTCCTTTGGATGGACGACGCGCCAGAGATTGCGCGCTATGAACCTTGGTCTCAGATAAAAGCTGAAGTTGGCATGGCGTATAAGCGACTCAAGCTCCTCGTTGGAGAGGTTGGGGTAGCTGTGAATGGCCTCTTTTCTTACGTCTCTGGGCACATAATCGCCGTGAACGAACCAGCCCTCTTTTTTAGCCATCTCGTAAAAATCCGTCCCCGGAAAGGGACTCGCCAGGCTGTACATCACGCCGTCGGGGTCGAGTTTTTTTACTATCTCTATATTTCTCAGTATGGACTCCTTTGTCTCAAGGGGGCTTGAGCCGAGGAGCATATTGAGCTTTACTATTATGTGGTTTTCCTTGAGGAGCCTTATGGCCTCTTCTATCTTTTCTATCTCTATCTCTTTTTTAACGAACTCCAGGACAGGCTCGTCAAAACTCTCGGCCCCTATGTCCACGAACATGCAGTTGGCCTTTTTCATGGCCTTGATTATCTTCTCGTTAAGGTAATCGGCGCGGGCAAGGCACCCCCAGCTCATGCCCAGAGGCCCTATCCTCTCGCAGATATCAATGGTCCTCGCCTCGCCCCAGACAAACTGGTCGTCAAGGACATTTACGGCCCGGAAGCCGTCGTCACGGAGCATGGTGAATTCTTTTTCTATATTCTCTGGCGAGCGCTGTCTTACCACGGGCTTGGCCCCGCCGGAGCCCTTCTTATACTCCAGCTCCCTGGCAAAGGAGAGCGAGTTCGGAACGCAGTATATGCATTTATGGGGGCAACCCCTTGAGGTAAGGGCCGCGGTTACGGGCCTGACACCGAACTTGGGGTTATAGTACTTGCTCCTGTCTATAAGATGGCGCGCCGGAAAGGGCAGTGAGTCGAGGTCGTGAAGCACAGGCCTTGAGGCGTTGTGAGCCGCGGCTTCTCCCTTCATATAGGATAGCCCCTCTATCGAGGAGAGGCCCCCTCCCCTGAAGACGGCGTCGGCAAGCTCACGAAGGGTAAGGTCCATCTCGCCGCGTACGGCGAAAGAATTTTCGTCAAGGAGAAATACGTCTGGCGTGTAGGTAGGGGCGGGCCCCACAAAGGCCACGGGAACATTACCCCTCTTTTCCCTTATCATTCCGTGGGCTATCCTGTCCGTCTCCACGGCGAGGTTCACCGTGTAGAAGCAGTACATGTCGCTATTATCGTTGGAGAGAAAGCTCAGAAAGTCTTCACGCTTCCAGCCCTCAATGGGGCCGTCGATGTAGCGCACCGCGTAGCCCGCCTCCTCAAGCACGGCGGCCGAGGTAAGGGCGAAGATATTGGGTATGGGATATATGCCGTAATTACAGCCAAAGACCCTCTCAACGGGCTGATTGCCGTCAAGGGGCGGGGGCATGATGAATGTAATCTTCTTTTTTCCGCTCATTACCAGACTCTCTCTTGCCTCTAAAGCGCGGCGTATATCTCTTTAAGCTCCAGCGCGGCCCTCTCCCAGTTAAGCTCTTCCTTTATGAGGGCAAGCCCCCTCTTCGAGGCCCCGCGCCTGAACCGGCCGTCCGTTATGAACCTCTCCATGGCCGATACGATGGAGTCCCTGTCCTTCTCATCCACCACCATGCCGCAGTTCCTTTCTTTAATAAGAGGCCCGAGCCCCCCTATGTCCGTCATCACCACTGGCACTCCGTTTGCCAGCGTGTCATAGAACTTGGTGGGCGTAATATGGGAAAACCAGTCGTTCTTTCTGTAAAGGAGAAGTGATACGTCTATCTTCTCATAGAGGGCCTTCATCTCCGGCGCCCCGTATGGGCCGTAATACTCCACAAGCGGTCCCATCTCCTTTATAATCCTCTCAAACTCGCCCCTGTACGCCTCCACCACCCTCCCTGCAAGAAATAATCTTGTGGCCGGGTATTTTTTTACAACCTCTTTCATGGCCCCAAGGGCCTCTTCAAGCCCTATGTCCGGATAGATGGTGCCTATCCTGCCGAAGACAATACCACGCCCCTTTTTTCTGTGAGGCGACTCCACTATAATTTCCCTTATGGGCCAGTTGCCTATCTCCCTTACGGACCGTATGCCCCTTGAGAGGAATTTATCCACCTGAAAGGCATTGGAGACTATTACATAATCGGCGCGCCTCGCAAGAAAAAATTCCAGGGAGTTTACAAAAAAAAGGAGAAAATTCCAGTGCTTCGGCCACAGGGCGTAGTAATTCGGCTCGTGAGCGTCATACACGAGCTTACACCGCCGCGTTAATTGTAACATAAAACCGAGGGGCATTACATCAAGATTATGACAATGGACGATATCAACGTCCTCTCTCATAAGCCTTAAAAAGGCCTTTATCCAGAAAGCAAGAAGGAAAAAGGCCTGTACAGGCCCCCGCATCTCCTTTGACCTTACCCTTACCCTTTTTACCCTGATACCTCCGGAAGTCTCCTCAAGGGGGGCGTCGCATTTTCTGTCCCACCCCATGATAAGTACCCTGTGCCCCTCCTCAGCAAGGGTGCGGGCCTCGCTCGTAATCCGTGGGTACCGCCCCTGCGTGGGCAGATAGCTCTGCGATAATATCTTTACTATATTAGCCATGTATCCCTTTAATAAGGCCCCTACTCCACGTAGCCAAGGTCACGGAGCCTCTTTCGGACCGCCTCTTCCTCATCGGGCGCGTACCCGCCGGGAATACTCGCGCCGTCCTTGCCGGAAGGCCCGGAAAGGACCACCTTTTTCCGTCCTTTCAGCGCCCCTTTCAGGACAACGCCGTCCATATCCGATGGCACGGCATGACCCATTACATGCAGTATGGTCGGGGCCAGGTCCATGATGGAGGCCCCCTTTATCCCGCCCTTTTTTATTGCCGGTCCCGTTAAAAAGAGCACGCCGCTCTCCCTGTGGTCTCCGCTTATGGTCCTGTGCTCTTCTGTAAGAAAGCGCGGCGCAAAGACTGCGCCATCAGCCGCCTTGAGGCCGCTAATGCCCACTCCGGGCCGCCACCTCACGATAAGGTCGGGGCTCATCTCCGTCATCTTTCCATGGTAGGCGTCTTCTCTCTTAAGGACCCTGTCCACCACGGGCTCGTTGCTCTGCGGGTCCGTCATCTTCATAAGCCCCTCAATAATCTCGTCCCTGAGGGCCTCGTACTCCCCGGGCTCCACTACACCCTCGGGCTCCCTTCCCTTCAGGTTTATGTATATCCCCTCTCTTATGCCGTCGGCAAAGGCCCTTGTGCCGGCCCAGTCAATGCTTGAAAAAAATACCCCCGACTGCACCCTGTCCCTTAACTTCGGAAAGAGCCGCACAAGCCTCTCTTTTGTCTTTCTCTTGAATCTTTTCTCAACCTGCCGGTAGAGCCGCCCGGTGAGGGGCGCCCTGTCTTTTTCCCTGAAGCTCAGGTACCCGCCCCCCTCAAGCCAGCCGTTAAGGCAGAGGTTGCCGTATTGCCTGAACCCGAAGCCGTGGTCCGATAGGACTATTACCGTAACGTCGCCGGGCAGGGCCGCCATAATCTCGCCCATGGCGGCGTCTATCCTCCTGTATACCTCGGGGATGACACGGGCGTAAGGGGATGGCTCGTAATCAGGAGACCCTTTATCGTAGAACTTCCAGAAGCAGTGCTGGGCAGGGTCTGTCTCGCGGAAGACGACGTTGAAAAAATCCCATGGGTATTTTTTCATGAGGTAGAGTGTGGACGCCTTCCGGTTCTCAATGGACTCGTATAGGAGGGCCTCGGCAGTGTCCCGGTCGCCGGCCATTACATGGCTCGTTATGCCCGGCTCCATGATGTAACGGCCAAGGGCCCCCTTAAGCTCTTCGTAAAGCCCGGCGGGGTATGTAAACCCCTTTGCCTCGGGCCCCGGCGACTCAAGCCCTGCGATAAGAAGACCGTTGACCTTCTCTGCCGGGTATGTCATGGGCACGTTCACCACGCCCACCTTTGCGCCGCTGTCCGAGAGGATACGCCAGAGCGAGGCGGCCTTTCGGTCTGATGCGTTTATAAAGCGCACGCCGTAGCAATCCCTTTTTTTCTCGTAGAACTCGAATATGCCGTGCTTGCCAGGATTAACGCCCGTAAGAAAAGAGGTCCAGGCAGAGGGGCTTATGAGGTTTGGCGTGGAGAGCAGCTGCCCAGAGGCGCCGCTATCCATAAGGCGCGCGAAGGCGGGCAGTTCCCCTGCCCGGACCATGGGCATAATGACATCAAAGGTGGCGCCGTCAATGCCGATGCAGAAGACCTTTTTTGATTTTTCCGCCACTACTTGAGCCCCGCTTTTTTCACTATGCCCAACATCTCAAACTCCCTGTGCGTGGCCCGCTCAAAACGGCTCAAAAAACTTACTATCATCTTCTCCGCCCTGTTTCCCCGCGCCTTTGTAATGGGGATGGTCTTTTTTCTCAGCTCCACTAT
>CAZMKZ010000059.1:0-11336 GCA_964567185.1 uncultured Thermodesulfobacteriota bacterium
GCCGGGGCAAGCGCCGTGCAGGTGGGCACGGCGAGCTTCATCAACCCCGCTACATCCGCCAGGGTGGCCGACGGCATAGACGATTATCTCAAGGGCCATGACATCAGCCTCTGCGATCTCAGGGGCTCTCTTCAGTGCCCTTAGAGCGGGACAGGCAGGTTTTTCTATCCGCCCTCACTTGACAGACCTTGCCATAGACGTTAGATTTTAAGTATCATGCAAAGGGAGGTTTAATATGAGCGAGCCTGTTATTTTTGATAAGAAACCTGTTGTTATGGAACTCGATGAGGGTACCTATTACTGGTGCAGCTGCGGCCGGTCCGGGACCCAGCCCTTTTGCGACGGGGCCCATAAGAAGACGGGCGAGTTTGCGCCCCTGGCCTTTGACATTGATGAAAAAAAGAAGGTGCCTCTCTGTAACTGCAAAAAGACCGCCACACCGCCATACTGCGACGGCGCTCACAAGGACCTCTAATAAGGACCGGTTTCGGGGGCCTTCTTCCGTAAATATGGCATGAAGAAGACCTCAGGCCAATATTGGTTTTCTTTGCCTGCTTTTTTTCTAAAAGAAAGTAAGACCCCCCTCCCCTTATCCTATGATTTTGCGCCCCTCAGGGTCTGGTGTTTCAGTATCTTCTCGTTGTAGGCCATGAGCAGGGAGCTTTTTTTTAGTATGCCCACGACCTTTCCCGGGTCGACCCTGCTTACCACAGGCAGTGTGGATATCTGCTTACCCTCAAAGACATTAAAGGCCGTCTCAAAGTTATCGAAGGCCCCGATGGTCTCTACGTTGCGCGTCATTATTTCGGCCGCCACTACAAGGTCGCTCAGGTCTTTCATCTCGGCCATGATGGGCTTAAGGTCGCTTATGGAGAGCATGCCCACAAGCTCCTTATCTTCGTTAAATACGAGAAAGTGCGGGTAGCTGCTCTCTTCAACCTTCAGGACAATCTCCCCGAGGGGCATTGCCTCCTCTATGCTCCCATAGCCCTTTTCCATGTAATCGCCTACACGCATTGAGCGCAGGATGTTGATATCCCTGCCCCGCACGAGTTTTATCCCCTTTTTTATGAGTTTGGCCTCATATATGGAGTACCCCTGTATGCTCTGGACGATTACAAGGCTCGCGATACAGCTTGTCATAAGGGGGAGTATTATCTGAAAATCGTAGGTAAGCTCGAATATGGTGAATATGGCCGTTATGGGTGCCAGCGTGCTTCCCGCTACCACTGCGCCCATGCCCACAAGGGCGTAGGCCGGAAAAGGGGCCACCACGCCGGGGAATAACGCGTGCGCCAAAATACCGAAGGCCCCGCCGAGCATACTTCCGAGGACAAGAGAGGGCGCAAGGATGCCGCCCGAGAGCCCTGAACCTATGGAGAGGCAGGTGGCAAGCAACTTGAAGACGATAATAAGGAGCATGAGCCCAAGGGCGGCCTTTGCCGTAAATACAAGGTTCACGGACTCGTAGCCCACGCCAAGCACATGGGGGAGCTCCAGGGCGATGAGTCCCACGGCCAGCCCCCCTATGGCGGGGCGTATGTATATAGGGACCTTAAAGTAGTCAAAACCATCCTCTACCCTTCCGACAAGCCGTATAAATGCGATGGAAATGCCTCCGGCCAGGATGCCGAGGATGATATAAAGGGGTATCTCCCAGTAGCTTACAAGGGTGTATTTCGGCACGTGAAAGGCGGGAAGCACGCCAAGAAAGTGATAGGATATTACCGTTGCCGTTATGGAAGAGATGGCTATGTGGCTGAGGTAGCCGACCTGAAAATCAACGAGGATAATTTCAGCGGCAAAGAGCATGCCCGCCATGGGCGCGTTGAAGGTTGCGGCTATTCCGGCGGCCGCTCCGCAGGCCAGAAAAACCCGTTTCCACTCGGGGGTAAGTTTGATTATCTGTGCCAGAGAAGAGCCCACCGAGGCCCCTATGTGGACAATGGGCCCTTCACGGCCCACTGATGCGCCTGTGCCGATGGAGATAACGGTAGAGAGCATCTTGAAGAGCGTGGTGCGGTGCCTGATTACCCCCTCGTGGACGATGACCGTCTCTATGACCTCGGGGACTCCGGCGCCGCGCGTCTCAGGGGCGAGGAAGGCTATTATGGGGCCCACAAGAAGACCGCCCACGGTAGGGATGATGAGTATGAGGTACCAGGGCATGGCCGAGGCGGCCTCGATAATACCTGAGGAATTACCCCAGAATAACGCTACGGCGCCTATGAGCAGGTAGCGAAAACCCACGGCAAGGCCGCCTGTTGCCGCCCCGATGATGACGGCAATGAGGAGAAGGTAGACTATGCTGCTTTTTGCCTGTTCTGTCCTTAACATCGGGGCACCTTGATTAAAGCCTTTTCGCGGGCCTGCCCTGGCTGGGGGGTGTATAATGGGGTGAAATGAAAAAAACCGGCCCCTGTAAAGGGCCGGTTTTTTGCCGTCTTTTTTCGACCCTATGGTCTATGTAAGGTCAAGCACGCTGATTTTACCCGCCACGTTGCAGGCGATTCCATTAAAGGCCTTTGCCTGCGCGGACTCGGGCTCCATGACGACCACGGGGTTTCCGCTGTCGCCTCCCTCTCTTGTCTTAATGTCAAGGGGGAGCTGTCCGAGGAGCGGCACGTTGTATCTCTCGCTTGTCTTAAGGCCCCCGCCGTGGCTGAAGATTTCTGTGCTCTCTCCGCAGTGCGGGCAGACAAAAACACTCATGTTCTCTATTATGCCCAGCACAGGCACCTCTACCTCGGAGAACATCTTTATGGCGCGCCGCGCGTCAAGGAGCGCTATGTCCTGCGGCGTTGTGACTATGACGGCTCCGGTGAGTGGAATGGTTTGCACAAGGGTGAGCTGA
Source organism: uncultured Thermodesulfobacteriota bacterium (assembly GCA_964567185.1). Taxonomy (GTDB): domain Bacteria; phylum Desulfobacterota; class GWC2-55-46; order GWC2-55-46; family JADFVP01; genus JAJRZX01. Next base: position 2,855 of record CAZMKZ010000059.1, read on the forward strand.
ACGTCCCCTGTGCCGGGGGGCAGGTCTATTACAAGGTAATCAAGCTCGCCCCAGATTACGCCTGTAAGAAACTGCTTTATGAGCTGCATGACAAGGGGGCCCCGCCATATAAGGGGAGTCTCCTCGTCGAGCATGAAACCAACGGACATGAGTTTTACGCCGTGGTTTTCAATGGGTATGAGTTTCTCGTCGTCCGTGGCGCCGGGCATCTCGTGTATGCCCATCATAAGGGGGATGCTCGGCCCGTATACGTCGGCGTCAAGGAGCCCTACGCGCGCGCCCGTGGCCGCAAGGGAAAGGGCGAGGTTTACGGCTACCGTGGACTTGCCTACGCCCCCCTTGCCGCTGGCAACGGCGATGGTGTTCCTTATACCCGGAATAGGGGCCTTGTCGGGCATTTGTTTTGATTTTGGCACATCGGCCCCTACGTCTATCTTCACCTCTTCAACGCCCTCTATGGCCAGTACGGCTGTCCGTGCCTGAGCCTCAAGTTCTTTTTTCAGGGGGCAGGCCATGGTGGTGAGGACGAGCTTGAAGCTCACCGAGGGAGCGGTTATTTTTACGTCCCGTATCATATTTAGAGATACGAGGTCGCGGTTAAGGTCCGGGTCCATTACAGAGCTTAGCGCCCCAAGGACCATCTCTTCTGTTATCTCATGAGAATTTGTCAATCTATTGTACCTCTTTAGCAGGTGATATGTTTTTGTGTGCGGGAGATTTCATAAGGCGCGTATAAGCGGTTCCGGTGAGGGTTTGCAATATGTCCGCCCTCCAACCTCATCAGAGCCGGTGTCCCGGCATAGCGCCCCTCTCAAGCCCACGGCTCCCATGCCCCCCCTCTCATGCCGCTGAGTTGAGTTCTGTCATGAGGGCGTCGAGGTCCGCCTTGTCGCGAAGCGCCGCCTCTTCGATGCTTACGGCGCCGCCGCAACATGAGTCGATATGGAACTTTGTAAATACCCCTATTGTGGATGGATAGAGCCTTATGCAGTCATTAACCGTAAGGTCTTTGCTGATAGTGGTCTTCTCAGCCATCTTTTTTTGTCCCCTTGTCTCTTGTGGCGGCCACAACGAGGTTGAGCTCTTCGAGCACGGCCGCCATGTCTACGTTATGTATGGTGGAGCCAAAGTATATATCTTCTTTTTCGGACCCGGGGCAGGCAAAGCACCCGCCGCCAAAGTATTTTATAAAGACCCTGCGCGTCTCGGGGTGCCTCTTCATGACCTCGGCTATGCGCATGTCCTTTGTTATCTTTTCCATGGATATTTTTGGGTACTTTGGACCCCTCGCAAGGTTTATATATATTACCGTCCGACCCTGACCTTCAATCCGGCCATGTTTTTTTTAATCCGGTCCCTGTTTCTTAATCACAGGCCCCTTTAATCAGCCCCTTCATCGGGTTTGGGCGTTTCTTTTTCTTCCTCTTCCCCTGTGGCAGTTGAGGGCGCTTCGGGCTCTGCGGCCGTTGCGGGGGCTGAGGTGGATTCCGTCTCTTTCGGGGTAGCGGCCTCAACCGGCGCTGAATCGGTGCCAGACTCTTTTGTATCAGTTGTCTCTGTCTTGGTTACGGTTTCCGATACGGGCAATGCCTCTTTCGGGCCCTCTTCTTTTTTCTCTTCCTTCTCTTCCTTTTTTACCGTTTTTGCGGCCGGTTTTGCCTTTTTTCTCGCCTTTGCCGGCTTTTTTTTCGCCTTTGTCCCTGTTGTCGGGACAATGCCTTCCGGGGCCCCTGCCTCTGCCTTTGGCTGAGGAGCAGATGCGGCCGGAGGCTTTGCCTCTGGTTTGGGGGTCCTGGGTCTTACAGGCGGACGCGGCGGCACGGCAGGCGCGGCCTTAACGGTATTGAACATGTTCATGGCGAAGCAGATGATGGATACGCCCTCCACAAGGGCGAATATGTAGAGTATGGCCCCGCCGCCGGGCCCTCCGATGAGTATCCAGCCAAGGGCCATGCCCACAAGGCCGATATTGGCGAGCCAGAAGTGCCAGACCGAGAGCTTCTCGTTCCAGAGCGGCTGGCCGCTGAACCTGGGCAGTATATGGTATGCAACCCCGTATACCATCATGGATATCCAGCCAAGGAGGTTGAAGTGCACATGCACGGGCATGGATGGATATACGGCCCCGGTCCTGCTCATGTGAATCCCAAGGAGCATCGCGAGGACAAAGTAGACCATTGCGGCCTTTATGAACGCTACGGTAATCTTGCTCATTTGTCTCTTCCTTTAAGGTGGGACGTCTTTTTAACCTTCAGACGCCGGCTGGCACGCGTCCACCGGGCAGACCTCGGCGCAGGCCCCGCACTCGGTGCAAAGCGCCGCGTCTATGACGAAAGGCTCGCCCTCGGATATAGCCCCTTCCGGGCACTCGGGCATACAGGCCCCGCAGGAAACGCAATCTTCTATTATGTGATATGCCATCTTCTTAACCCTCTGATTTAAGTGAAAATCTATATGAGAAGTCCTCTCCGGTCGTTCTCTCAACCGCTCTGCCGCCAGAGTATGGGGCCAGGGGCGCGAGGACGCGGGAACTCATGGCCTTCATAGAGGCCCCCATCTCTCCCCACCCATTTGTACGGCTTATGTTGAGCGCACCTCTTTTATCTCGGGGACCTTTTCTTTAATGGCCCTCTCCACGCCCATGGCAAGGGTAATCTGGGCGCTGGGACACCCGGAGCATGCGCCCTGCAGCTGTACGGTCACTATGCCGTTTTCTTCATCCACGTCAACAAGCTCCACATCTCCGCCGTCTGCCTGAAGCGCGGGCCTTATGCCGTCCAACGCCTCTTCAACTTTGTCTCTTAACATGATATATCCCTCCGGATTTTTTATTATTTAAGTTTATACCATAGAATAACGGGCTTTCAAGGCTTTTAATATGATTTCTGTCATGCTTTGCGAGATAAGGGAGTATTTTTATATTCATCTCCCTTAACGGCCCTCCTTCTGCAGCGCGGCCCAGGCGGTTTTGCCCCGGCCATGGGGGCTCGTTGTCTTGACATCTTGCCCGTGCCGGTGTAAAATAAAATACACAGGTCAAACAGCAAAAAAAGAAAGTTCTTGACAAGCGGCCTTATTGACTGTATCTTTCACGAAAATACTCATTTTAATACAGCATCTAAAAAGGAGGAGTCATAATGCGTAAATTGATCGGGGCAGGTGTAGTAGCATTGAGTCTTGTTTTTGCGGGTTCAGCCATGGCCGCTGATGGAGCGACCTTATTTAAATCCAAGTGCCTTCCATGTCATGGCGCCGAGGGCGCCGGTACTGCGATGGCTCCGGCTTTCCAGGGTAACAAATTTATAAAGAGCAGTTCCAAGGCTGATATAATCAATGTCGTAAAGAACGGTCGCGCAGGGGCCCAGAAGCACTACAAGAACTTCGCCCTCTCCATGCCTCCGTGGAAGGCCTCTCTTAAAGACGCGCAGATAAGCGCCATAGTTGATTATCTGAAGACAGTCGCCAATAAATAAGACTGTTTTTTCACGCAGGAAGTTTGATAAAAAAACCCGGCTCTGCCGGGTTTTTTTATTGCCCCCCTCCTTACCGCCCCAGGCCTCATGCTTCCGCGCGTCTTCCCCATGCCGCCCCGTGGCGATAGCGGGGCCGGCAAATATATGAAACCTTGTTGACAAAAGCGATAAAATCGATAATAATCAAAATTATTGTAAAGATACCATAAAGAGGATACTCTGGGATAAAAGGTTCTTAAAATGACCGGTATCTTCTTGAAAGGGATTTTTTCGTCGCCTTAAACGGCCTTACCCGAGGCCTTGCCATAAATATTGTCATACGAATCACAAGCCAATCTTCCATAACAGGGAGGCATGAGTTGAAGAACACAGATATTATCTACGTAGGTCTTGATGTCGGCTCCGTAAGCGCCGATACGGTTATACTTGATGAGAACAGAAATATTCTGGAAGAGCATTATACGAGGACAAAGGGCGAGCCCCTTGAAACGGCGCTATCCGTCCTCAAGGATATCATAACCCGCTACGGGCAGGACAAGATAAGGCTCGTCTCCGTAACAGGGGCGGGCGGCAAATTGATAGCCCCGCTCATAGGCGCCGTCTTTACCAACGAGGTCATTGCACAGGCAAAGGCCGTGGAGGTCTTTCATCCCGAGGTGAGGACGGTAATAGAGATAGGCGGGCAGGACGCCAAGCTCATCTTTCTCCGTCCCGAGAACAATAAACTCACCATAGAGGACTTTCAGATGAACTCTGTCTGCGCCGCGGGCACGGGCAGTTTTCTTGACCAGCAGGCCTTCCGCATGGGGCTCACCATTGAGGACTTCGGCCTCCTTGCGTTAAAGAGCAAGAACCCGCCGAGGGTGGCGGGCCGGTGCAGCGTCTTCGCCAAGAGCGACATGATACACCTGCAGCAGATAGCCACGCCTGATTACGACATCGTCGCAGGGCTCTGCTACGCCGTGGCAAGAAACTTCAAGGCTACCATAGGAAGGGGCAAGGACTTTATTGCCCCCGTATCATTTCAGGGAGGCGTTGCCGCCAACCTCGGCGTAAGAAAGGCCTTCAAGGAAATTCTCGACCTTGATGACAAGGACTACATCATCCCATCTCACTTTGCCTCCATGGGGGCCCTTGGTTCGCTCTTCAACTCCCTTGACAAGGGTAAGGGGCTGGACAGCTTCGAGGGTGTGGCCGGGCTTGAGGAGTTCATACACGGCGGGAGAAAGTCTGATAAATCCCTTGACAGGCTTGTGCGCCCCTCGGGACACCCCTCGCAGGACGCCACAAGGACGGGCTATGTACTGAAACCCGGAGAGCGCGTCCCCGCCTACATGGGCATAGACGTGGGCTCTACATCCACAAACGTCATCCTCATAGATAAAGAGATGGAGGTAATCACCAAGAGCTACCTGCCCACTGCGGGCCGTCCCCTTGACGCCATAAAGAACGGTCTTGTGGACGTATATAATGAAGTGGGCGACCGCGTCGATGTCCTCGGCGTAGGCACTACGGGTTCGGGACGCTATCTGGCCGGAGATTTTGTGGGCGCCGACTGCGTACGTAACGAGATTACGGCGCAGGCCACGGCCGCCGCCGTCATAGACCCCAAGGTAGACACCATATTTGAGATAGGCGGCCAGGACTCGAAGTACATAGCCCTTAATGACAGCGTGGTGGTGGACTTTGAGATGAACAAGGTCTGCGCCGCGGGCACGGGCAGTTTCCTTGAGGAGCAGGCCGAGAGGCTCGGCATAAGCATCAAGGAAGAGTTCAGCGACATGGCCCTTGACTGCACGGCCCCGCCCTCCATGGGCGAAAGATGCACCGTCTTCATAGAGTCGGACATGGTGAACCATCAGCAGAAGGGCGTTGGAAAAGACGGCCTTGTGGCGGGGCTTGCCTACTCCATAGTGCTTAACTACCTTAACCGCGTTGTGGGCGACAGGCGTATCGGCAATAATATATTCTTTCAGGGCGGCACGGCGGCAAACCTCGCCGTGGTGGCGGCCTTTGAGAAGGTTACGGGCAAGAAGATAACCGTGCCCGAGCACCACGACGTGACAGGGGCCATAGGCGTGGCCATGCTCGCCCTTAAAGAGATGAAAGAGGGGCAGCGCACAAGGTTCCGCGGCTTTGACCTTGGAAAGACAAAGTACACCATAGATACCTTTGACTGCAAGGACTGCTCCAATCTCTGTAATATACGCAAGGTCATGGTGGAAGGGGAGAGGCCGCTCTACTATGGCGGCAGGTGCGAAAAATATGACGTAAAGGTCGAGGGCGAGGAGAAGGTGGAACTGCCGGACCTCTTCAAGGAGAGAGAAAAACTCCTCTATTCAACGTACAGGGGAAAGGTGGCCTTCAAGGACGCCCCGGTCATCGGCATACCGAGGATTCTCATGATGCACGAGCTCTATCCATTCTGGAAGGGCTTTTTCGATACGCTGGGCTTCCGTGTAAAACTCTCATCGCCGACCAATAAGGATATCATCAAGATGGGTCTTGAGAAGATAGTCTCCGAGACCTGTTTCCCCGTGAAGGTGGCCCACGGCCACGTGAGGGAGCTCATTGGAAAAGGGGTGACCAAGATATTCCTTCCAAGCCTTATTAATATGCCGGCTGCCAGGGAAGGCGACCAGCATACAGTGCTCTGTCCATACATACAGGCCCTTCCCTATTACATGGACTCGGCCTTCAAGTTCGGCTCCACGGAGGTGGAGGTAATAAAACCCGTCATTCACTTCAACCAGAAGATGTCGGGCATTAAAAAGGAGTTTTTTGCCCTGGGAAAAACCCTTGGAAAGAGCAAAGGCGACGTGGATAAGGCCCTGAAGGTGGCCTTCGACGCATGGGAGAGGTTCCGCGCCAGCCTCATCAAGAGGGGTAAAGAGGTCATAGACGGCCTTGGTAAAGACGAGACCGCCCTTGTCATAGTGGGCAGGGCCTACAATACGGCGGACTCTGGCATAAATCTGGAACTGCCGAAAAAACTCCGTGAGATGGGCACCATCGCAATACCCTTTGATATGCTTCCCCTGGACTCGGTTATTGACGATGTCCTTGCAAAGGACATGTACTGGAAAAACGGGCAGAGGATAATGGCGGTGCAGAAACTCATAAGAGACGATAACCGCCTCTTCGCCGTATATCTCACCAACTTCGGCTGCGGCCCTGATTCCCTTATCACGCACTTCTACCGTGACGCCTCAAAGGGCAAGCCCTTCCTTCAGCTTGAGATAGACGAGCACTCCGCCGACGCAGGCGCCATAACCCGGTGCGAGGCCTACCTTGACAGCATAAAGAACGTAAGGGACAGGATAGAGAAGGATACGAAGGTGAGGACCGTCCTCAAGAGGACGGATATCAAGAAGAAGATATTCCTGCCCTACATGGCCGACGGGGCCTACGGCATTGCCGCCGCCTTCGAGGCCTGCGGAGTTGAGGCCGAGGTCATGCCCATGCCCGATGAGGAGAGCCTCAAATGGGGCCGCCGTTATACATCGGGGCGTGAGTGCTTTCCCTGCATCGTAACCACAGGCGACATGCTTAAGGTCTTGAAGAGAAAGGACTTTGACCCTAAAAAGAGCGCCTTCTTCATGCCCTCTGGCAACGGCCCGTGCCGGTTTGGCCAGTATAACCGTTATCAGAGGCTTATTCTTGACGAGGTTGGCTCCAAAGAGGTGCCCATCTACGCCCCGGACCAGGACGGGACTTTTTATAAGGAACTGGGCATGGTGGGCGGAAACTTCCCCCGCCTCGCGTGGTGGGGCATAGTGGCCGTTGATCTCCTTGAAAAGCTCCTCCGTGAGACAAGGCCCTATGAGCAGAACGCCGGAGAGACGGAGAAGGTCTACTGGAGCTCGGTCTGGAGGGTATGCGACGCCGTACGGGCCAAGAGATTCCCTGATAAGGAGATGAAGATAGCAAGAGACGCCTTCAGGATGATTGCCGTGAAAGACCCGGGTTCAAGGCCGGTTATCGGCGTTGTGGGCGAGATATATGTGAGGAACAACCGCTTCAGCAACGAGGACCTTATCCTGAAACTTGAGGCCCTCGGCGTCGAGGTCATGTTGCCCACTGTATCGGAGTGGATATTCTATACAAACTTCACCTCCAAGAGGAATACCTGGCAGAGAAAGGAATACGGCGACTTTTTCAGAACCATCACCAACAACTTCTTCCAGCATAAAGACGAGAGAAAGCTCGAAAATATCATCGTAGGCGACCTGCGCGGCGGCCATGAGGCCAGCACCGAGGAGATCATCAAGAACGCCGAGAATTATATCCACGATTCCTTTGAGGGCGAGGCCGTCCTCAGCGTGGGCAAGGCCATTGATTATATCTCGCGCGGCGCGAGCGGCATAGTAAATGCCATGCCCTTTACCTGCATGCCCGGCACCGTGGTGAACGCCATGCTCAAGAAACTCCGCGAGGATAACAACAACATCCCATACCTGAATATGGTCTACGAGGGCATGGAGACGGCCAATACCATTACGCGCATGGAGGCCTTTGTCCATCAGGCCCATGACTTCAAGTCAAGGGCCGGAGATAGAGACAAGAAAAACTCCGCCATGGACAAGGCCGCGGGTTAAAGAGGCGGGGCAGGACCGCAATCATCACTAACTACGCGAGGGGCGCCGGGGGGATTATCCCCTTAAGGCGCCCTTACTTTATAAAGGGGCGTAAAAGTATCCTTATATGGAATCATCTGTGTATCTATTGGCCGGTCTTCTGGCCCTTGCCATTATTGTCGCGGCCTTTTTCTTCGGAAAAAGCCGCGGCCGCGCCGTCGAGAGCTCCGAGGCCCTTCGGGCCGAACTTAACAATACCCTTGTCTCCAACATGAATATGCTCGCCACGCAGATGAGGGACCTCTCCATGGCCGTGAACGGCCAGCTCTCCTCCGTAACCAGTCAGTTAAGCGATCAGTCCGGTCAGATAAGCCAGAGGATGGACAGCGCCGCGCGTTTGATGGGAGACGTTCAGCATGACCTCGGCGCCCT
>CAZMKZ010000060.1:0-10987 GCA_964567185.1 uncultured Thermodesulfobacteriota bacterium
AACAAAAAAGGGGCTATCCAACTGGATAGCCCCCTGAAAAATGGTGCCGAAGGGGGGACTCGAACCCCCACGGGTCTCCCCACTACCCCCTCAAGATAGCGTGTCTACCTATTCCACCACTTCGGCATGCCTTAAGGGCTCTGCGGCGCGGTAGTCGCCGGCCCGGTCTTCGTAACTCCCTCCGGTGAGGTCCCTGTCTTTGCGGGACTTCCCTTGACAACGCCTTTTTTAACGGGCGCGGCCTGCTTTGTCGTCTTTTTGCCGGTGACGGCCTTCTTGCTCTTCACCGTCTTTTTCTTAACCGGCGTAGTCTTCTTTTTAGCCTTATGCTTCGTTACAGCCTTCTTCTTGCTCTTAACTGCCTTTTTGCCCACTATGGGAGCGGGCTTTAAGGCCTTTACTTTTATTTTTTTCACGGCCGCAGGCTTTTTAGCGGGCTTTGCGGCTGTCTTCTTCACGGCCTTGGGCTTTACCGCGGGCTTTGTCTTCTTCTTTATTGCCGCGCCTTTTACCTCACTCATTACGGACGAAACAGAGCTGCCCCCCGAGGTTACGGTCATGTACATGGAGGTGGACATGAAAATAACGGCGCTAATCACGGTTATCTTCAGGAGAAAAGAGGCCGGCCCGGCGCTACCGAAGAGGGTCTGGCTCCCCGCCCCGCCAAAAGAGGCTCCGATGCTCGCGCCCTTGCCGCTCTGAAGAAGGACCGTTAGGATAATAACAACGCTCGCAATAACATGTACGATTATAACGGCTGTAAACATATGCGCCACGCCCCACTATGTAGAGATATCCCCGAGTCCCCTTAAGAGAGAGCCCGTAAGGATTTAGAGTTTTTCAGCTAATAAGGAGGTAAGGTCCTGCTCCGCAATTGTTCCGCGGTGTCGGCCCATACCTCTGTACGAGTTAGTAATATTGAGATCTCAGGGGCTTGATGCGCCGGGGTCAAGCGGCCCGTTTTCACCACAAAGGGGCTATCCTCAAGGTTCCCTGGATTACATACACCCATTAAACCCGGATACACCCTTTACCCCAAAAAAAAGCACTGGAGCTAAATACGGCCCCCCTGCACCCTAATAGGCCCCTGAAGGACAATATTGTATTTTACTTTTTTAAGGAAAAAAAGCAAGAGGAAAAAGCCGCTACATTAAAATTATTCCCAGAGGCCGGAATTTGCCCTGAAAACCTTGTTGTTAAGCAACTTGCAAGATAACGATAGAACATTACATAAATATACTTAAATAGCCCAAATCAACAGGGGATCATTATTCTATTCTGTATTATTTTATTGAATTTTAGCGCTTTTCTGGAGATTGTGCCGCGCGCACAGCAACTGGATGTTCTCTGCCTTCAACGACGTGCCACCCTTGGAATAAGGTACGATGTGGTCGAAGTGAAGCTCGTCGGCGGAGCCACATGTTACACATTTGCCGCCATCCCTCTTCCAGACTTCAAGTTTTACTCTCGTAGGGATTATTCGACTTCGTGCAACATCTCGATTCGTTATGTCTTCCGACGTACTCTCATCTTCAACATTTTCTACCGCGATAAGCTTGAATCTAAAAACATTGCGTTGGCCGTCTGATTGCACCCATGAGTCGACGAGGTGAAAAAAACCGTTATCAGACCATATGCCTGGTTTTATTTTTTCGTAAACCTTAACAATATCCGGACCTTTGGTGCCAGCCTTATACCCCTGCGCCGCTTTATGAAATTTTCCGTTCTCTGTAAGCGCGCCTGACTTTCGATGCTCCGGTTGATCAATCTGCTTAGGATCAATAACCCCTTTTTGCTTTGGTTCGTCATGTCCCTCATAAATCAGGACTGTTCCATCTTCTTGGATTTCATCTTGATAAGGGGAGTTATCACGAAGAGACATGAGAATGACGGAGTGCCCACCCCTTAACCTGAAGTTCATACCTCTCTGAAGGCTACAGCCTTCTTTTTGACACATCTCAATGTACGCAATGATATTCCCTCTCACTACGATTCCTTATTTACACATCTCAATCAGAGCCCTTAAAGCGGACTATCCTCGCAAAACTCTCGGCATTAAGGCTTGCGCCGCCCACAAGGGCCCCGTCTATGTTGGGGCGCGACATGAGCTCGTCTACGTTGCCGGGTTTGACGCTGCCGCCGTATATTATGCGCATTTGCTCTGCAGTTTCGGCGGCGAATAACTCCCCGAGGACCTGCCTGATGGCGGCGTGCACCTCTTCGGCCTCTTCAGGCGAGGCCGTCACCCCCGTACCAATGGCCCAGAGAGGTTCATAGGCAATGGTAATCTCCCCTGCGCGCTCCTGCTCCACCTCATCAAGGGCCTCTCTCACCTGTGAGCCCACAAACTGGAGGGTAACGCCCTCCTCACGCTGTGCGAGGGTCTCTCCCACGCAGACTATGGGCCTTAATCCCGCACAAAGGGCCGAGAGGACTTTTTTATTTACATTCTCATCGGTCTCGCTGAAAAACTGCCTCCGCTCCGAGTGGCCGATGATTACGTAGCTACAGCCCACGTCCTTGAGCATGGCCGCCGAGACCTCGCCCGTCCATGCGCCGCTCTGCTCCCAGAACATATCCTGCGCGCAAAGGGCCACCGGGGTTTCGCTTATGAGCCCGCTCACCTCCTGAAGATAGACAAAGGGCGGAGCGACTACGATATCAACATCAGAGACGCCACGCACAAGGCCGCAGAGCCCGTTTACGAGAGATTCGGCCTCCCCGGCCGTGGTGTTCATCTTCCAGTTGCCAGCTATCATGGGTTTACGCACGGCGTTATCCTCCGTTATCTCTAAAAAAAGGTGAGGGTGGAGAGATAAACTGATATTGATCTTATGCCGTAGCAGTCAACTCGCCGCCACGTCTTCGTTGTTGCTCTCCCTCAGGGCCGCTATGCCCGGCAGGTCCTTGCCCTTCAGTATCTCAAGAAAGGCCCCGCCTCCGGTGGAGATGTAACTCATCTTGGCGTATTCGCCGGCCCTGTGCACGGCCACGTCCGTATCGCCGCCTCCCACGATGGTGAGGGCGTAGCTATTTGCCACGCGGGATACAAGGGCAAAAGTGCCTCTACTGAAGGCGTCCATCTCGAAGACCCCCATGGGACCGTTCCAGACTATGGTCTTGGCGTTATGAAGAACCTCGCCAAAAAGCGTAACCGTGGCCGGGCCTATATCAAGGGCCATCCAGTCCTTTGGTATCTCCTGCGATGTCACCACCTTGGTCTCACTGGCGGGGTCGAAGTCCGTGGAGACTACGAAATCCACGGGAAGATAGAGCCTTATGCCCCGTTCTTTTGCCTTTTTTACCACAGTCCGGGCCTCATCCAGGGCGTTATCCTCGGCAAACGACGCGCCTATCTCATAACCAAGGGCCTTAAGGAACGTAAGGGCCATGCCGCCGCCCAGTATGAGCTTGTCCACACGGTCGCAGAGGGCCACAAGCACGCCTACCTTGTCGGATATCTTCTTCCCCCCCAGTATGGCCACAAGGGGACGCACGGGGTTCTCCATGGCCATGGCAAAGTAGGTCATCTCTGTCTTCATGAGAAAACCGGCGGCGCAGGAATGTATAAAACGGGTTATTGCCACATTGGAGGCATGGGAGCGATGTGCAACGGCAAAGGCGTCGTCTATATAGACATCGGCCAGAGAGGCAAGTTGGCTGGCAAAGGCCTCGTCGTTTTTCTCCTCGCCGGGGTGGAACCTCAGATTCTCAAGTAAAACAATATCGCCTGGCTCCATGGCCTCAACAAGGGCCTTTGTCTCAGGGCCAACGCAGTCCGGGGCCATGGTGACGGGCCTCTCGATAAGGCGCGAGAGCCTCTTGGCAACAGGGGCGAGGCTCATCTTTGGATCGCGTCTGCCCTTTGGCCTGCCAAAGTGCGAGGCGAGGACAAGCATGGCCTTCTCGTCAAGGGCGTAATTGATGGTGGGAAGCACGCTTCTTATGCGCGTATCATCGGTGATGTTGCCGTTGTTGTCAAGGGGAACGTTGAAGTCCACCCGTATGAAGACACGTTTACGTCTTATGTTAACCTCGTCTATGTACCTGGGTTCCATGTTCAGGACCTCCCTCCCTTACTTTTTTTTTGGACAAAAGCAGGGTAAGATAAAGAAACCAGTCTCAATGGCCTGCGGCCATTGAAGTTTTCCGCACCCCCGCTCGCGCGCAGGGCGGCATTGTCGGCCATTGAAAAAAGCGGACAAAAACCTATATCAAAACCCCTCTTGCCATAAGGACGAGAAAAGAGCATAAAAACCCCTCTGGGGGAGATTAGAGGCCCCTTGAGGCGATATAAAGCACGAGGTCTATCATCCTTGAGGAAAAGCCCCACTCATTATCATACCACGAAAGCACCTTTACCATGTTATCTCCAATGACCTTCGTGGAGGGCGCGTCGATTATGGATGAATTCGCGTTGGCCCGAAAATCAATGGAGACGCAAAGCTCCTCGCAGTATCCGAGAACGCCCTTTAGCTCACCCTCGGCGGCCTTCTTAAAGGCCCCGTTCACTGCCTCGGCCGTGACATTCTTATCAAGCTCCACGACAAGGTCCACCAGCGATACCGTGGGAACGGGCACCCGTACGGCAAGGCCGTCGAGCTTGCCCTTAAGGCCCGGCAGAACCAGGGCCACGGCCCTTGCGGCCCCCGTGGATGTGGGGATTATGGAAAGGCAGGCCGCTCTTGCGCGGCGGAGGTCTTTATGCGGCAGGTCCAGTATCTTCTGGTCATTCGTATAGGAGTGAACCGTTGTCATAAAGCCCTTGACTATTCCGAACTCCTCATCCAGCACCTTTGCCACGGGGGCAAGGCAGTTCGTGGTGCAAGAGGCGTTGGAGATGACGGAATCTGTCTCAGGATTGTATTTTTCGTGATTCACACCCATGCATACGGTGATGTCCTCATTGGTGCCCGGCGCGGAGATAATCACCTTTTTAGCGCCCGCCGCCAGGTGGATGGCCGCTTTTTCGCGGCTCCTGAAGAGCCCCGTGCACTCAAGGACTATATCCACGGCCAGGTCCTTCCAGGGCAATTTCGCAGGGTCCCGCTCGGCAAGCACCTTGATGGGCCTGCCGTCTACGACAATGGAGTCGCCGTCAGCGCTTACATCGGCCTTGATTATCCCGAGAACAGAGTCATACTTCAGGAGATGGGCGAGGGTCGCGGCATCGGCAAGGTCATTTACGGCTACGAACTCGATATCGGAATTTCCAAGCGAAGCTCTCAAGACATTCCTTCCTATCCTGCCAAAACCATTAATGGCAACCCTTATAGCCATCCTCTCGTCCTCCTTGTGTATTAGTGTTAGTTGTGAATTCCGTACTTCCCGAAGGCCTTTTTCAGTTCAACGACAGGCATCTGCCCCGGCGCCGAGCTCCGGGTAACAGACCCGTATGTAGTGAGGGAGCCCAGGAGAGGAAAAAAGACCCGTGAGGCCGCGCCCAGGGGCCCCATGCCGATAATGATGAGGCCGCTGTGCCGCAGAAGCGCTCCTGCAAGCCTCTTCAGCTCCGTGATGGAGTTTGCGGTGGCCGCTATCTTGACTATAGCCCCACCTCCCCCCAGAGCCTTACCCTTTTTTATAAGCCCTTCAAGCCTCGCGGCGCCGGGCGTGCCCTTGAAGTCATGGTATGAGATTATCACTCCTACGCCGGACTTTTTTGCGCCGCGAATAATATCTTTAAACCCCGCGGCCTTTCCAAGCTCTATGTCAATATAATCCACAAACGGCATAAGGGCTTGGAATATCAGCCGTTTTTCCCTGGAAGATATCTCATTAACCCCGCCCTCGGACCTTGCCCTGCAGGTCAGTATAAGGGGCGTCTTTGCGGCCCCGTCATAGCCCTTCAGCCTTTTGACCGCCCGTACAAGGGCCCCGGGTCCCCTTTGCGCGAAGGTGTCCACCCTTAATTCCAGCATATCAGCCCCCGCCGCGAGGGCCTTCATAACCGTCCTTTTTTCAATCCGCTCCACTATTACAGCCGTTATAGCGGGCGCAATGGACTCAAGGGAATTGATCTTCTTAGTCATCAGGATATGTATATGGACAGGTAAAGGGTACCGAGGTTGCCCCCTGTCCCCATGTTTGTCTCGATATGTAGGCGGCCAGCGGCGCGCATCTCTCTGCAGGTCTTTATCCATGAGCGAGATTGCCCGTGACCCTGTTAAAAAGGTCTTATATATCAATACGTAAATGGCCCTCAAAAGTCAAGACAAAAGACCGGCGGACCGCCCCCGGCGGAGGCGGTCCTCTCAAAAACAACATTTACCCCCTCTTTATTCCATGAAAAGGCCTGACTTTAAAAAAAAAAACGGCTTTTTTAATATAATTTTTAACCCTTTTTTAATCTAAACAGGTATAATATAAATTCGTAGTATAAGGTATTGTAGTACAAGTGGGACTTTTGGGCAGTATAAAGGCTTTTCACACAGGGACGCGATTATGGGAGCAAGTCTGATAGTCAGTATTTTTCTTGCCTTTTCTCTATCTCTCAGCTGGTTCTCGGGAGACAAGGAAAATGCTATGCTTGAAGACACCATCCAGGAGACCAAGGCAGAGCAGGCTGCCATCAATGAGCAATACAGATTCCTGACCGTCAAGATGCGTGACAAGGAAGCCGGCCAAAAGCGCCTTGAAGCAAAACTTGAGAGAGAGAAGAAGAAGCAGCAAAAGCTCAAACGCAACCTCGCCATGGCAAAAAGAAAGATGCGTATCGCCGTGGAGAGCGGTAAGGCCGTTGACATAGAGGCCGAGCGTGAGAGGATACGCAAAGAGGTGGAAGAGCGGGCGAGCAAGGAGATAGCCAAGCTTGAGAATAAAATAGCCACCATAGAAAAAGAGAAAAAACGCATAGAAGAGAGCGCGCGCCTTGGGCTTACGGCAAAAAGAGAGAAGGACGGCGAGGCCTGGACACAGGCCGAGATTGCCAAGGCCAGGGCCCAGGACGCCATCCTGAAGTATAAGGCATTAAAGACCGAGCTTGAGAAGGTACGCGCCGAAAGAAACAGGGCCGATAAGGTGCTGAGAGAGCAGGCCATGGCACGCAAAAAGGCCGAGGAAGCTCTGGTCCGCATAAAGACAGAGAAGGCCGACCTTGAGGCGCGTCTGAAGGCGGCGGAAAAGACCCTGCAGTTTACATCCTCGCCAGATACGGAAAAAAGCGTAAAAAACAACAACGCTCCCCTTGTAGCCGAGATGAAAAAAGCAAGGGATATACTGCGCCGCGAGATAGATATTAGAAACAGGACCATCACGGAGCTTGAGCGTAACGCCAAGGCGATTGAACGTAGCGCGAAGATTATCGATAATAATGAAAAACAGAGCCTGCGCAGCGCCCTTGAAGAGAAGGCCCGCAAGGTGGCGGAGCTTGAAAGAGAACTGGAGAACTCCAGAACAAGGGAACAGGCCCTGAAGGCCAGCATTAAGAACGGCACTACAACGGCCAGGGCCGCCGGGGACTCGGTGGAGAAGGCCAGGATAGATACCCTGAGGGCCAGGATACTAAGCCTGCAGGCAAAGCTCAAAGAGACTGAGGAAAACAAAAAGGCCTTCGCTGAAAAGGCCCGTGCCAGAATAGATGCGCTACGCAAGAGAACAGAGCTGCTCGACACCAGAAACATGGAGATGGAAAAGGACTTGAAGGAGGGCATACCGCTTAAGGCAAAGGCCCTGCCCTCCAAGGAACAACAGGACAGGGAGTTACAGACAAAACTTCTGGGCAACGGCCTTATAGACCTTCAGAGCAAGGCCTCGAACTATGTGGCCCAGAAGATGATTGACAGAAACGTCGAGCTTGAGGCCCAACTGCAGGAGACCCGTCTGCAGCTTGCCGAGGCGGAGAGCACCTACCGCAACGCCAGGTTTGGCGGATACCCTGACGCCATGGAGCTTACGCCCGGAAGGGGTGACACAAGGGCCATAGTAGCCAGATACCGCAAGGCCGCCACCACTATCACGACGCTTAACCAGAGGAACGTCGAGCTTGAGGCAAGGGCCGGCGAGACGGCGCGAGCCCTCGCGCAGGCCGAGGCCGCACGCTATATAATAGAACAACTGCAGTCACAAAACCTTGAGCTGCAAAAAAAGCTCCGTGAGATGGATGAGGCGAAGAGGGCCGAAGAGGCCGCTCTCACAGCCAACGCCGTGCCCGCCGCCGCAGGACCTTTGGCCGCTGCTACCCAGAGTCCGGCCATGGCGCCCGCACCCGTCAATATTGAGAAAAAAGAGGCCATGCCCGCAGAAGCAGTGGCCGTGAACGTTGCGTCGCCTGCCGTTGCAGTAGAGGCTCAAAACACCGATAAGGCAGACACGGCTCCCGCAAAGTCAGCCGCCGTCTCCGTCAATACAGAGAAAAAAGATACACTGCCAGTGGCCTTGGGCGAGGATGTTACTGCTAACCCGTCTGTTGTTGCATTCGACTTTTTAGCTTCCGCCGCTGTTGAGAAGACCGCTACGGCCTCCGCCGAGGAGCCCATGATGGTAGCGAGCCTTGAAAAGGGTCTCGACCTTGAAAGCGCGATGCAGTCAATAATCCCCAAGGTAAGCGAGCCCGTAGCAAGCAGGCCCGTGGTAAAATCCCCGGCGGAAAAAGAGGCGGCGCGCAAGGCTTCGGCAAAAGCACTCCGTGAGATAGTCAACGAGATACAGGACCTTAACACCTCCCTTGAGACCCTGCAGAAGGGTAGCGGCCCTGAAAGGCCAACGCTCGTGGAGATACACGAGGGGCTCCGCAAACTCAAAAAGAAGATAATCAATAATGTGGATAGTGGCGTCCTGAGCCTGGAAGACATCATCCCCTACACAGACGCCAACGAAGAGTTCACCTTTTACCTCATCAAAAAGGGCGAGACCCCCGATGAGATAGCCGGCAGAAAAGATGTATACGGAGACCCGTCAATGTGGCCTCTTATCTACAAATACAATCAATCAAGGCTCGATAAGCCCGATATAATAAAGACCTCGCGCCTGCTTATCATCTATAAGAACCTGTCGCCCGGCGAAAAAGAAGACGCCATAAAAAAGGCGCGGGCACTGGGCCAGTGGGCCAAGTGGAAACAAGAAGATAAACGGGCCTGGATAGAAGACTGGATAATGTAAGCGCCAGTGGCCAGATGCGGGGCGGGCAGGTGCAACTTGGCTATGGCAACGGGGTAATGGTAGAGGGTAGAGGGGTGAGGGGCAAAAGGGGAGAGAGAGGAGGGGTTGTTGTTTGGCGGGGATGATGGGGACCTGTGAGGCGGACTAAACATATTACGTGGGTAGAGGGGGCTTTAGCCCCTTTTTTTAATGGCGTGCCAGGGGTCCGGTCTGCGGGCCTGGGAAACATCTACTTAATAATCCCGGGTTAAGAGAGGGGCAAGACAACCCGCCCGGATAAAACAATAAACTTTGTGAGTGTTTAATGAGAAAATTCGAGATCTGCATAAAAGGCGATAACTTCCTTGTCGAGAGAAATGGAGAGGTAAAAAAACACTCTTTTTACGCGGCGCGCTTTATAGAGGCCCCGGACACGTCTGCCGCCGTTGGGCTTGCCATGGATTCATTCAGGGAAGATCTCAAGGGACTTGTCCTTAATGACAAGTCCGACCCGCCGGTGATGAAGGTTATTGACGCACGGGATGTCTATTTTTTTGAAAAAACCATGGTCTTCGGCGATACCGAGCTGATAGGAGAAGGTTTCCTCTGGGATGATTGAGAGGGGGACCGGTGCGCGAAGGGTTAAGTGTAGAAAAATTAAGGGACATATACAGCCATATCGCAAAGCGATATGACTTCCGGCACGCGCTTCTTACGGCGTGTGCCGACCAGCGGGGCAGAAAGACCCTGGTGGAGAATGCAGTAAAAGAAGGTAACGAAGTATTAGATTGCGGATCAGGTACGGGAACCACGGGTATCCTGGCCGCGAAGAGGGTGGGGCCTCGTGGCAGAGTAACGCTATTTGATCTTAGTAAGGCCATGCTCGCGGTAGCGCGGGAAAAGGTCATTCAAGAGGGGTTGCAGGATAGAGTAAGATTTCAGACGGGAGACATGACGCATTTGCCCTTCAGCGGCAATAGCTTTGATGTTGTTATTTCAACCTACAGTCTGTGTCCGCTCTATGACCCGGAAAAAGGGGCATTGGAACTATACCGGGTGACCAGGCCGGGTGGAAGGATCGCCGTTGCGCATTCCACGGAACCTCGAAATCCACTGCTAAAGTGGCTGGCCCTTTGCGTTGAGAATATTGCCTGGCATTTCCCCCGGCTATCAATGGGATGCAGGCCTGTAAGCGTTCTTCCGGCGCTGGATAAGGCGGGAGGACGAGTTGTTTTTTTGAAGCACATCGGCCCTCCGTTATGGCCGTTTTTGCTCTTCATTGTCGAAAAGCCGTCCTTGTGAGCCACCTCGATGGTAGCGAAACCCCTTAATTTTAATAAAGACTGGAAACGCCATTAAGTTGAGATGGCCGACTCGGCAGAGACGGCTGTTTTTTTGCAAATTCGTCACCTTTATTTTTCTTTCTGATGTATAATTAAAGAAAAAAAAGGAGGTATCTGCGATGAAGGGACTTAAGGCAAAAGATGTAATGATGAGGCCAGTTGTATCTGCCACGGCTAACGCCTCGGCAAGGGATATCGCCCTGCAGTTTCTCTCCGGACTTTACAGCGGCATGCCCATTACAGACTCTGCCGGCAAGGTCATCGGCATGGTTACGGAGTTTGACCTCTTAAAGAGCGTTCAGAAGGGTAAACAACTCACAAGGCTGAACGCCCGTGACGTTATGGTGAAGTCTCCCATTACCGTTGACGCGGCCGCCCCCCTGGGCGAGGTGATAAAGACCATGATAGAGAACAACATCATCCGTGTCCCCGTGGTAGAGAAGGAGCGGCTCGTGGGCGTCATCTCAAGGTGCGATATCCTCAAAAGCTTCATAGAGCCGGAGTTCGCCACCTATATGTAGGGTAAGGCGGGTAATATAAAAAAGCCGGGTCGGGTGGGCGAGGCC
>CAZMKZ010000061.1:0-10875 GCA_964567185.1 uncultured Thermodesulfobacteriota bacterium
CCCCATCATCCCCTTAAGCCTCCATCCCTCTCCCGAATCAGCTCTTAGCCCCTTCAGGCGGCCTTTTCGTCAAGAACGCCGGATTTTTTAATGAGCTGCTTTACCGTGGTTGTGGGCGTAGCGCCATTGGCGAGCCAGTGACGAAGCCTTTCACCATCGAAGTCTATACCGGCAGGGTCTACGTTGGGATTATAATGACCCAATATCTCGATGAATTTGCCGTCCCTCGGCGATTTGGATGCAGAGACCACTACCCTGTAATATGGTTGTTTCTTTGCGCCATGTCTTGTAAGCCTGATCTTTACGGACATTTAAAGATATCCTCCTCTTGCTTTGTAAAACTACATGCTCATGTTCTGGAACATTCCCTTAAGTCCGGCCGCTCCGGACTTTTTGACTTTTTTCATCATCTTGCGCATCTGCTGATACTGCTTCATGAACTTGTTTACATCCTGCACCGTTGTGCCGCTTCCTCTTGAGATACGTTTTCTTCGAGAAGCGTTAAGGCACGCCGGGTTACGCCGTTCCTCTTTGGTCATGGAGTTTATTATGGATTCAATCCTCGTAATCTCGGACTCATCCAAGTTGATGTTTTTGGCCTTTTTCATGGCGCCGAAGCCGGGTATCATGGATAGGATGTTCTCTATGGAGCCCATCTTCTTGATACGTTTCAGCTGGTCCTTGAAGTCGTCAAGGGTAAAGGCGTCTTTCCGTATCTTTTGATTGAGTTCAATGGCCTTTTTTTCATCCATCGTGGACTGGGCTTTTTCCACGAGGGTAAGGACATCGCCAAGGTCCAGGATCCTTCCGGCAACGCGCGAGGGATGAAAGACCTCAAGACACTCCACCTTCTCGCCCGTGCCTATGTACTTAATAGGCTTACCCGTAATCATACGCATGGAGAGGGCCGCCCCGCCCCTTGCGTCGCCGTCGAACTTTGTAAGGATTACGCCCGTTACGTCAAGGGTGGTATCAAAGCCCCTGGCCGTGTTTACGGCGTCCTGGCCTGTCATGGAGTCGGCGACAAAGAGTATCTCCGAGGGATGGAGTATTTCTTTAAGCCCCGTAAGCTCGCCCATGAGGGCCTCGTCTATATGAAGTCTTCCAGCAGTATCGACGATAAGGGTATTGTATCCCTTAAGCCCCGCTATCCTCAGTGCCTCTTTGCAGACATCGGCCGGCGTGCTGTAACCGGCGCTGTCAAAACAGTCTACCTTTATGCCTGAAGCAAGGGTCTTCAGCTGGTCCACGGCGGCGAGGCGGAATAGATCCGCGGGCACGAGATAAGGGCTCCTGCCCTTTTTCTTCAGGGCATAGGCCAGCTTTGCCGCGGTAGTGGTCTTGCCTGATCCCTGCAGGCCGCAGAGCATGATAACCGCCGGCTTGCCTGAAAGCTCAAGGGCTGAGTCCTCTCCGCCAAGTATGGCGGTAAGCTCGTCATGGACGACCTTTGTGAACTGCTGACCCGGCGTAAGGCTCTCAAGGACATCCTTGCCAAGGGCCTTATCGCGAATGGATGCGATAAAATCCTTGACGACCTTGAAGTTTACATCGGCCTCAAGAAGGGCGATGCGCACGTCTTTAAGGGTCTCGTTTATGTTGGACTCGCTAAGGGTACCCTTGCCCCTTACGTCGCGGAGAACCTTGCTGAATTTGTCTGAAAGCGATTCAAGCATTTGATTTACTAAATTAAGTTAATATTAACCACGATTTAATAAGGTATCATATAAAAGAAAGTGAAGTAATGTCAAGGTGTTTGTGTGTAAATTCAAAATAAATCAAGCCGTGGGGAGCCCCGGACGTCGATTCTGACAATCTTGCCCGTTGACAGGCACGAGTTTTTCCTGTTAACCTATAAGATATGAACGTACAACAATACACCACATTCCTTCTCATCGCGCTTACTCTCTTTGCCTTTGTCCTGAACCTGCCCTTCGGCTGGCTGAGAAGTAAGACCAAAAAGTTTTCCTTCTATTGGTTTCTTTACATACACCTGCCCATACCCTTTGTCATCGTATTCAGGCTTCTCGCGGGGTTCAGCATGAAGATAATACCCATTATGCTCGCGGCCTCCATAGCAGGCCAGGTCATCGGCGCGAGGCTTGACAGGTTCAGGTGCCGCCGTGAAGAGCAATAAATACCCTTCAAGGAATTTTGGGTCCCGCCGCAGGACAAAAAAACCCTTTCACGCAAGCTCTGTCATGGCCGGCGCCCTTCCCAACATAGCCATAGGCCCGCGGCTTCGGGAATTCAGGATAAAACGTGACTGGTCACTTCTCGTTGGAAAGGCCATTGCCGCGAGGACAGCCCCAACGAGCCTTATAAAAGACACCCTCTACTGCGTAGTCACCTCATCTGCCTGGATGACGGAGCTCAACTTTCAAAAACCCCTTATTATCGAGAAGATAAACAAGGCCCTTGGCGACGGGACCATTACCTCAATAGTCTTCAAACCGGGCCTTTTGCCCTCTCGTGAGGCCAAACCTCAGGCCCCCGTAGAGGCCCCTTTTGAGCGGCAGGGAAGCCTGACGAATACTTTTATCGAAGAGACGGCCTCTAATATAAGCGACGATTACCTGAAGAACCTTGTCAAGAGGGTTATGAAGAAGTCTCCCTTTTAAGAGACATCCGCCCTCTCACCCCCCGGCTCACCCACCCCTTGCCTCAAGATAATCGGCCCCTCAACTACAAGGGCCCTCTTGCCCTGCGGGTCCTTTACGGCCTCTACAAGAAAACGCGACGCTGGCGCACCCTCTTTGGGGTGAACAAACCTGAGCCTCACAGGGCTTAGGGCGTTCTCGTTGAGCTTTTGGAGCAGTTCCGCAAACCTTGCGGCCGTAAATACGAGAAAGAGGCCTCCCGATTCACCCATAAGATATTCCGCCACCCTTACAAGGTCGCCTATTGCGCCAAAGACCTCGCTACGTGCCGCCTGACGCCCAATCACGGGGCTGCCCCTTCCGCACCCGGCCCTTACATAAGGGGGGTTGCTCACTATATGAGTAAAGGCCCCTTTTGGAAATACCCCGGAAAGTGTCCTGTAATCCCCGTGCACGATGGAGACCCTTGACGATAGGCCGTTAAGCACAACGGCCCGCCTTGCGGCCTCGGCGCGCGGCTCTTGAATCTCAACGCCCGTTATATGCGTATTCTTGTCACGGCCGGCAAGCATAAGGGGCAGGGCCCCGGAGCCTGTGCCTATATCAAGCAGAGCGTCAGTGTCCGAAAGAGTGGGGATAAAGCCTGCGAGAAGGAGGGTATCCGAGGTTATCTCATCGAACTTTGCGGGCTCATAGACAAATTCGCCTATCTTTTCCATTTGCAGAGGCGTCTTTTTTTTGATAGCTCCTTTACGCCCCCCGGAGGGGCGCAAAGGAATTAACGGATTGGCAGAGGAGTATCTGTCTTTCAGGCCTTGCCAATCTCGTCATGGACGTTGATTACGAGCCCTGTAAGGAGCTTGGGGTAGAAATACGTGGATTTTTGCGGCATCTTGCAACCGGCCTCGGCAACGGCCTTTACATCTTCAACCTTTGTGGGGTTGAGAAGAAAGACAATCTCATTGGCGGGGTCGTCCATTGAGGCAAAGGCGTCTTTGTAGTTCTTGACATAGATTATGTTCTCCTGCCTCTCCTGCGCGCCGCGTGAGATACCGAGAATTCTTGAAAGTATGAGCTCATGGAGGACCGTTACATCGAGGTTTCTGTATACAGGCGGCATATCCTCATCAAAGAGGTCATCAAGATT
Source organism: uncultured Thermodesulfobacteriota bacterium (assembly GCA_964567185.1). GTDB lineage: Bacteria > Desulfobacterota > GWC2-55-46 > GWC2-55-46 > JADFVP01 > JAJRZX01. The sequence continues at coordinate 3,748 of CAZMKZ010000061.1, forward strand.
CTGACCCGGCAGGGTCGTAAGCAAATAGCACCGGTTCTCGCCTTTTAGATGCATGCCAAAGCAATTTGCCTCCCTGCCCTTATCCTCCATAAAGGCCACAAGGGCGCCATGAACCTCATCCTTTGTATCATCTGTATATCCCAACATATCAATTCTGAAGTATTTTTTAAGTTTCTCAATGAACTCGTCCGCCTTGAAGCCGGGCAGGTTATGGATGACCCTGTGGGTAGGCCATACCGTCATGCCCTCGTCGTCCATGTTGGAAAAATACATCATCACGTAATCATAGGGCTGGTCACCTTTTGCCTCCGGGTGCCTTTGCCTCATCATGCCCCTGTAGTTAAGGGCCGTCTCGTAGCGATGGTGCCCGTCGGCTATGAAGAGGGTCTTATCGCGCATCACGGCGGCAACTCTCTCTATTACGGAGGGCTCGGTAATCCTGTATACAATATTCTCAACTCCCTCGTCGTCAAAGACATCGATATCCGGCTTTTTCCCTTCGATACAGCTCTTGAGGAGCCTGTTAACCGTAAGTTCGGCATCGGAATAGAGGGTAAATATACAGCTGAAGTTTGCCCTGCAGGCCTCCATGAGCCTCAGACGGTCCGCCTTTGGCCCCGAAAGGGTCCTCTCATGGGCATGGATCTTGCCGTCGCCGTAGTCTTCTATCCTTGAAAGGGCCATGAAACCCTTGCGTGCCGAGGTCGTGCCGTCAAGCTGTGTATAGCGCTGAATGTAATAGTATATGGCAGGTTTTTCGTCTCTTTTCAATACGCCGGTGGCGAGCCAGTCCTTCAGCTCCGAGGCAGAGCGCGAGTACCTGTCCGAGCCGGGGCTGTCATCTTCAGATACCGCCCCAAGGATAAGCCGAACCACGTTATTGGGGTTACGGGCAGTAAGCGAATCGTGCAGGGCAGGAGAGATTACGTCGTAGGGGGGGGCCATTACAGTGGTCAGGTCCCCGGTTTTTTCCTCATTATACATTACCGCTCTAAAGGGCTTTATATCCGCCATCTTTACATTTTCCTCACTTTGACTTTTTGTTGGGTCTGATACTATACCTTATTTATTGGTCTAATAAAACCTGTTTTTAGGCTTTTCAACATTACGGCCTTCTTAGCCAACGCCGGCAAGCTCCAGCCTCTCGCTCCATCTCGCCATGAGCGCCTCCCGTATCCAGGGGCCGGGTCCGGTCTTCAATTCCGGATTGGCCTCAATAAGAGAAGCCGCCTCGCTCCTTGCGGACTTTACAAGGCCATTGTCCATAAGGGCCCAGGCAAACCTGAAGTCGGCAAAGCCCGATTGCCTCTGGCCCAGATAATCGCCCGGCCCCCGTATCTTAAGGTCCTCTTCGGCTATGCGGAAGCCGTCTGTCGTTGCCTCCATGACCTTTAGCCTGCTGTAAGAATCGGCCGATAGAAAATGGTTGGTCATAAGGAGGCAATACGAGGCCCTCTCGCCCCTGCCCACCCTGCCCCGCAGCTGATGGAGCTGCGCGAGGCCGAACCTCTCGGCGTGCTCAATGCACATTACCGTGGCGCGCGGCACATCAAGGCCCACCTCGATGACGGTGGTGGAGACGAGGATGTCTATCTTGCCGTCCTTAAAGGCCCTCATTACGGTCTCTTTATCCCCGGCCTTCATCTTGCCGTGAATGAGCCCGATATTAAGGTCTGGAAAGACCTCTTGCTCAAGGCGTGTCTTTTCCTGTGTGGCATCCCTTAGGTCAAGCTCCCCGGATTCTTCCACAAGGGGGTATACGATATAGGCCTGTGCACCGGCGGCCACCTCACGGGCTATGAGTTCGTAGCACCTCCGCCTGTCATCCTCACGCATGACGCGCGTCCTTACGGGCCGTCTTCCGGGGGGAAGTTCGTCTATAACCGAGACCTCAAGATCGCCGAAGACTGTCATTGAGAGGGTCCTTGGTATGGGTGTGGCCGTCATTATGAGCACATCCGGCAAGCCTGAGCCTTCTCCCGGAGCAAGAGCTCCCTTGCGTTTAAGCTCCGCCCTCTGCAGGACACCGAAGCGGTGCTGCTCGTCTACCACCACAAGGCCAAGGGCCCTGAAACTCACATCTTTCTGTATGAGGGCGTGCGTTCCGACGACAAGGTCCACGGCGCCAGTTCTTATCAAATCAAGGCGTTTGCTCCTTTCACGCGCGGCAAGCCCGCCGGTGAGAAGGCATGCATTTACTCCAAGTCCCGGCGTTAGCCTGCTGATGGTCTCGTAATGCTGCTCGGCAAGGACGCTCGTTGGGGCCATAATGGCCGCTTGCAGACCAGAGCCCACGGCAAGGAGCACCGCGATAAGGGATACTATGGTCTTGCCGGACCCCACATCTCCCTCAAGGAGCCTGTTCATGGGCGAGTCCCCGGCCATGTCTTTTTTTATCTCGGTTATTGCCCTTTCCTGGGCATTTGTCAGGGTAAAGGGCAATATCTCACGGAGCCTGCTCTCAAGGTCCCCCGAGGCGCGTGCCCCGCCATAGGAGCGTAACCCCTTCTTTTTTTTAATGGCCCCGCGTTTCAGAAGAAGGGCTGTCTCAAGGAGAAAGAGTTCATCAAAGGCGAGGTCCCTCATGGCCGGGCCGCCTATGGCGCCCTTACCCTCAAGGGGCATGGAAGTGGGAAAGTGGGCCTCCATGAGGGCCGAGGGCAGGTCTTTGAGCCCCATGCGCGAGAGCGCATCGGGCAGAAGGCCGCCGGGGGCCATTGGGGCGTACTGCCTCACAACATTGCCTATTATCTTTCTGAAGGTCTTCTGGTGCAGGCCCTCTATCTCGGAATACACGGCTACTATGCCCTCCGGCCGAAGCGTGGCCTTCTCGTCACCGCTGATAAACTCAATATCAGGATGTATCATCTGAAGGGACCTTCCAAACCTTGTTACAGACCCGTGGATAAGAAGCTCCTGGCCGGGTAAAAAACGTTTTGTATAGGCGCCCTTGTAATGGAACCATTTAAGGTGCAGAAGGGCCGAGCCGTCATCCACTACAACCTCAAAGACCTTTCTCCTGCCGTAGCGCGTCTCTCCGGCAACTGCCACGGTGGCGCATATCTGCGAGGCCTCTCCGTCCGAGAGGTCCCTTATCTTCTTAAGGGTCCGGCGGTCCTCATACCTTAGAGGCAGAAAATACAGCATGTCAAAAATGGTCTTGAGGCCCTTTTTAGCGAGCCTCCCGGATAGCCGGGGTCCGATGCCCTTTATCTCAGTTAGAGGCGCCCAGAGCCTCTTTATGTTCAGCGCGGCCTCACCGGCAATCAGGGCATTCATTGAGGGACCCGTGAGCTCAAGGGCTTTTTTTATGGCCCCCTTTTTCCCGTCAAGGGAAAGGCCGTCAAAACCCCTCATGACCTCTCTCAAGGCCGCAAATCCATGGGCAAGCCCGTGCTCCGGCCCCATGGCGAGGGCCTCGTCAATAAGGGCGCCAGCAAGGGGCTCAAGGCCCTTCAGAGTATTGAGATGGGCAAAACCGTCGCGCGCGGCAAATTCAAGGGGCTTATCAAGGGCCGAGACTATGCCCCATAACCTTTGTATGTTGATTGCCATAAATAAAGACGGAGAGTAGAAGCGTCAGACCCGCACTACATCTCCACTCTCGTTATAACGCCGTGCAGTTTATTATGCGGGAGTTTATAGAACTGCATATATGTGGGGGTTACCTTCTTGATAAGGGAAAAAATCTTCCAGATGATATTATTGGACGTAATCTCATCATGGCCGTAAAAGATGACCTTGGCCTTTATTCCCGCTGTCTTCAATATGCCCGCCACATCAGGGACCTCCATGTAGCCTATGCGTATCTCAAAGACCCTGAGCCCCTTTGAGAGGTCTTCCTTGAAAAAATAATTAAGGCCAAAGGGCTCATCAAGACGCACTATGGATACTATGATGTTGTCCTCGTACATGATGTTGTTCTTGAACATGGTATGGACGATATAGGGGGCTATGAACTTCTCGTCCTTGGCGAAAAAGAGCCCCGAGCCCTTTATCTTGGGCAGTTTCGCGTAGAGCTGCCTGTAGCTCAGGAGAAAGGTATCGAGCTTCAAGGGCCTCATGGAGCTGTAGAGTTTTTTCTGCCCCTCTGTGTATATGAGTATCATGCTGAAGGGTATCATGGCGATGAGTATGGACCAGTAGCCGCCGTGGGGTATCTTGAAGGTGTTGGAGACGAAGAATACGAGGTCAAGCACGGTAACAAGGGCCGCCGCCGCCATCTTGAGAGGCCTTTTTCTCTTATGGAATATCCAGCACATGATAATGCCGGTTATTGACATGGAACCCGTGACGGCAAGGCCGTAGGCCGCGGCAAGGTGCGAAGACTCCCTGAAGTGGTTGATTATGATGAGCACAAAGATAAGGAGAAACCAGTTGACAAAGCCTATGTATATCTGGCTCATCATGGTAGCCGAGGTGTAGGACACCTTGAAAAGAGGCAGTATCCGCGTGGTAATGGCCTGGTAGACAATGGAAAATAGCCCGCTTATCATGGCCTGCGAGGCTATGATGGTGGCGAATATGCTGAGAAGCAGGAAGGGAACATAGAGAAAACTCGCCTCGGAGAATATCATGCTGTAAAGCACGTTCTTTGTTCCCGGGTGCGCGATAAGAAAGGCCCCCTGCCCGAAATAATTAAGCAGAAGGGCCACAAAGACAAAGTTCCATGCCTTTACAATGGGCCACCTGCCAAGATGCCCCATATCGGCGTACATGGCCTCGCCGCCCGTGGCGCAGAGTATGACCTCCGAGAGGATGAAAAAACCGGCAATCCCGTGATGGAGCATGAAGTCAATACCATAGTACGGGTTGACGGCCCTTATGACGGAGGGAAAGCTTACTATGGAGATAAGACCCGAGACGGCGAGGGAGGCAAACCAAACCATCATGATGGGGCCGAAGGCTCCGGCCACCCTCTCGGTGCCCTTGCTCTGAACGGAAAAGAGCACTATGGCTATGCCGCATGCCACAAGGACAAGCACGTCCTGGCTCGTGTGCTCAAAGCCCGGTATGAGCAGAGCGCCCTCAACGGCGCTGAGGATACTGATGGCAGGCGTTATTACGCCGTCGCCAACAAGAAGGGAGACGCCTATGAAGGTGAGTATTGATACGACACCAATCTGACGCCCTGATTTCAGGTAGGGTGAAAGTATTTCCCTCAAGACGGCCGCGCCGCCCTCGCCGCGCTTGCTGAGGGTGGTGGCCAGCCAGGCGTACTCCACGGTGACAAGGGTGACAAGGGTCCAGACAATCAGGGACAGGACCCCAATGACGTTACGCTCCGAGGGTTTGGCAAAGAGGAAGACAACGGTAAGGGTATATATGGGGCTTGTCCCGATATCTCCGAAGACTATGCCAAGGGACCTTATTATTCGTTTCATCTCATGCCTTTAACAAAAAGAGCCTTGTGAACAAGGCTCTTTACAGGTAATCACCTTTTGCGTCATGTAAGACCTTGAGGGGACTCGCGTATCTGCTCATGATACTCCTGCAGGCTCTTGACTTCAAGCCTGGATTTCAGGAGGGACTTTATGGCAAGTACGGCGGCCCTTGCGGCGGCAACGGTGGTAAAGTATGGTATGCCAAAATCAAGGGTGGTCCTCCGTATGGAATATGAATCCCTGACGCTTTGGGCGCCGAAGGTCGTATTAAAGACCATATCAACCTCTCTGCTCTTTATCCTGTCCACTATATGGGGCCTGCCCTCGGCTACTTTGCATACATGAGATGACCTTACGTTGTTTTTGTTCAGGAAATCGGCGGTCCCCGCGGTGGCTATAATCTCAAAACCAAAACTCTCAAGTGCCTTCGCAAGGGGCAGTATGGCCTCCTTGTCATCATCCTTTACGCTGATGAAGACAATACCTTCAAGGACGATATTATTCCCTGCGGCGAACTGCGCCTTTACAAAGGCGCTGCCGAAATCTGCGCCCAGCCCCATGACCTCTCCCGTGGACTTCATCTCCGGCCCCAGAAGGGTATCCACGCCGGGAAACTTTATAAAGGGAAAGACGGCCTCTTTCACCGTCGTATAGGCCGGATGCACCTCTTCGGTAAAGCCAAGGTCCTCAAGGGTCCTGCCCACCATTATGGATGTTGCGAGGCGGGCAAGGGGCACGCCGATGGTCTTGGAGACAAAGGGGATGGTCCGCGAGGCACGGGGGTTGACCTCGATGACAAAGACCTCGCCGCCTTTAACGGCGTACTGCACGTTCATAAGCCCCACCACTTTAAGCGCCTTTGCGAGCAGAACGGTCTCGCGCCTTATCTCGGCCTCGACCAACGGATCCAGGGAATATGGCGGTATGGAGCAGGCCGAGTCCCCGGAATGCACGCCTGCCTCCTCTATATGCTCCATGACCGCGCCTATGACCACGCGCTCACCGTCGCTTACGCAGTCCACGTCCACCTCTATGGCGCCGCTTACAAAACGGTCTATGAGGACGGGGTGCTCGGGAGATGCCTCTACGGCCCGGTGCATGTATTCTTCAAGGCTTTCTTCGGAGTACACCGTTTCCATGGCCCTGCCTCCAAGCACATAGGAAGGACGCACCATCACGGGGTACCCTATGGAGGCGGCTACCTGAAGGGCCTCCTCTTCCGAGCGCGCAAGGCCGTTTTCAGGCCTCTTAAGGCCCAGTCCCTCAAGAAGGGACTCAAAGCGCTCCCTGTCCTCGGCTATGTCTATGGAGTCGCTTGAGGTGCCCAGCACCTTTACACCAGCCTTTTCAAGGGGCACGGATAGCCTGAGAGGCGTCTGCCCGCCAAGCTGAACGATAATTCCAAGGGGCCTCTCTCTTTCCACTATGGCAAGGACGTCCTCAAAGGTAAGGGGCTCGAAGTAGAGCCTGTCAGAAGTGTCGTAATCCGTGGAGACGGTCTCGGGGTTGCAGTTTATCATTATGGACTCATAGCCCTCGCTCTTCAATGCAAGGGATGCCTGCACACAGCAGTAATCAAACTCAATACCCTGACCAATCCTGTTGGGGCCGTTGCCGAGGATGACTACCTTTTTTTTCTCTGTGGGAGGGGCCTCTGATTGGGCCTCAGCTGCCGTGCCCTTTAGAAGATTATAAAAGGGCCTCTCATAGGCGGAGTAGAGATATGGCGTAAAGGCCTCGAACT
>CAZMKZ010000062.1:0-10726 GCA_964567185.1 uncultured Thermodesulfobacteriota bacterium
ATAGAGCGTCTGCCCCCTATTGGTTTTCTTTGCCCCACTTTCTTTTTTCTAAAAGAAAGTGGGAGGTTTTCTTTGTATCACTTTCTTTTTACCAAAAGAAAGTGAGGGGGTTAGTTAGTGCACTATCTGATTAAGCTCAAAGATGGGTAGAAGTATTGCAAGTACAATAAAGCCCACTGCCGCGCCCATGAGAAGAATAAGCACGGGTTCCATAAGCGCGAGCCCCCTCTCCACGGAGGTATTGAACTCCTTCTCATAGGAGTCGGCAACCTTCAGGAGCATCTCGGGTAGTTGTCCGCTCTTCTCTCCTATGGCCGTCATATAGACTATCATGCCGGGCAGGAGCTCCGACGAGGAGAGGCTCTTAGAGAGGTCCCCTCCCTCGGTAACGTCTTTTACCGCTTTATCAAAGACCTTCTGAAAGAGGGTATGATTTACGACCTTTGCCGTCATGTCAAGGGCCGTAAGAAGGGGCACGCCGCTGCTGAGGAGGCTTCCAAGTGTGCGTGTCATGGTGGAGAGGTAGAACTTCTTAATCGTCTTTCCAAGCACGGGTATTCTGATAATAAACCTGTCTTTAAGGGCCTTGCCGCCCGGCCTTTTCACATACCTTGAGAGTACCCATGGCATGGCCACGATAAGGGCCACGATAAGGGGCCAGAACTTCCTCACAAAAGAGGTGCCGCCAAGAAGTATTACGGTAATAAGAGGAAGGGCCGTATCCGTGTCCTCGAAGATAGTGGTAATCTTTGGGATAACGAATATGACGAGAAAAGACAGGACCGCCAGACCAACGATGGTCATCAGGATGGGGTAGATAAGGGCGGTTTTCACCTTTTCATAGACCCTGTCCCTTGCCTCAAGGTAATCGGCAAGCCGTGACATGACGCTATCAAGGGTACCGGTCTCTTCACCTGCCTCGACCATGCGGCAGTACATCTCCGGGAAGGCCCCGCCCTGGGCGTCAAGGGCCCTCGCAAAGGAACTTCCCCCGGCAAGCCTCTCCTTCACATCGATGAAGCTCGACCTGAAGGACATGTTTTCCGTCTCTTTTACTATGATGTCAAGGGACTCATGTAGCGAGGCCCCTGATGAGAGGAGCGTAGAGAGCTGGCGCGAGGCAGAGGCAAGGTCAATGGAAGACCCGCGCGGCAGGTGCGACTTAAGCCATGCGGAAAGATCGCGCTTTTCGGTTTCAACGGAGACATCATGAGGGTAAAGCCCCTCTTTTTTAAGCCTCGCGGCGGCGTCTTTCACCCCCGAGGCCTCAATCACCCCGCTTACCTCTCTTCCGAGGTTATTATAGGCCTTGTAATGGAATATCGGCATGATAAACTCGGCCCTCAATCAAAATGAGTGACCCTCACCACCTCTTCAAGGCTCGTTATGCCCTCTCTCGCCTTATCGAGTCCGTCGTCCCTGAGGGTCTTTACACCCCTCTCGGCGAGATAGCCGCGCAGGGTCACGGCGTCGGGATTCTTTAATATGATGGACCTCAGACCCTGGTCCACTATCATGAACTCGAATATGCCTGTCTGCCCGTAGAAACCGGTCTTGAAACACCCCTCGCAGCCAACCGGCCGGTAGAGGGTATCAGGAGGGGCCTCGCCGAAGAGGGCCTTTTCTTCGTCCGCCGGGGTGTATGCCTCCCTGCATTTATCGCAGAGCGTCCTCACAAGCCTCTGCGAAATGACGGCCACAAGGGAGGAGGCCACAAGAAACTGCTCAACACCCATATCAACAAGCCTTGTCACGGCAGTGGGCGCGTCGTTGGTATGTAGAGTAGAGAGCACGAGGTGGCCTGTCATGGAGGCCTGCACGGCCATCTCGGCAGTCTCTGTGTCGCGAATCTCGCCTACCATTATAACGTCGGGGTCTTGTCTCAGTATGGAGCGTAGCCCCGTGGCAAAGGTAAGGTCTATCTTCGGGGCCACCTGTATCTGGCCGATGCCCTGTATCTGATACTCCACGGGGTCTTCAACGGTTATGATGTTACGCTCCTTGCTGTTTATGCTGTTCAGATAGGCATAGAGGCTTGTGGTCTTACCGGAGCCCGTTGGGCCGGTTACAAGAATTATCCCGTTGCTCATGGAGAGAAGGCGCTCCACCTTGGCTATCCTCTCGGAGTCCAGCCCCAACTTTGCCAGGGTCACAAGGCCGAACTTTCTATCGAGGAGCCTCATTACCACGCGCTCACCAAAGGCCGTGGGCACGATGGATACACGGACGTCTATATCCTTGCCGGCGACAAGGAGCCTTATCCTGCCGTCCTGCGGGAGCCTCTTCTCGGCTATATTAAGGCCGGCCATTATCTTTACCCTTGATACAAGGGCCTCCTGAATGACACGCGGCGGGCTTAATACGGGATAGAGTATGCCGTCTATCCTGAAACGCACGTCTATCTTCTTTTCAAAGGGCTCTATGTGGATGTCGCTGGCCCTGTCTTTCACGGCCTGACCGAGTACGGAGTTGAGGAGCCTGATAATGGGGGCCTCGTCATTGAGGTCAAGCAGGTCTTTGGGGCCCTGCCACTGGCTGGCTATCTCGTCGAGGCTCTCGGTGTGAAGCTCTTCCATCACCTCGTTTGCCGAGCCCGAGAGCTTCTCGTAAAACCTGTTGGCAAGGGCCAGTATCTCATTTTCCGGCGCAAGCACGGGAGAGAGAGGCAGGGAAAAGAGCCTTTCCAAATCATCAAGGGCATAAAGCGAGTCCGGCCCGCCAAGGGCCACGACGAGCCTGTCGCCGTCCTTTTTCAGAGGCAGGACATGGTTGGTCTTAACGAAACTTATGGGGAGCTGTTCAAGAAAAAAAGGGTCCACGTCATCGTCGTCAAGCTGGGCCCTAAAAGGCAGACCGTATCTCGACGCCATGCGGGCCTCTTCGCTCTCGTCCAGAGCGGGCGCGGGCGCGCCTTCTACTTCAAGTTGTCTTGCCATACCGGAAACTCTCTCACATTAAGACAGCTAATCATCGGAGGAGAAAAATCCCTCTTCAGCGCCCTCTACGGGGGCCCTGTTCACGCTCCCCTTGAACTCCTTATCCTTCTTCACCTTCAAGGCGTTAAGGTCCTCGAAATTCCTCACTATGGTGGGGGTGAGGTATACCAGAAGGTTGGTCTTTTCCTTTGTCTCGGAGGTAGACCTGAAGAGCCATCCCAGAAGCGGTATCTTGCTTAATACAGGCACCCTTGTCTCGTTCTTCACTATCTTATCCTGTATGAGCCCGCCGATGACAATGGTCTGCTTGTCCTTTACCACAACGGTGGTCTTTGCCGAACGCTTTGAGGTGATGATGTCGGAGGCGCCTACTCCGGCGGCCTGAGTCGTTGGCGTCACGGAAGATATCTCCTGATAGATATCGAGTTTTATGAAGTCTCCCTTGCTTATCTGCGGTTTTATCCTCAGGGTAACACCAACGTCTTTTCTCTCTATGGACTGGAGAACGGGCTGGTCGGCTGTTGTAGTGGCCCTCTCAAGTGAGCTCAGAAAAGGCACGTTGTCGCCGACGACTATCTCGGCCTCCTGATTATCCGATGTGAGTATCTGAGGCGTGCTCAGCACGTTAACCACGTCTCTAAAATCCGAGAGGCTGAAGAGCACGGAAAAACCCGGCGTGCTGAGAGTCGAGGTGGTGCCGTCGGGCTGTGTTACGGAAAAATTAAAGAAGTTCGCAAGCCCCCCTATGCTGAACCCCGAGAGACCGTTTGCTATATCCGACATGGTGCTTGAGTCCACCGTGCCGAAACCGCCTATGCCGATGGGTTTGCCGTTCTGCTCGGCGGCGATGCGCCACTTGGTGCCCAAGTCCCTGGCCTTGTCAACAGAGACCTCCACTATCATGGCCTCTACATAAACCTGCAACGGACGCCTGTCGAGCTGCTCTATGACCTTGACGAGACCATTATAGTCATCGGGCTGCGCCATTATTATCAAGGAGTTCGTATCAATATCCGGCGTTATGACAATGGGATTCGTGAAACGCGATGTGGATTTTACGGGTTTTGCGGACTTTCCTGCGCCGGGCGCCTGGCCCGGCCCCGTCTTCACGACCTTTTCAAGCGTCTTGGCGAGTTCTTCGGCGTCTGCGTTCTCAAGGTAATACACGTTTATCCTCGAAACCGCCTCCGAGGGCTTGACATCAAGGAGGGTTATAATCTCCCTCAGCCTCTTTCTCTCGGCTTTGTTGCCGAAGATGATTATGGCGTTGAGGCGCTCGGCCGCTATGGGGGTCTTTTTCTGCGTAACCTGTTGAATGGGCTGGCCTACTCCCGAGGTGCCTCCGGACTCATATTTCTTGAGCATATCCACCATGTCCTTGGCCATGGCGTACTTCAGGATGATAAGCTCCGAGGGGTTGGCCGTTGACTTTACGTCAAGATAACCCACCACCTTGAGAATCTTGTCAACATTTCTTGCCGTATCCAGGATGAGGATTGAGTTGGTGCTACCAAAGGCCGATATGTAGCCCTGCCGCGAGACCATGGGTGTAAGCACGGGCATAAGCTCCCTTGGGGATAGGTAATCAAGGGGGATGAGCCTCGCCATGTATACCTCGTTGGCCCTCGCGGGGCGCGCCTTGCCCCTTGATACCTTAAGCGGGGCCTGCTTAACCATGGATACGGGAGAGACCCTGTACGCCTTGCCGGTGTTGACAATGGCAAAACCCTTGAGCTCCATTACCGAGACAAAGAGGTCAAAGGCCTCGACCGACGAAAGTTTCTTCGGGGCTATGATGGTTATCTTGCCCTTGAGCCTGTCGTCGTATATGAAGTTCTTGCCCGTGGTCTCGCTTATGAACCTCACGACCGTGCTTATCTCAACGTCGTGGAAGTTCATGGCTATCTTGCCGGAGCCGGCCGCAGAGGCCGCGCCGGGGTCTGACATGAACCAGCCCAGAGATAATAAGAGCAAACAGGAAAGAAAAACTCTCTTTAAAATATTCATTTAAGACCTCTTTACCTAATCTCGTATTTGAATGTCTGTGCCCTTCCGCGCCTCAGGATATCAACACTTACGTCCGTCTCGCCCTTCAGCCCCTTCATAAGACTCATGGCCTTTTCAGGGGCGTCTATGGCATAATCATTTACCCTCAGAATAATATCACCGCTTCTCATGCCCATGCCGAAAAAAACTCCGGTGGGCCTCACCTGACTGATGAGAAATCCCTTTACAATGCCGCCTTCCCTGTACGGATAAAACCTCGCGTCCCCGAGCACTTTATTGGAATCCTTGAGTGCGTCGTCCAGGGCCCTCCTGTCTACGAGCCACTTGCCGCCGCCAAGGGGTTTTGCGAGGTTGTTGGCCGGCCGGCCCGTAAAGGGATTAAGCCCGCCGGGGCTGAAGAGGTCTCCTCCGCCGCGCGGGAAGGCGCTCTCTCCCATCTGCCTTTCCTTATCCGTTAGGTCCATGGTAAATGTCAGGCGTCTTCCGTTGCTCTCCACAACGGCCCTGTACCGGCTCACACTGACAAGCGTGCCCAGAGAAAAGACTCTTTCACCACGCCTTACCACCTCTTCCTTGCCCGTGGTCTTATCCTTGAATATGGCGGAGCCTTCTCCGGCCGCGCCGGTAACCGTGCCAAGAAGGGTTACCTGCGAGTTTGTGGCGGCCGCCTTGGCAACGCCCGGCCCCTGCCTCTCGATGGGTCTGCTGTTAATGGGAGTCAAGACCGTAGAGACGCCAAGAAACCCGCTGCTGCCGATAATCGCGTAATCGGAAAAGCCGCTTTTTCTTGCCTTGCCATGGATACCAGCCGTACCGGCAGATCCATCCGCAGACGTAAGGACCGTCCCCCGCACCGCATACTCACGCACGAAAAGCGCAAGTATGATCAATGAAAGGGCAATGAGCAGGAGGTTAAGATACCTTACGCAGTTTACTCCCCTCATAGTCTCTGTAATTGATATTGCCTTCATATTCATAATCCCGCGCCGCGCGGGTCCCGCTCCGGGACCGCTAAGCAGCTGTCTTGCTTATGAGAAGGACCTTGAGAGCGCAGTCCAACTGTTTATTATCCTCAAAACCTGTCTTCAGGTCCAGCTCTTTTACAAGGAACAGCCCCGGATACCGGTCTATCTCGTAGATGAGATTGACAAACTGGTTAAGCGTAATACCCTTTACGGCCACCTCTACGCTCCTTATCTCATAACCGTCCTCAATGGACTCTTCCACGGCCTTGAAGGACTTCAGGTGATCCTTTATGCCAAGCCGGGAGCCTATCTCCTCCATGACGGTAACGGGCGAGGCCGCAGTCCCTGAGACCGCAAGCCTCTTCTTTACAGGCGTAATGGTCTCACGTCCGGCAGAGAATTTTTTCATCAACTGCCTGAACTCGCCGAGCTCCCGCTCTTTTGCCCGAAGGACCGCCCTCTTGCCGGCCACATGATTATATGTGCCGCCCATAAAGATAGCGAGCGCTAAAAAGGCGAGAACAAACTTCAGTATAAGCGCCTGCCTCTCGGAAACACCCTTTAATAATTTTCCCATATCCATAAGCCTGAGCCCTGTTTGCCCCTTCTATTAAAGCCCCCTCTTACGAGAGGCCCCTACCCTTGATATCAAGGGCTATGGAAAAAGTAACCCCCCCGCTGACGCTTGTCTTTACGTCCGTAAGCACGGGCGTCCTGAAGACCTTCGATTTAAGAAACCCGGTCTTGAACTTCACGGCCTGCTCAAAAGACTTGGCCTTGCCCTTTGCCGTTACCCTGTCCGCGCTCATTGATATCTGGTACAGGGTAATGCCCGATGCGCCGCCGGCCTCTGCAAGAAGCCTCATGTTTTCAAGCACATCCACGCCCCTGCCCATAAGCCCCATATCGCCTGCCTGCTCCTTGAGCTTTATCTCAAGCTGATAGAGCGGGTCCTGCACCGACGACTCCGCGGGAAAGGCCCTTCGGTAAGAAGCAAAGAGCTCACTCTTTATATCAGCCACTTCGCTTGATATGTGCCGTGATTGAAGATAGACAAGCCCGCCCCATAAGACGGCCGCAAGGACCATAAGGGCCAGGCTTAACTTGAAGCCCTTCGCCGCCCTGTCAAAGGCCTCGGTGTTGGCGAACTCGTGTTTTCTGAAATTTACGGCACCCTTCTGCCCCTCTTCTATCTGAAGGACAAGGGCCCGAAGCCCCGTAAACCTCTCGTCCCAATCACCGGCGGATACGGCCTCGCGCCCCGATGGTACCAGGGCCTTTGAAGCCTCACCGCAGTAATAAAAGGTCTTTACCTCCAGACCATCGGCCTCAATGCTCGCAAGGGCCAACTTTACATCCGTCTCGTCCCTCACCCTTTTATAAAGCAGGGGTCCCTTGCCGTCGGAGATGACCAGGGACTCTCCGTCAATAAAGGCCGCCGGCGCCACGGCGGTATTCACCTTTGTCAGGAGCCTCTCCTTTGCGAGCAGTGAGCTTCCCACCCAGAAGGGCTCAAGGCCGAGCCCGGCGAGGGTATCGAGGTACTCTCTCAAAAGCGCTTTTTCAAGGGCCACTGCCATGGCGGCCCCGTTAGAGAGAGGCACGGCGTCAAAGATAAAATCTTCGGTGCCCCTCACAAGCCTCTCCTCAAGCTCAAAGGGCAATACCTCCTCTACCTTTTTCCTGTCATCAAGGGGGACATGCACCACCCGCATGCTAAGCGAATCAGCGGGCACACCCAGGTAGACCCTGCCAAAGGTCGCGGTCCCCGCCCCCTCCATCTCCTTGAGAAGCCCTTTTACGGCCCCCTTCATGTCTCCATTAAGGGGCGCCTCCAAATAGACCTCTGCCCTGCCCTTGCCAGGGACGAGGGCACAGCACCTCACGGAGTCTTCTCCCATGTCGATTATAAGAAGCGGTCTTGACATTACCTCTGCCTGTAATAATATGTGGCGGCATCTTTACCGTTGTTCGTGAAGACGGCCTCGGCCATGCTCTGCGCCCTGCCCACACGGGCCATGACAACGGCCCTGAAGGTGCGGCTCTTTACGATTATCTTATTCTGCAGGTTAAATCCTATCTGCTCAAAACCCGATACCTTTCTTATCTCCGCGGTATCATGAAAAGGCGCGCCCTTTCTGTAAGATATCACATTACGGGCAAGGTCATCCGTGATATCAGTAGAGAGAGCTTCCAGGACCTCGCGCGGGGCGTTATTGACGTTTATCTTGCCGTCCGTATAAACGGTAACAAATTCAGAGAGTTTTTTTAACTCCTCTGCCCCATACCCCTTGACAAGATAGAGTTCGTCCAGAGTCGTAAGCGGCGCGCCCTTTGAGGTATAGGGATGCTTGAGACGCATATAATAGTCGCTGTTCTCGGCGCCGTCCTTTCTGGCGGAGTCATCGGAATCTATCCAGTCCGAAAGGGTATCCGCAAGAGAGACCGGAAGGTCCAGCTCCTCAAGCAGTCTTACATACATATCATAATATTCCTTGTTTATCTCACCGTTCTTGTAGACAATGGCGTTGAGGGAAAGCTTGCCCGACTCGTCAAAAAGCTGTACACCAAGAAGGCCCCCATTGTTATCAAAAATCTTGCGCCCATTATCTCCGCCAAGGTAAGTGTAGCCAGCCGCGTTGATATCAGTAGACATCTTCCTGGCCACGCCAAGGCCGTCTCTCGCCATAAAAGAGGCGTTCTGATAATCGATATAGCTCCCCGTACTCGTGGTGTCCATGTGCACGGAGAAGACTATCTCGGCAAGAACGCTCACGATAATGGCCGTAACAAGGAGCGTTATGATAAGGGCGAAGCCTCTCTCGTTGCGGTGCCTTTGCCGTTCTCGCGCCATTTTCACTTTACCATGGTAACTACGGTTGCGGTCAATGTATTTACGCCCTCAAGGGCCTTTATATTGATGAAGACCCTTACGGCCTCGGGCACGGCCTTGCGCTCCTCGCCGTCCCATGAGTCCAGCCATTTTTCACCATCGTAAAACTGGGCGCCAAAGCCATTTATGTCTTCCATGACCTCGGCCTTGACACCCTTCTCTCCGGTGTAGGGGTTCCATGACTCCCTGTAAAGTGTAATGCCGTCCTCCGTGTCTTCTGCGCTGTAGCTTACGGCCATGAGGTCGCCGGAGAGCGCTTTACCCGCGGGGTAGGTGAAAAAGGTCATTGAGAGGCTGGCAAGGGATGTTGAAGAGGCATCTCCGCCTCTGCCGCGCCATAGCGAGACAGTATTTGAGGGGCTGACAAAGGAGGCGCGTACCTCTCTTGAAAATATCCCGGAAAAGCGGCGGAACTCCCGCAGGCGGTCCATGTGCGCCTGAACATTCTCCCTCGTGGAAAGGACGTTAAAGAGGGTGGCGTATATGGCCGTCACAACCACGGCGAGTATGGCAACGGCGATAAGGAGCTCAATAAGGGTAAAACCCTTCTCCCGAAAATCACGACCGTAAGAGGCCTTTGTTATTTTTGCTTTCCCCACTATCCTGTCCCTTAAAACCATATCTACTTCTCTGGTCTCATGGTCTTTATGGTGGCTACTGCCGCATCGGCACGGCTCACTCTCACGGACTCTGTCACCATACCCTGATAAGTGGATTTTTCCCTGCTGTAGGTCCATGAAAAACCCTCGTACTCCGGCGCCAGATCGCCATTCTTTTTTTTCGGCTCGCCGTAAAGCCTTACCTGTTCCAATTTGTCCACGGCGAGCATGGAGGAGAGGGTCCTGTTTATATTACTGTCCACAACGCTCAGATGATAACTTATGCTGGCAAGGGCCGTGACAATAACCCCGCCGAGTATGGCAAGGGCCACCATTATCTCAAGGAGAGTAAAGCCTCTCTCTGATAAGACTCTTCCCGGGTCTTCTCCCGCATGAGTTAGGGGTATTTTAAACATGACCTTGAATTATCTTGACCTTGCCGGAATAGGGGTTGTAGCGTAAGGTAAGTTGAGAGTCGCCTCTTCGAAGATGAAGGCTGAAGGGATCGGCCCCTGCCGAGGGGTTGAAGATTACGGCGGCCTCGCCGGATGACACCCTCCCGAGCCCGGCTATGACGATATCCTCTATCTCTGTGGCCTTGTTGATGCGGAAACCCCTTATATCGGGGTCGCTTGCCAATACGAATTTCTTTCCGTCCGAAGAGGTCTCCACCTTGAAGTCCTCATCTTCCACGTAAAACCAGACCCTGTAATAACGGCCCTCCGTGGTAGCGGTATCGTCAAGGTAGCGAAAGAGCCCCGCCATCCTCCTCGCGTCTGAACGAAAGCCGTAGCCTTCAAGCACGTTCATGCCGGGAAAGGCGATAAGGAGGACCGAAGCAAGGATGGCGATGACAACGACAAGCTCTATGAGCGTAAAACCGGCTCCACCGCCCCTGCCCTCAGTTGACGTTCCAGCTCTCCACGTCACTGTCGAAGCCCTCACCGCCCCTTGCTCCATCGCCTCCAAGAGACAGTATGTCATAATCCCCGTGAAGCCCCGGCGAGGCGTATATGTATGGATTGCCCCAGGGGTCCATGGGTATCTTGTTGTTCTCAAGATAACCGCCCTTACGCCAGTTCCTGGGGATAACACCTGTCGTGGGTTTTGAGATAAGGGCGTTAAGGCCCTGCTCCGTGGCGGGATAACGGCCGTTATCGAGCTTGTAGAGCTTTATGGCGGTCTCGAAGTTTTTTATCTGCACACGCGCTTCCGTCACCTTGGCCTCATCGGTGCGCCCTATTATACGCGGGGCTATAACCGCGGCGAGGATACCCAGGATGACTATGACCACCATGAGTTCTATAAGGGTGAAACCGCGGTTGC